>NZ_JBVHOQ010000034.1:0-95281 GCF_055568375.1 Streptomyces sp. NPDC026062
CTATCAGACTCTTTCGCGTCCGATTCCCGGTCGAAGCGGGTCTCGCATTTTCGCTTTCCAGTTCTTCGCTTTCGCGCTTCCCTTTCCGGCGAGTCCGACTCTATCAGATCCTTTCGGGCCTGATTCCCAGTCAGTTGGGTTTGTCTTCCCGGCTGTTGGGCCGTTCCGACTAGTGAGACATTAGCGGAATCCAGGGCCTCGACGCTAATCGGGGCCGCGTCCCTTCGAACGCGGATTCCTCATTTCGCATATGCGCGCACAGCAGCAGGCGACAGCTGTCGCTCACTCGTTGTGGTTGTTGCGGAATGGCTGTCCGGGGACCGACCGGGGTCGGCGCTCACGTCGGACAACTCGGAGCACACTACGGACGCGGATGAGGTGTGTCAACCCCCGTCCTCGCCGACGTGCGACGGAAGGCGGGCAAAGGGGTGGCGTCCCGGCCTCGGCCGCCGGCTCCGCCCCCGTGTGCGGATCCGCCGGACGGGTCAGGGTCGGCAGGTCGGGAGGTTGTCGTCGTGGACGCGCCGCTACCGCCGTGTCGGTGCGCGGCGGTGGCGGCGCGGTGCGGAGCCGCTCGCTGCCGCGGAGTGGGTCAGCCGTTGCCGGAGGCCAGCTCGCGGCTGCGGTCTCGGGCCGCCTCCAGGGCGGCGATGAGGGCGGCGCGTACGCCGTGGTTCTCCAGTTCGCGGATGGCGCTGATGGTGGTGCCGGCCGGACTGGTGACGGCTTCGCGTAGCTTGACCGGGTGCTCTCCGCTGTCGCGGAGCATCACGGCGGCGCCGATGGCCGCCTGCACGATGAGGTCGTGGGCCTGGGCGCGCGGCAGGCCGAGCAGGATGCCGGCGTCCGTCATCGCCTCGACGAGGAAGTAGAAGTAGGCGGGGCCCGAGCCGGAGAGAGCGGTGGCCGCGTCCTGCTGGGACTCGGGGACGCGCAGGGTCTTGCCGACGCCTCCGAAGATCGCCTCGGTGGTGGTGAGGTGGCCGGTGGTGGCATGGCTGCCCGCGGAGATGACGGACATGCCCTCGTCGACCAGCACCGGAGTGTTCGGCATGACCCGCACCACCGGGGTGCCCGTGGTGAGGCGTTCCTCGATGAAGGCGGTCGTGATGCCTGCCGCGGCGCTGATGACCAGGCGGTCGGCGGTGATGTGCGCGGAGAGTTCGTCCAGGAGGCGGCCCATGTCCTGAGGCTTGACCGCCAGAATGAGGATGTCGGCGCGCTTGGCCGCCTCCGCGTTGGTGACCGCGTCGACGCCGTAGCGGTCGTGGAGCTCCGCGGCACGCTCGGGGCGGCGGGTGGTGACCAGCAGGTTCCCCGGGCGCCAGCCGGCCCGGATCATGCCGCTGAGCAGGGCCTCGCCGATCTTGCCGGTGCCGAGGACTGCAACTGTCTGGGTCATGGGGTTCACCCTTCGGGCGGTGCTCACGGTTCACGGTGCTCGTGGCGCCATCCTCGCACCGGTCGTTCAGGCGGTGCGGCGGCGGAGGGTGGCCGCGCCGAGGCCGAGGACGAGGAGGGCGCACCCCGCCACGATCGCGATGTCGCGGACGAAGTCGCCGGTGACGGCGGTGTGGTGAAGGACCTCGTTCATGCCGTCGACGGCGTACGACATGGGCAGCACGTTCGAGATCGCTTCGAGTACGGGTGCCATCCGGTCGCGGGCGATGAAGAGTCCGCAGAGCAGGAGCTGCGGGAAGATCACGGCCGGCATGAACTGGACGGCCTGGAACTCGGAGGCGGCGAAGGCGGAGACGAACAGGCCGAGTGCCGTGCCGAGGAGTGCGTCGAGCAGGGCGACCAGGAGCAGCAGCCAGGGCGATCCGGTGACGTCCAGGCCGAGGCCCCAGACCGAGAGGCTTGTGGCCAGGAGCGACTGGACGATGGCGACGGCGCCGAAGGCGAGGGCGTAGCCGGCGATCAGGTCGCCCTTGCCGAGCGGCATGGCGAGGAGCCGTTCCAGGGTGCCCGAGGTGCGTTCGCGCAGGGTGGCGATCGAGGTCACCAGGAACATCGTGATCAGCGGGAAGATGCCGAGGAGCGAGGCGCCGATCGAGTCGAAGGTCTGCGGGCTCCCGTCGAAGACGTACCGCAGCAGCGTGATCAGCAGGACCGGGATGAGCAGAAGCAGTGCGACCGTGCGCGGGTCGTGCGTCAGCTGGCGCAGCACGCGGCCGGCGGTGGCGAGAGTGCGGGCCGGGTTCAGGGGGGATGTGCCGGACGTCGTGCTCATCGGGCGTTCTCCTGACGGGTGGCGGCCGCGTCGACCAGGTGGAGGAAGGCTTCTTCGACGGTGTCGGTGCCGGCTGCCCCGCGCAGGGCCTCGGGGTTGTCGTCGGCGAGGATCTCGCCGTCACGCATCAGGAGCAGCCGGTGGCAGCGCTCGGCCTCGTCCATGACGTGGGAGGAGACGAGCAGGGTGGTGCCCCGGTCGGCGGCGAGGCGGTGGAAGAGGTTCCAGAGGTCGCGCCGGAGCACCGGGTCGAGGCCGACGGTGGGTTCGTCGAGGACCAGCAGTTCGGGGGTTCCGAGCAGCGCGACGGCGAGGGAGACCCTGGTGCGCTGGCCGCCCGAGAGGGCGCCTGCGAGGTCGTCGGCGTGGCTGGTCAGGTCGACCTCGGTGACCGCGCGGGTGACGGCCTCGCGACGGGCGTCCCGGTGGCGACGGCCCGGCTGGAGGATGGCCGCGAAGTAGTCGAGGTTCTGCCGGACGGTGAGGTCCGTGTAGACGGAGGGGGCCTGGGTGACGTACCCGATGCGCGGGCGCAGGGCGGGGTGGCCCGCGGGGCTGCCGAGGACGTCGAGGGTTCCGGTGACCTTGGCCTGGGTGCCGACGACCGCCCGCATCAGGGTGGATTTGCCGCAGCCGGAGGGGCCGAGAAGTCCGGTGATCCTGCCGGTTCCGACGGTGAAGCCGAGTCCTTTCAGGACGGTGCGGCTGCCTCGTACGACGGTGAGGCCACGGGCCTCGATGGCGACGCCCGATGAATTCATCATGCGATGAATTCTGGTGCCGGCGGAACGCCGCCGTCAAGGGACCGCGCGTTTGCGGGTGCCGGTCCGCTCAGTGGGTGCCGACGCTCAGGTCCACGACGTACGCCTCCTCGACCATGCCGTCGTGGAAGAGCGGCGCAAGGTGCTCGCGTTCCTCGGCGAGGAAGCGACGGGTGGGTTCCTCGCCGATGACCAGGAACGCGGAGTGGCTGCCGAGGTTGGCGAGGTGGGTGGTCAGCGGGACGCGCCTGGTCCAGGGGATACGGCGGTGCACGAACGCGGGCTCGGGGGGGCAGATCTCGGTGGCGGAGGGGCGAGCCGTGGGCGCTGGTGTCGTTGACGCCCGTCTCCGCGCCGAAGAAGCGGCGCAGCCGGTTGTCCTGGTCGAAGACCCAGGGGACGGTGTGGTCGGCGACGTTCCACCAGAGGGCGAGCGCGCCGCCCGGCTTCAGGACGCGCCGGGCCTCGGGGGCGGAACGGGCGGGGTCGGTCCAGTGCCAGGACTGGGCGTACGTGATCAGGTCGGCCGAGGCCGTGGCGAAGGGGAGGCTGTTGCCGTCCCCCTGTACCAGCGGGATGTGCGGGAGGGCCCGGCGCAGTTCCGCCGCCATTCCGGGGCCCGGTTCCACCGCGACGACTCGGGCGCCCCGGTCGTCGAGGCGGCGGGTGGAGATACCGGTGCCCGCGCCCACGTCGAGGGTTCGGGCGCCGCGCAGGGGGCGGCCGGCAAGCTCCTCGACGGCGACGAACAGAGCCGCCGGGTAGCCGGGCCTGGCCGCGGCGTACTGGGCGGCCGCCCGGTCGAAGGACAGGGCACGCGAGGGCGGCTGGGCGCGCGGGGGCGGGGCGGGTTGGGTGCGTTCCGGATTCGCGTCCGGGGCGTCCGTTGCGGTCATGGGGCCATCGTGCCGCCCGTGGCCCGCCCCGAATCAGAGCCCCGGCTACGCGCGGCGGGTCTTCTTCTTCGCCTTGGCCGCCTTGCGGGCCGCCGGATTGCCGGTCCGGGCCGAACGGCGCTTCGCGAAGCGGGCCTGGGCCTCCTCGTACTCCGCGCGCCGGAGCTTCTCGCCCGGTGCCTCGGTGAACGTACGGAAGAAGTACGCGAGGAGCGATCCGACGAAGCCGATGGTCCTGAGGCCTCGCAGCGTGTCCTCTCGGCCCGGGTCGGCCGGGCGGCGGCTGAAGCCCTCCCATGTCTTGCGGAAGGCGACGGCACTGCAGATGGCGAACATCAGGACGACCAGCAGGCCGAGGAAGCTCCCGACGTCGGCGATCTCCAGGCCCTGGAAGGCGAAACGCAGCACGAAGCAGGAGGCGACCGCGGCGGCGAGCGAGCCGAGGGAGACTCCGGCGCGGCGGAGCGCGTAGTTGCCGTCGTGGGCGACCCAGGTCGTGCCGAAGAAGCGGATGGGCTCGGGCTGCGGGCCGGGGGCGGTCGCGGGGGCGCCGGTGGGCTTCGTGCCGGACTCGGTGGTGCCGGGAGCCGTGCCGTCGGAGGTGTCGCTGTTCTCGGTCACGCGGTCGATTATCCCAGGAACGGGGCGGCGGCGGGGCAGCGGTGCGGGTCGGCCCGGCCGCGTTGGCGCCTCGGTGCCGTGTCACCGTTCCGTCGGGTCGGTGACACGGACGGCGGAGGGGCAGATGCCCCGGCCCCTCCGGAGAGGGGCCGGGTACGCGATCGTTCAGCCCAGCTTGGAGACGTCGCGGACGGCGCCCCGGTCCGCGCTCGTCGCCATGGCCGCGTAGGCGCGCAGCGCCGCCGAGACCTTGCGCTCGCGGTTCTTCGGCGCGTACACGCCGTTCAGCGCCGCACGACGGGCGGCCAGCTCGGCGTGGGGGACAAGGAGCTCGATCGAGCGGTTCGGGATGTCGATCCGGATCCGGTCGCCGTCCTCGACCAGCGCGATCGTGCCGCCGGACGCCGCCTCGGGCGAGGCGTGGCCGATGGACAGGCCCGACGTACCGCCCGAGAAGCGGCCGTCCGTGATCAGTGCGCAGGTCTTGCCGAGGCCGCGACCCTTGAGGAAGGAGGTGGGGTAGAGCATCTCCTGCATGCCGGGGCCGCCGCGCGGGCCCTCGTAACGGATGACGACGACGTCGCCGTGCTCGATCTCCTTGCGGAGGATCTTGTCGACGGCCTCCTCCTGGGACTCGCAGACGACCGCCGGGCCCTCGAAGGTCCAGATCGACTCGTCGACGCCGGCCGTCTTCACGACACAGCCGTCGACGGCGATGTTCCCCTTGAGGACCGCGAGGCCGCCGTCCTTGGAGTACGCGTGCGCCACGTCGCGGATGCAGCCGCCGGCCGCGTCCAGGTCGAGGGTGTCCCAGCGCTCGGACTGCGAGAAGGCGGTCGCGGAACGGACGCAGCCCGGGGCCGCGTGCCACAGCTCGACGGCCTCGGGGGACGGCGAGCCCCCTCGGATGTCCCAGTTCTTGAGCCACTCGGCGAGGGTGTCGGAGTGCACCGAGCGCACGTCCTCGTTGAGCAGACCGCCGCGGTGGAGCTCACCGAGGAGGGCGGGGATGCCGCCGGCCCGGTGGACGTCCTCCATGTAGTACGTACCGCCGGGAGCCACGTTGGGGGCGACCTTGGAGAGGCACGGGACCCGGCGGGAGACCTCGTTGATGTCGTCGAGGTTGTACGCCAGCTCCGCCTCCTCGGCGGCGGCCAGCAGGTGCAGGATCGTGTTGGTCGAGCCGCCCATGGCGATGTCCAGCGCCATCGCGTTGTCGAACGCGGCGCGGGTGCCGATGGAGCGCGGCAGGACCGTCTCGTCGTCCTGCTCGTAGTAGCGCTTGGTGATCTCGACGACCGTACGGCCGGCGTCCTCGTACAGTGCCCGGCGGGCGGTGTGCGTGGCGAGGACGGAGCCGTTGCCGGGGAGGGAGAGGCCGAGGACCTCGGTCAGGCAGTTCATCGAGTTGGCGGTGAACATGCCGGAACAGCTGCCGCAGGTGGGACAGGCGTTCTCCTCGATACGGAGGATGTCCTCGTCGGAGATGGACTCGTCGACCGCGTCACTGATCGCGTTGACCAGGTCGAGCTTGCGAACCGTGCCGTCGACGAGGGTGGCCTTGCCGGCCTCCATCGGACCGCCGGAGACGAAGACGGTGGGGATGTTGAGGCGCATGGCGGCCATCAGCATGCCCGGGGTGATCTTGTCGCAGTTCGAGATGCAGATCAGCGCGTCGGCACAGTGTGCCTCGACCATGTATTCGACGGAGTCGGCGATGAGGTCACGGGAGGGCAGGCTGTAGAGCATGCCGCCGTGGCCCATGGCGATGCCGTCGTCCACCGCGATCGTGTTGAACTCGCGGGGAACCGCGCCCGCCGCCTTGATCGCCTCGGAGACGATCCGGCCGACCGGGGCGAGGTGGGTGTGGCCGGGCACGAACTCGGTGAACGAGTTGGCGACCGCGATGATCGGCTTGCCGATGTCCTCGCTCGCTACGCCCGAGGCGCGCATAAGGGCGCGCGCGCCCGCCATGTTGCGGCCGTGGGTGACAGTGCGGGACCTCAGCTGCGGCATCGTCTCTCGCTCCTTCGACAGAAAAGACTGACTTCGAGCGTACGCCTCCGGTGCCAAGATCTGGACAGGGTGTCCGGAATGCGGGATTGGGTGCTCGGGGAATGGGCGCGGTGTGGGGCGCGGTGCGGTGGGGGCTCGGGCAGGGGCGTCCGGGTGCGGGGTGGCTGTGGGAGACGGGGGCGGGGCACTGCCCCGGACCCCGCGCCTCAATCGCCGGAAGGGCTCGGTATGCCCGGATTGCCGGACGGGCCCGAGTCGGTCAGATAGTGCTGAAGGGTGGGGGCCACCATCGCGATGATCTTTTCCGGGTCAGCCGATGCCAGGGGCTCCGCCCGGATCACGTACCGCAGCATCGCGATGCCCACCATGTGCGAGGCGGCCAGTTCGGCGCGGAAGGTGGGGTCGGGTACGTCCAGCTGTTCCGCGATCCGTCCCAGCAGGCGCCGCAGGACGAAGCCGCGCAGTACGTTCGCCGCCGCCTCGTGGGTCAGGGCCGAGCGCATGACCGCCAGCAGCGGGGTCCTGGACGCCGGGTTCTCCCAGACCGCGATGAAGTAGCGGGCCAGCCGCTCCCCCAGGCCCTCCTCGCCGCTGCCCAGAAGGGCGGGGATCACCAGGGCGGGTTCGAAGGAGAGCTCGATCGCGGCGGCGAAGACCTCGTCCTTCGTACCGAAGTAGTGGTGGACCAGGGCGGCGTCCACGCCCGCCGCCCTCGCGATCCCGCGGACCGATGTCCTGTCGTAGCCGCGCTCGGCGAATTCGGCCCGGGCGGCCTCCAGAATGCGGGTGCGCGCGTCCGGGCCGGCCGTCGCCGTCGTACGGGAGGGGCGGCCGCGGCGCCTGGGGCCCGGGGTCTCTGCGGCCGGGGCCTCCGCGCCCGGGGTCATGAGCGCGGCATCTGCGCCGAGGAGGCCAGGTGCAGCCGGGTGAAGGCGAGCGCCTCGGCCAGGTCGGCCTCGCGTTCGGCGGTGGACATCGCCCGGCGCGTATTGACCTCGATGACGACGTGGCCGTCGAAGCCGGTCCGGGCCAGCCGCTCCAGCAGTTCGGCACAGGGCTGGTCGCCCCGGCCGGGCACCAGGTGCTCGTCCTTGCCGGACCCCCTGCCGTCGGCCAGGTGGACATGGGCCAGCCGGTCGCCCATCCGGTCGACCATGTCCATGCCGCTCGTCCGCGCCGTCGACGTGTGCGACAGATCGACCGTGAAGTGACGGTAGTCGTCGTTGGTGACGTCCCAGTCGGGGGCGTACGCGAGCATTTCGCGGTCCCGGTAGCGCCACGGGTACATGTTCTCGACGGCGAAGCGCACATCGGTCTCGTCCGCCATCCGCCAGATCCCGGTGACGAAGTCACGCGCGTAGTTGCGCTGCCACCGGAAGGGCGGGTGGACCACGACGGTCGACGCGCCGAGCTTCTCCGCCGCGGCGCGCGCCCGCTGGAGCTTGACCCAGGGATCGGTGGACCAGACCCGTTGGGTGATCAGCAGACACGGGGCGTGGACGGCCAGGATCGGCATCCGGTGGTAGTCCGAGAGCCGGCGCAGGGCCTCGATGTCCTGGCTGACGGGGTCGGTCCAGACCATGACCTCGACGCCGTCGTACCCCAGGCGCGCGGCGATCTCGAAGGCCGTCGCCGTCGACTCCGGATAGACCGAGGCCGTCGACAGGGCGACCTTCGCATCCGGGATGCGCACCACTGGTTCTGCCACGCAGACAGCGTACGGGCAGCGGTGCGCGTCGCCGAGGGAGTCCGGTGGAAAGTGAGAAGGGCCATGACGGTGACACGCGCCGGGGCGGACCCCGCCGGTCCCGGGCCACCGCGGCCCCGGCCCTCGGCTCAGGGCGAACACCCTCGGCGGACGCGGTGGGTGGTCCCGCCGGTCCGGGGCCGCGACCGCGGTGAACTCCGAGCGCCCCCGTCGCTTCGGGCCACCGCGGCCTCGGTGGACGCGTCGGGCGCCCCGTCAGTTCAGGGCCGCGTCCTCCTTGGACGTCAGGTGGTCCAGGCGGCGCAGGATCACTCCCTCACGCAGCGCCCAGGGGCAGATCTCCAGTTCCTCGACGCCCAGGAGGTCCATCGCGCCCTCCGCGACCAGCGCGCCGGCCAGCAGCTGGGCGGACCGGCCCTCGGAGACACCGGGCAGGTTCCCGCGCTCCTCGACCGTCATCGCCGCCAGCTTCGGCACCCACTCCTCCAGGGCCTTGCGACTGAGGGTGCGCTGCGCGTACAGGCCCTCGGTGGAGCGGGCGGCGCCCGCGATCCTGGCGAGCTGCTTGAAGGTCTTGGACGTGGCCACGACATGGTCGGGGCGGCCGAAGCGGGTGAACTCGCCGACGCTGCGGGCGATCCGCGCCCGCACGTGGCGGCGCAGCTCCTTCACCTCCGCCGGGTCCGGCGGATCACCGGCCAGCCAGCCGGCCGTGAGCCGGCCCGCCCCCAGCGGCAGCGACACGGCGGCGTCCGGTTCCTCGTCGATGCCGTACGCGATCTCCAGCGAGCCGCCGCCGATGTCCAGGACCAGCAGCTTGCCCGCCGACCAGCCGAACCAGCGCCGGGTGGCGAGGAAGGTGAGGCGGGCCTCCTCCGTACCGCTGAGGACGGCGAGCTCGACGCCCGTCTCGTCGCGCACCCGGGCCAGCACCTTGTCGGCGTTGCTCGCCTCCCGCACCGCGGAGGTGGCGAACGCCAGCACGTCCTCGCAGCCCTTGTCCTCGGCGGCCTGGAGCGCGTCGGCGATCGTCGTCACCAGCCGGTCCACGCCGAGCGGGCCGATCGCCCCGTCCTCGTCGAGGAGTTCGGCCAGGCGCAGTTCCGCCTTGTGCGAGTGCGCGGGCAGCGGGCGGGCGCCGGGGTGGGCGTCGACCACCAGCAGATGAACCGTGTTCGACCCCACGTCGAGGACTCCGAGTCTCATATGCAGAACGCTACTGCGGCTCCGCGGGAGCACGGACCGGCGCATCCCCTGCCACCGCACCCCGTCCATGTGCCGGGCCGGCCGCCGGCCCGACTTACTCTGGGCGCGTGCCAAAGACGAAAAAGGCGAAGCCGGGCAAAGCCACGAAGAAGCAGAAGATGAAGCAGGAGATGCAGCAGCCGCAGACAGAGGGACCCCAGGGGTCCGACGAGACGGGGATCGACTTCGCGCGGGCGTGGGTGGAGTTCCCGGACCCCGCCGACGACGAGCAGGTCTTCCGCTGTGACCTGACCTGGCTGACGTCCAGGTGGACCTGCGTCTTCGGCAGTGGCTGCCAGGGCATCCAGGCCGGTCGCGCCGACGACGGGTGCTGCACTCTGGGCGCCCACTTCTCGGACGAGGACGACGAGAAGCGGGTGGCCGGTCACGTCGCCCGGCTCACCCCCGATCTGTGGCAGTTCCACGACGTGGGCACGGAGACGGGCTGGGTCCAGACCGATGAGGACGGAGAGCGCCAGACCAGGCGCTGGGAGGGCTCCTGCATCTTCCAGAACCGTCCCGGCTTTGCCGCGGGGGCCGGCTGTTCCCTGCACATCCTGGCGCTGCGGGAGGGCAAGGAGCCCCTGGAGACGAAGCCGGACGTGTGCTGGCAGCTTCCGGTCCGGCGTACGTACGACTGGATCGACCGGCCCGACGACACGCGTGTGCTCCAGGTGACGATCGGTGAGTACGACCGCCGGGGCTGGGGACCGGGCGGCCACGACCTGCACTGGTGGTGCACGTCGGCGACATCGGCGCACGGTGCCGGGGAGCCGGTCTACGTGTCGTACCGGCCCGAGCTCACGGAGCTGATGGGCAAGGAGGCCTACGACCGGCTGGTCGGGCTGTGCGAGGAGCGGCTCTCCTCGCTGCTGCCGATGGCACCCCACCCGGCGGACCCGGCGTAGCCGCCCTCGGAGCCGTGCGTCTGTCCGGCACCCGGGGCGGGGGCACGGCCGCGCCGGTCCGCAGCGAGTAGGGGCACGGCCGCGTCACCTCGCCGGCGGCGGGGTGCTCGGGCCGCCCGCTCCGGGATCGGTCGGGGGCGGGGAGTCCGTGGGGGATCCGGTCGGCGAGTCCGTCGGGTCCGGGGACGGGCTCGGTGAGCCCGGGTCCGTCGGCCTCGGAGTGGTGCCCGTCGGGCCGGGAGTCGGGGCGGGGCCCGGGGAGGACGGAGACGGCTCCCCCGGTGCGGACGGGTGCGGGCGGGACGGGCCGCCCGGCCGTGGTGGCCATGGCGGCCGTGGCGGGACGGTCGGCGCAGGCCCCCCGTACCCGTGCATCGACACGACCGACCCCGAGGGGGCGAGGGCGATCCGTGCGGTCCAGTGGCCGGCGGGTTCGCGCGCGCGGTCCACGAGGACGCGGACCGTGTCGCTGTCGCCCGCGGCGAGCCTTCCCGAGGTGCTGCTCAGGCGCAGCCAGGACTGGCCCGTGCCGGCCGACCAGACGACCGGGCCTGCTTTCGACGCGGTGAGCGTGATCGTCGTCGTGCCGCCGGACGAGCGGACCTCCACGGTGAGACGGCCCGCGACGGCCCCTCCCCCGTCCGGGTCCGGTCCCACGCCGATGACCTCGGCCGAGACGTCCGGGAGGGTGCCGTCCATGAAGCCGGGGCCGGGCTCGGGGCGGGCGTTGCCCGCGTTCTCGTAGGGTCCGTACGGGTCGTCGGCTTCCTGGCCGTCGTCGGACTCGGTCGCGGTGACCGCCGAACCGTCGCGCCCCTCGCCGGTGAGCGGCGCGCCCCGGTAGGCGGACCACAGGGCGATCACGGGGGCGGCGACGACCGTGGCGACGACCGTCGTCGTCATGACCCTGGACCGCAGCCGGTCCCGGCGCGCGGCGTGGTCCTTCGGGTCCATCGGAAAGCCCGTCCGGTCGAACCGGGGAGTGGCGGAACGGTTCCTCTGATGCTTCTGGGCCTGGAGCATCGCCACGTAGGCGGAGGGGCGCGGCGCCTCGACGACCGCCAGCGTGGCCACGGGCGTGACCGCCGCACCGGGCCAGGGGCCCTGCGCGCCGGCCCGCTCGGCCGCCCGGCGGCAGCTCGGGCAGTCGTCCACATGCCGTACGAGCTCGCGGCGCAGGGTGGCGGAGAGCAGCACGCGGTGGTCGCCGGTGAGCCTGCCGACCGCGGGGCAGTTGCCCTTCTCGACGACGGCGAGGGCGGCCCTCGTCCGCTCCACCTCACAGGCGGCCCCGGCCAGGAGCTCCCGGGCGGTCGCGGGTTCCAGCCCGAGAACTGCGGCGACCGCGTGCGGGGGGAGCCGGTGGCGCACCGCGAGCTCCAGCGCCTCGCGCTGCTCGGGGGTGGTGCCCGCCGCCTCGGGCCAGGCCAGCCGGGCCAGCTCGCGGCGGTGCGCCTCGGCGGCGGCGGGGCTCTCCACGAACCCGGCGGGCGTCGGGGCGAGCGTGGTCTCCGGGGGCGTCGGACCGGCGGACGGCGACCCGGCGGACGGCGACGCTGAAGCCGGTGACCACGCGGACCGGGGCGCGGAGGACATGAGGCGCGCGGACGGCGTGAGGGATGCGGAGGGTGCGACGGGCGTGAGGGGTGGTGCGACTGCGGCTTTCGAGGCGTGCGCGGACGCGGGCGTACGCC
Organism: Streptomyces sp. NPDC026062; assembly: GCF_055568375.1. Lineage (NCBI taxonomy): Bacteria > Bacillati > Actinomycetota > Actinomycetes > Kitasatosporales > Streptomycetaceae > Streptomyces > Streptomyces sp. NPDC026062. The sequence goes on from NZ_JBVHOQ010000034.1 coordinate 12,083, forward strand.
GTCCTGCGCGGGCCGTCGGTACGACGGCGCCACGAGGGTCGTCCTGCGCCCTGGCCGACTGCCTGCGCGCCTGCGCGCCGTCGGCCCTGCGATGCGCCTGCCTGCCCTGCCGCTGCTCGCCGAGCCTGCGCAGACACATCCACCGGGCCAGTGCGTACAGCCAGGCCCTGCGCTCCTCCTCGTCCGCCGGGCACCGGCCGCCCTGCCGCTCCGCCAGCGCCAGCACTCCGCCCAGCGCCTCGGTGGCGGCGTCGTGGTCGCAGAGCACGGAGAGGCAGTACGTGAACAGGCCATCGAGGTGCGGCTCGTAACGAGCGGGAGGCCGCTTCGGCGAGGAGTGGGGCGCGCGATGCTGCGCCTGGTGTGCGCCGGGGGTGTGCGTGGAGATCTCCAGCCTGCTGCTCGTCACCTGGCGACCGTAGGCAGGGGCGGACATACCCCTCGTACTCCTTGAGCACATTTAACCCTTACGGGTGAACGTATCGCTCAATAAGGGACAGGAATCCGCGATTCCGCCCATCTCTCCGGTGCGCGGCCCCGCCCGCGCGCTGTGCGGGGCCCCACTGTCCGACCCCACCTATACGGTTGCGCCATGGCTGCCCGTACGAAAACCGCGAAGGACCGGCCGTCCTACCGCTGCACCGAATGCGGCTGGACCACCGTCAAGTGGCTCGGCCGCTGCTTCGAGTGCCAGGCGTGGGGGACGGTCGAGGAGTTCGGCGGCGCCCCGGCGGTCCGGACCACGGCGGCCGGCCGGGTCTCGACGGCCGCGCTCCCCATCGGCCAGGTCGACAGCCGCCAGGCCACCGCCCGCTCGACGGGCGTGGGCGAGCTGGACCGGGTGCTGGGCGGCGGGCTGGTGCCGGGCGCCGTCGTGCTGCTCGCGGGCGAGCCAGGCGTGGGCAAGTCCACACTGCTGCTGGACGTGGCGGCCAAGGCCGCAAGCGACGAACACCGCACGCTGTACGTCACGGCCGAGGAGTCCGCCAGCCAGGTCAGGCTGCGCGCCGACCGGATCCGGGCCATCAACGACCATCTGTATCTGGCCGCGGAGACCGACCTCTCCGCGGTCCTGGGTCATCTGGACGTCGTCAAGCCGTCCCTGCTCGTCCTGGACTCCGTACAGACCGTCGCCTCCCCCGAGATCGAGGGGGCGCCCGGCGGGATGGCGCAGGTCCGCGAGGTCGCCGGAGCGCTGATCCGCGCCTCCAAGGAGCGCGGCATGTCGACGCTGCTGGTCGGCCACGTCACCAAGGACGGCGCGATCGCGGGTCCCAGGCTGCTGGAGCACCTGGTCGACGTGGTGTTGTCCTTCGAGGGCGACCGGCATGCCCGGCTGCGGCTCGTGCGCGGCGTCAAGAACCGCTACGGGGCGACCGACGAGGTCGGCTGCTTCGAGCTCCACGACGAGGGCATCACCGGTCTCGCCGACCCCTCCGGCCTCTTCCTCACCCGCCGGGACGAGCCCGTGCCCGGCACCTGCCTGACCGTCACCCTGGAGGGCAAGCGCCCGCTGGTCGCCGAGGTGCAGGCCCTCACCGTCGATTCCCAGATCCCGTCTCCCCGGCGCACCACATCGGGCCTCGAAACGTCCCGGGTGTCGATGATGCTGGCCGTCCTGGAGCAGCGCGGCCGGATCAGCTCGCTGGGCAAGCGGGACATCTACAGCGCCACGGTAGGCGGCGTGAAGCTCACCGAGCCGGCCGCCGACCTCGCGGTCGCGCTCGCCCTGGCCAGCGCGGCAAGCGACACACCGCTGCCCAAGAACCTGGTGGCGATCGGCGAGGTGGGGCTCGCGGGCGAGGTCAGACGGGTCACCGGGGTGCAGCGCAGACTGGCCGAGGCACACCGTCTGGGCTTCACCCACGCCCTGGTTCCCACCGATCCGGGGAAGGTCCCGGCCGGTATGAAGGTCACAGAAGTCGCCAACATGGGCGACGCTCTGCGCGTGCTGCCGCGCCGCTCTCGTGCACAGGCCCCTCAGGAGGACGGCGCACGCCGGTAGACTTTGCCCTGGTCTCGCCCGTCCGTACGAACGGTACGAGGGACGTAGGGTCTTCCGTCTGGATCAGGACGATCCAGACGAGAGCCCCTGAGGGCACCGCAAACCTGTGACCGGAGGAGTGCAGTGGCAGCCAGCGACCGGGCAGCATCGCCCGGAAAGTCCGGCCAAGGCACCGGTAACGAGGCGCTGATGCGCGCCTCGTTGAGCGCCGTCGCGCCCGGAATGGCCCTGCGGGACGGCCTGGAGCGCATCCTCCGCGGCAACACCGGCGGGCTGATCGTGCTCGGCATGGACAGGACCGTCGAATCGATGTGCACCGGCGGCTTCGTGCTGGACGTGGAATTCACCGCGACCCGGCTGCGCGAGCTCGCCAAGCTCGACGGGGCGCTGATCCTCGACAAGGACATGACCAAGATCCTGCGGGCCGGCGTCCAGCTGGTCCCGGACGCCTCCATCCCCACCGAGGAGACGGGCACCCGTCACCGCACGGCGGACCGGGTCTCCAAGCAGTGCAACTTCCCGGTCGTCTCGGTCTCGCAGTCGATGCACCTCATCGCGCTGTACGTGGACGGGGAGCGCCGGGTCCTGGAGGAGTCCGCCGCGATCCTCTCCCGGGCCAACCAGGCGCTCGCCACGCTGGAGCGCTACAAGCTCCGGCTCGACGAGGTGGCGGGGACGCTCTCCGCGCTGGAGATCGAGGACCTGGTGACGGTCCGGGACGTGACGGCCGTCGCCCAGCGCCTGGAGATGGTCCGCCGGATCGCGACCGAGATCGCCGAGTACGTGGTGGAGCTCGGCACCGACGGCCGGCTTCTCTCGCTCCAGCTCGACGAGTTGATCGCGGGCGTGGAGCCGGAGCGCGAGCTGGTCGTGCGCGACTACGTGCCGGAGCCGACCGCGAAGCGTTCGCGCACGGTGGCGGAGGCGCTCACCGAGCTGGACACGCTGTCCCACACCGAACTGCTCGAACTCCCGGTCGTGGCACGGGCGCTGGGATACAGCGGCTCTCCGGAGACGCTGGACTCGGCGGTGTCGCCGCGCGGCTTCCGGCTGCTGGCGAAGGTGCCGCGCCTGCCCGGGGCGATCATCGACCGGCTGGTCGAGCACTTCGGCGGCCTGCAGAAGCTGCTCGCGGCGAGCGTCGACGATCTCCAGACGGTGGACGGGGTCGGCGAGGCACGGGCCCGCAGCGTGCGCGAGGGGCTGTCGCGACTGGCCGAGTCGTCGATTCTCGAACGGTACGTGTAGCCGGAGCGTCCCGAACGGTACGCACGGCGGAGGCCTCCCGAACCGTACGTACGGCGGAGGGCATCCCGCACGGTACGTACGGCCGAGGCGCGCATCCGGCGGGGTGCGCACGGCCATCCGGGTGTGCGCGGTTCAGCGCTTCACAAGGGCCGGCCCTCCGCCGTCAGTCCTTCGCGCCGTCAGTCCTTCGCGAGGACGAACGAGGCGCGCTGCACGGGCTCACCCGGGGCCTTGGCCTCGACCAGATACGTACCGGGGCCCACCGCCCCCGCGGGCGGCGTCGCGCACTTCGGGGCGCTCTTCGCGCGGTCCCACTCCACGGCGTGCTCGACGCTCGCCCCGGCCGGCACCTTCAGCAGCACGGCCGCCGCGTTGCGCGGGCAGTCCTCGGAGGACCACACCTCGTCGTCGTCCCCGCCCGCTTCGGTCACGGTGAGCACCGCGGCCTTCGGGCCGAAGTCGGCCTTGCACGCGGTGGACGAGGTGTTCGTGGCGATCAGCCTGAACTTCGGCTTCTGGCCCGGTCCGTAGCGAAGATCGGTCTTCAGGGACAGCCGGATCGCGCCGGGCACACAGTCGGGGAGCGAGGATCCGGCCGGGACCTGCTGCCCCTCGGTCACCCCGCCCGTACCGCCGCCCGAACCGGAACCGGCTTCCGTACCAGCGCCGTTGCCGTTGTCGCCCGAACCGTCACCCGCGCCGTCGCCCGAACCACTACCCGCTTCGTCGCCCGCTCCGTCGGAGCCCGCGTCCGAACTTCCGCCGCCGGAGTCGCCCGACTCGTCGCGCCCGCCCGGCTGTTCACTGATCGCCGGGCCGGAACCGGAAGGCCCCGGCGTGATCGAGTCCACGGGGGCCGAACCGGGCGCCCGCGAGTCGTCGTGATTCCCCTCGCCGCCACCGGAGGTGACGGCCCATACGATCAGCGCAGCGAGCAGCGCAATCAGCGTCGCCGCTACCACCCTCCGTCGCCAGTAGATGGTGGAGGGAAGCGGCCCGATCGGATTACGCAAAGATCCCACGGCGCAAACTGTACGAGAGAACAGCGCCAACTCCCGCCCCACCCGCCGCTACAGGCCTCCAAGTTTTGCGGATCATCATCCCGGGGCGGCCCGTTCCCACTCCGGACTCGACCCAGGGGAACTCTTTGCGTTCACATGACCACGACGAGTGACAGCGCGAGTGACGGCCGACGGGCCCTGGGCCAGTTGCCGCAACGGGCTCGCGGGACGTGCGGCCACTTGCCGGAACGCGGGTCCGGGCAGACCAGGGAAGACAGGCGGCACTATCACTCCAAGGGCTCTTATGACGGGTGACACCCCCGTGCCCCTGACCTCTCTCCGCCCTTCCATGCCAGGATCGACGATGCGATGACTGCCACGACTGCGACACAGATGCCCCCCAATTCCCTCACTTCTCTCCACACTCCCGTCATCGGGTGGTTCGACCAGCACGCCCGCGATCTGCCCTGGCGCCGCCCCGAAGCGGGCGCCTGGGGCGTGATGGTGAGTGAGTTCATGCTGCAGCAGACCCCCGTCAACCGGGTCCTCCCGGTGTACGAGCAGTGGCTGGCCCGCTGGCCCCGGCCCGCCGACCTCGCAGCACAACCGCCCGGCGAGGCCGTCCGTGCCTGGGGCCGGCTCGGCTACCCGCGACGGGCTCTGCGCCTGCACGGGGCCGCCCAGGCCATAACGGAACGGCACGGCGGTGACGTACCGAGCGAGCACGCCCAGCTGCTCGCTCTGCCCGGGATCGGCGAGTACACGGCAGCCGCCGTGGCCTCGTTCGCCTACCGGCAGCGGCACGCCGTCCTCGACACGAACGTCCGCCGGGTGTTCGCCCGCGCCGCGGCCGGCATCCAGTACCCGCCGAACGCGACCACCGCCGCCGAGCGCAAGCTCGCCCGTGCGCTGCTGCCGGAGGAGGACGAGCGGGCGGCGCGCTGGGCGGCCGCGACGATGGAGCTCGGCGCCCTCGTCTGCACCGCGAAGAACGAGGACTGCACGCGCTGCCCGATCGCCGGGCAGTGCGCCTGGCGGCTGGCCGGGAAGCCCGCGCACCAGGGACCGCCGCGCCGGGGCCAGACCTACGCCGGTACGGACCGGCAGGTGCGCGGCAGGCTCCTCGCGGTGCTGCGCGAGTCGGTGGCCCCGGTGCCGCAGTCGGCGCTCGACGCGGTGTGGGAGGAACCGGTGCAGCGGGCCCGTGCGCTGGACGGCCTGGTCGCCGACGGCCTGGTGGAACCGCTCGCCGGCGGGCGGTACAGGCTGCCGCTGACCTGACGGGCCGGGCGGGCCGTTCCGCTCCCCGGGGGCCGGCGCCCCCGGGGCGTCGGCTCCGCCGGGGCCGCCCGCCGCCCCCTCTCCTCCTGCGCTGTTACACAACCGATGGGCAGCCGTGCGTCGGCGTACGGCTGCTCCGCACAGCCTCGTGACAACAGCTCCGTAGCGTCACCGACGTCAGCCCGACGACCAGGCGGCTGGCGGCGGTTCTACGGGGATCCACGGGGACGGAGGCGGTTGTCATGGCGCAGGGTGAGGTGCTCGGTTTCGAGGAGTACGTACGTACACGGCAGGACGCACTGCTGCGCAGCGCGCGTCGGCTGGTTCCCGACCCCGTGGACGCACAGGACCTGCTGCAGACCGCGCTGGCCCGTACGTACGGCCGCTGGGACGGCATCGCCGACAAGTCCCTGGCCGACGCCTATCTGCGCCGCGTCATGATCAACACCCGCACCGAGTGGTGGCGGGCACGCAAGCTCGACGAGGTCCCCACCGAGCAGCTTCCCGACGCGAGTATCGAGGACGGTACCGAGCAGCGTGCCGACCGCGCCCTGCTGATGGACGTCCTGGGCGTACTGGCTCCCAAGCAGCGCAGCGTGGTCGTGCTGCGACACTGGGAGCAGATGAGCACGGAGGAGACGGCGGCGGCGCTCGGCATGTCGGCCGGTACGGTGAAGAGCACGCTGCACCGGGCACTGGCACGGCTGCGCCAGGAGCTGGAGAGCAGGGAAGCGGCGAGCCGTGCGGAGCGGATCCGCGAGGACGGGGACCCGGGAGCGGACGTCCGCGTCGCGACGCCCCGGAACCCGGTGCGGCCGCGGACACGGGCAGGGGCAGGGGCGCCCCGCGACAGGCGTCATGACGAGCGGGGGCGGGAGCGGTGCGCGGCCTGACAGGCAGCGGTGAGGGCGGCTGCGGGAGCGGCGGCGACATCACCGGAGAACCCACGGGGGACGGGACCGGCAGCAGGCGTGGACGCGGGCTGACCGGCTGGGCGGCGAGCAGCACGGTTCTGGCCGGGCTCGCCGTCTTCGCGCTGTTCGCCGTCAGCTGCTCCACGGGCGGCACGGGCACGCGCGACGAGGGCCCGGCAGGCACCCAGCCGGTCGCCCAGGTCACGCCGAGCACCGTGACCCCGTCCACGGCGAGGCCGACGCCCAGGGTCGACGCGGTGGCCCTGCTCAAGGCGGACGCCAAGGTGAGCGAACGGGTCAGGACCGACCTCAGGACCTGCGCCGGTGACGAGTACCCGGTGGACACCTCGTACGGCACGCTGACCGCCGGCCCCTCCGCGGACGTGGTGGTGAACGTGATGACCTGCGGCGACTCCGTCGGTGTGGGCACCTATGTCTACCGGCCCCGGTCCGACGGCACGTACGAGAACGTGTTCGCCATCGAGCAGCCCGCGGTCTACGGGACCATCGACCGGGGTGATCTGGTGGTGACGACACAGGTGTACGAGAAGAAGGACGCGGTCGCCTACCCCTCGGGCGAGGAAGTGATCACGTACCACTGGGCGAACAGCCGGTTCAGCGAGCAGGACCGGGTGCACAACGACTTCAACCGAGCGGTCGGCTCCGGCGAAGGGGACTTCGCGGCGCCCACGGAACCGCCGAGGAATTGAGAGCAGTCCGATGGCCGAGACCCATGTCCTGTTCGTCGAGGACGACGATGTCATCCGCGAGGCCACCCAGCTGGCGCTGGAGCGGGACGGCTTCGCGGTCACCGCGATGCCCGACGGTCTCAGCGGCCTGGAGGCGTTCCGGGCCGACCGGCCCGACATCGCGCTGCTCGACGTGATGGTGCCGGGCCTGGACGGGGTCAGCCTCTGCCGGCGCATCCGGGACGAGTCGACGGTGCCCGTGATCATGCTGTCGGCCCGAGCCGACTCGATCGACGTGGTGCTCGGCCTGGAGGCCGGTGCCGACGACTACGTCACGAAGCCCTTCGACGGCGCGGTCCTGGTGGCCAGGATCCGGGCGGTGCTCCGCCGCTTCGGCCACGCCTCCGGCGGCGGGGCGGGCGGCGGCGAGGGGGCGGCGGGGCCCGAGGGCGGCGTTCTGGTCTTCGGCGACCTGGAGATCGACACCGAGGGCATGGAGGTCCGCAAGGGCGGCGAGCAGGTGGGCCTGACCCCGACCGAGATGCGGCTGCTGCTGGAGTTCTCGTCCGCGCCCGGCACGGTGCTCTCCCGCGACAAGCTGCTGGAGCGGGTCTGGGACTACGGCTGGGGCGGGGACACCCGGGTCGTGGACGTCCATGTGCAGCGGCTGCGCACGAAGGTCGGCCAGGACCGCATCGAGACGGTCCGCGGCTTCGGCTACAAACTCAGGGCATGAGGCGCCCGGCCCTGCGGACGGGCGTCCGCTGGAAGATCAGCATCGCGATCGCGTCGGTCGGCGCCCTGATCGCGGTGGCGCTGAGCCTGGTCGTCCACAATGCCGCCAGGGTCTCCATGCTGGAGAACGCGCGCGAGGTCCAGCTGGAACGGCTGACCTACGCCCAGCTGCTCTACGAGGCGACGAAGACGAAGAAGGCCGACCCCCGCTTCGGCGCGAAACTCAACGATCCGACGATGCCCGGGAGCCTGCGCCAGGAGACCCGGCGCAACCGGCGCGCGACGCATGTCGAGGACAGCGGCGGGGTGCCCGACGTCTGGGCGGCCGTGCCGCTGCCCGGCGGTGACGTGCTCTCCCTGCACACCCGTTTCGCCGACCGATCCGCCACGATCCTGGGCGACCTCGACCGGGCGCTGATCATCGGCTCGGTCTCGGTGGTTCTCGGCGGTTCCGCGCTGGGCGTCCTGATCGGCGGCCGGCTCTCGCGCCGGCTGCGCAAGGCGGCGGCCGCGGCGGGGAGGGTCGCGCAGGGCCATACCGATGTACGGGTCGGGGACGCCGTCGGCGGGGTCGTACGGGACGAGACCGACGAGCTGGCGGGCGCGGTGGACGCCCTGACGGACGCGCTGAACGAACGGATCGAGGCCGAGCGCCGGGTCACCGCGGACATCGCGCACGAGCTGCGGACACCCGTGACAGGTCTGCTGACGGCTGCCGAGCTGCTGCCGCCGGGGCGGCCGTCGGAGCTCGTACGGGACCGGGCACAGGCGATGCGCACACTGGTCGAGGACGTGCTGGAGGTGGCCCGGCTGGACAGCGCATCCGAGCGGGCCGAGCTCCAGCAACTGGCCCTGGGCGAGTTCGTCGGCCGCCGGGTGGCGCTGCTGGATCCGCGGATACGGGTGCAGGTCGTCCATGAGTCGTGGGTCAGCACCGATCCGCGGCGGCTGGAGCGCATCCTGTTCAATCTGCTGGGCAATGCCGCAAAGCACGGCTCCACACCTGTGGAGGTCACCGTCGAGGGCCGGGTGGTGCGGGTCCGCGATCACGGCCCGGGGTTCCCGGCGGCACTGCTGCGGGAGGGGCCGAGCCGGTTCCGTACCGGATCCGCCGACCGGGCCGGGCAGGGGCACGGGCTGGGGCTGACGATCGCGGCCGGTCAGGCGCGGGTGCTCGGCGCCCGGCTGACCTTCCGCAACGTGGCACCCGCGGACGCGGCCGGGGGCGCCGGCGGGGCGGTCGCCGTCCTGTGGCTGCCCGAGCACGCGCCGACGGACACCGGCAGCTTCCCCATGCTCCAGCTGGGCGAACAGCGCGGCGCCGCCCCGGGCGGCCGGGCGGCCGCGGACCGGGACTCGGCCCGGGACTCGGCCCGGGACTCGGCCCGGGACTCGGCCCGGGACTCGGCCCCGCGCGGCGGACGGCAGAAGCGCTGAGCCGTCCGGTCATGACAGCGCCGAGGCCCCGGGGTGCGTACCCCGGGGCCTCGGCGTGTCCATGGGCGGGCGGTCAGGCCTCCACGACCGGGGCCTTCTCCGGTCCGGTGCCCCGCAGCGGCACCTCCTTGACGAACAGCGCGGCCACCACCGCGACGAGTCCGACCGAGGCGCCCACCAGGAAGGCGATATGTGTGCCGGACGCCACCGCGTACTCGTACGCCTCGCGCACCGGGACCGGCAGCTTCGCCAGACTCGCCGCGTCCAGCTGGGCGCCGTGCGCGGTGGCATCCGCGCCCCCGCGGGCGGCCATCTCGTCGTTCACCCGTCCGGTGAACAGCGCGCCCATGACGGCGACGCCGAAGGAGCTGCCGAGCGTACGGAAGAGAGTGGTGGAGGAGGAGGCGACGCCCATGTCCTTCATCTCCACGCTGTTCTGCGCGACGAGCATCGTGATCTGCATCAGGAAGCCCATGCCCGCGCCGAGCACCGCCATGTAGACGCCGGAGGTGAACCGGGTGGTGCCGGTGTCCATCTGCGAGAGCAGGAAGAGGCCGGTCACCATCAGGATCGAGCCCACGATCGGGAAGATCTTGTACCGGCCGCTGCTGGTGGTCACGCGTCCGGCGACGAGTGAGACGACCATCATCGCCAGCAGCATCGGCAGGAGCAGCAGCCCCGAGTTGGTCGCGGACGCGCCCTGGACGGACTGCTGGTAGAGCGGCAGGAAGAGCACCGCGCCGAACATCGCGAAGCCCGTCATGAAGCCGACCACGGACATCAGCGTGAAGTTGGCGTTGCGGAAGATGTGCAGCGGGATGATCGGTTCGGCGGCCTTGGTCTCGACGAAGAGGAAGCCGGCCAGCGCGGCGACGCCGATCGCGATGAGCTCCATGATGACGGCGGAGTTCCAGTCGTACTCCGTACCGCCCCAGGTGGTCACCAGCACGATCGCGGTGATGCCGACGGTGAGCAGCCCGGCACCGAGGTAGTCCACCCGCGCCTTGGTGCGCTCCCGCTCGGGAAGGTGCAGTACGGCGGTGATCATGCCCAGGGCGAGGGCGCCCAGCGGCAGGTTGATGTAGAAGCTCCAGCGCCAGCCGAGGTGGTCGGTGATGGTGCCGCCGACCAGCGGTCCGCCGATCATCGCGATCGCCATGACGCCGGCCATCATGCCCTGGTACTTGCCGCGCTCGCGGGGCGGCACGAGGTCACCGATGATCGCCATGACGCCGACCATCAGACCGCCCGCGCCCAGGCCCTGGACGGCACGGAAGCCGATCAGCTGGCCCATGTCCTGGGCCATGCCGCTGAGGACGGAGCCGATCAGGAAGATCACGATGGACGTGAGGAAGACGCCCTTGCGCCCGTACAAGTCGCCGAGCTTGCCCCAGATGGGGGTGGAGGCGGCGGTGGCCAGGGTGTAGGCGGTGACGACCCAGGACAGGTGCTCAAGACCGCCGAGGTCACCGACGATGGTCGGCATCGCGGTGCCGACGATCAGGTTGTCGAGCATGGCCAGCAGCATGGCGATCATCAGGGCGAGCATCACCACCCGCACGCTGCGTTGCCGCGGTCCGGGTCTCCCCGCCCTCCCGTCCGGCGCGTCCGCCCTCTCCTGCGCCACCTTCATCAGGTCCGCCATGTTCCCCAACTCCCCAGATCCCCTGAACACCGGACCCCTACTTGCCGCCCGGCTAGTTCACTACACTGGGGAAGGTAGCCCCGTAACTAGCCGGGCGTCAAGTAAGTTTGGGGAGAGCGTCATGACCAGCACGTCACAGCCGCGCCGGGGAAACACTCGCCAGCGCATCCAGGACGTCGCACTGGAGCTCTTCGCCGCGCAGGGATACGAGAAGACCTCACTGCGGGAGATCGCCGAGCGACTCGACGTCACCAAGGCCGCGCTCTACTACCACTTCAAGACCAAGGAAGACATCCTGGCCGGCATCTTCGAGGACCTCAGCCGGCCCATCGAGGAGCTGATCGCCTGGGGCGAGGCCCAGCCGCGCACCCTGGAGACGAAGAAGGAGATCCTCAGCCGCTACAGCGCGGCACTGGCCGGCGCCGCCCCGCTCTTCCGCTTCATGCAGGAGAACCAGGCGACCGTACGCGACCTGAGCATCGGCGTGACGATCAAGGACCGGATCCTGGGACTCGTCGACCTGCTCAAGGATCCCGACGCGGCACTCAGCGACCAGGTGCGGTGCTTCAGCGCGCTCTTCGCCATGCACGCGGGCATGCTCGCGCTGAAAAACGCCGAAGGCGACCCCGAGGACAAGCGGAAGGCCGCCCTCGAAGTCGCCGTCGAACTGGTCACCCTGGCGCACCGGCCGGATTCCGCGCGTTAGCGGAACGGTGTCCCGGCCGGATCAGACCGAGATGCCGTGGTGGTGCAGGAAGTTGACCGGGTTGACCGCCGAACCGTAGTTCGCGGTGGTCCGGATCTCGAAGTGCAGGTGCGGACCGCTGGAGTTCCCGGTGTTGCCGGACAGGGCGATCTTCTCGCCCTTCTTCACGTGCTCGCCGATGTGCACGTCGATCTTCGAGAGGTGGGCGTACTGCGAGTACGTGCCGTTCTTGTGCTTGATCACGACGGCGTTGCCGTACGCGGGGCCGTCACCGCCACCGTTCGGACCGGCCTTCACGACGGTGCCGTTGTGCGCGGCCGCGACCTTGGTGCCGATCGGCACGGCGAAGTCCTGGCCGGAGTGCTTGTGGGACCAGCGGCTGCCGTCGTTGCCGAAGCTGGCGCTCAGCTCGTAGTCGCCGACCGGGGTCGCCCAGGGAAGCTTCGCGGCGGCCTTCTTCTTCGCGGCCGCCTTCTTCTTCGCGGCGGCAGCCTTCTTCTTGGACGCCTCGGCCTTCTTGGCCGCGGTGTGCTCGGCCGCCTTGCCCTGCGCGGCCGCCTGCTGGGCGACCGATTCGGCGGTGGTGGTGCTCGCCAGGTCGGCGGCGCCGGCCGTCCCCGTCACGCCGGCCGCGAACGCAGCGCCAGCACCGAGGACCAGCGTCGTCCCCAGGCCGGCTGCCACCACGGCGCCACGGACACGGGAAACGGACGGGCGGCGGGTCTGGAACGTCATGCGCTTCGACATAGGCGTGAATCCTCCGGAGATGACTGGACCCGGCGGTGTGCCGGGCTGGCCATACCTTGGTAACCCGCACCCCCGGATGCACTCAAACCCCCCATCTACGAAGAAAAGCCGTAGCTGGGGGGGCGGGAATTCGCCACCACAGGTCCCGCCCCAAGCCTCCGGAGAGCTGCCGAAAGTCTTTGCCGGGAGAGGTTTAACCCCAGTTCCAAACCGCCCTTACCGGATACAGCCCCGCCATGCGGGCACTTCACCCCAAACGCCTTGATTCCATACCGGGGACCGGGCCGAAGGTCCCTTCCGCGGTCAAGGCGTTTCCTCCTAACGCGGCTAGTAGGCCTCGAAAGGGCTGTGCGCCTTGTCACCGGCGGTGGGACCAACGGCTGTCCGTTTCGGGACCTTCGGCCCGGGGTGCCGGGCTACCCGACGGGCAGCGCGGTCACCTTCTTCGCGTGCAGCGCCACAAGCTGTTTGCCGCCTGCCGCCAGGTACCACCGCTGCAGATCGCCGCTGCCGTCGTTGTACGTCCAGCGCAGCTTCCCGCTCGCGGGGTCGTAGGCGTGGATGCCGCCGTTCTTGTCGAACTCCGTCGCCCCGTAGAGGACGTCGCCCACCTTCGCGAACTGCCAGGGCGCGGCGACGTCCAGGCTCCCCTTGTCGTGCCAGTGCGCCTTCCCGGTCGCGGGATCGGCCGCCCAGAGGCCGTGCGCGGTGTCGGAGACGTAGAGGACACCGTCCAGGACCGCCGGATCGTTGAAGCGGCTGAACTTCTCGGTCTTGAACGACCAGCGCTCCTTGCCGTCGGCCAGGTCGAAGGCACGCATCCGCTCCCCGTTGGCGAGGATGACGAGGCCGTCGTGGACCACGAAGCCCCGGTTGCTGGACCGGCCGATCTTCTTCGTCCAGACCTGGTGGCCGGTCGCGGTGTCGCGGACCGTGAGGTTCTCCCGGAAGTCCGTGTAGACGAGACGGTTTCCGGCCACCCGCGCGGTGATGCCGTTCTGCTCCGTCCCTTTGTCCCGCTTCTCCCGCCAGACGACCTTGCCCGACGTGGTGTCGATCGCGGCGATCACGTTCTCCGGCGTCCGGAACTCCTTGTCCAGGATTCCCGCGACGACATAGACGTGGTTCGCGTCCGCGGCGATGGGCCGCGGCTGGGAGTACTCGTCCCCCATCCGGCTGCGCCAGGTGTCCTTGCCCGTGGCGGGGTCCAGGCCGACGATGTTGCCGTCGTAGCGGGCGCTCTGGAGATAGAGCGTCCCGTCGCCGATGAGCATGTTGGCGCCCGGGGTGGTGACCTCCGCGCGGGACCAGATCTCCTTGCCGGTGGATATGTCCCGGGCCACCAGCGGGTCGCCCGAGACGAGCACGACGTTGCCGACGACCGCGATCGCGGAGATCCACGCCAGTCCGTCGTAGGTCGTGGCGCGCTGCCAGGAGGGCTGGGGCTTGGCGCCCGGCGCCGCCGGGGTACCGGTCGCCTTGCCCGGCTCGCCCGTTCCGCCGCCGGACGCGTCCTCCTCCGGCCCGCAGGCCGCCGTACCGGCCGCCAGGACCACCAGCCCGGCCCCCGCCAGCTTCATGGCCTGTCTGCGTGATACGTCGCTTCCGCGCATGTTCTGCCCCATCCCCGTCGCTCGCTTGTCCGTGCCCCGGACGACGCGTCCAGGGCCGGGCCAGACTAGCCAGCGAATTTGCGCCCGTGAGCGGGGCTGACGCGTCCGGGACATCTCTGTGACGCGGCCGTCACCGTGTACGCAACAGCAAAGAGGCGGTCCCGAACCGGTATGCACCGCTTCGGGGCCGCCCCTTCGTGCGCTCGGGCTCTAGGCGCCGCTCACGCTTCCTTCGTCATGTTCGGGCCGGCGCCGCCTGCCGCCTGCTCGATCGGGGGGACGTCGGGCAGAGCCGACTTCTCCTCGCCGCGGAAGGTGAACTTCTTCTCGTCACCCTCGCCCTCGGTGCCGACGACCACGATGTGACCGGGGCGCAGCTCACCGAAGAGGATCTTCTCGGAGAGGATGTCCTCGATCTCGCGCTGGATCGTCCGGCGCAGCGGCCGGGCGCCCATCACGGGGTCGTAGCCCTTCTTCGCCAGGAGCGACTTCGCTTCCGCGCTGAGCTCGATGCCCATGTCGCGGTCCTTCAGCCGCTCGTCCACCTTGGCGAGCATGAGGTCGACGATCTGGATGATGTCTTCCTCGGTGAGCTGGTGGAAGACGACCGTGTCATCGACACGGTTGAGGAACTCGGGCCGGAAGTGCTGCTTGAGCTCTTCGTTGACCTTGGTCTTCATCCGGTCGTAGTTCGTCTTCACGTCGCCCTGGGCGGCGAAGCCCAGGTTGAAGCCCTTGGAGATGTCCCGGGTCCCGAGGTTGGTCGTCATGATGATGACCGTGTTCTTGAAGTCCACGACCCGGCCCTGGGAGTCGGTCAGGCGACCATCCTCCAGGATCTGGAGCAGGGAGTTGAAGATGTCGGGGTGGGCCTTCTCGACCTCGTCGAAGAGGACGACGGAGAACGGCTTGCGGCGCACCTTCTCGGTGAGCTGCCCGCCCTCCTCGTATCCCACGTAACCGGGGGGAGAGCCGAAGAGCCGCGAGACCGTGTGCTTCTCGCTGAACTCCGACATGTCGAGGGCGATCAGCGCGTCCTCGTCACCGAAGAGGAACTCCGCGAGCGTCTTGGACAGCTCGGTCTTACCCACACCGGACGGACCGGCGAAGATGAACGAACCACCGGGACGCTTCGGGTCCTTCAGACCGGCTCGCGTACGGCGGATCGCCTGCGAGAGGGCCTTGATGGCGTCCTTCTGCCCGATGACGCGCTTGTGGAGCTCGTCCTCCATGCGCAGCAGACGGGAGGACTCCTCCTCCGTCAGCTTGAAGACCGGGATGCCGGTCGCGGTGGCGAGGACCTCGGCGATGAGCTCGCCGTCGACCTCGGCCACGACGTCCATGTCGCCGGCCTTCCACTCCTTCTCGCGCTTGGCCTTCGCCGCCAGCAGCTGCTTCTCCTTGTCGCGGAGAGAGGCCGCCTTCTCGAAGTCCTGGGAGTCGATGGCCGACTCCTTGTCGCGGCGCACGCCCGCGATCTTCTCGTCGAACTCGCGGAGGTCCGGCGGCGCGGTCATCCGGCGGATGCGCATCCGGGAACCGGCCTCGTCGATCAGGTCGATCGCCTTGTCCGGCAGGAAGCGGTCCGAGATGTAGCGGTCGGCCAGCGTCGCGGCCTGGACCAGCGCCTCGTCCGTGATGGAGACACGGTGGTGGGCCTCGTAGCGGTCGCGCAGACCCTTGAGGATCTCGATGGTGTGCGGCAGCGACGGCTCCGCGACCTGGATGGGCTGGAAGCGCCGCTCCAGGGCGGCGTCCTTCTCCAGGTGCTTGCGGTACTCGTCGAGCGTGGTGGCACCGATGGTCTGGAGCTCACCTCGCGCCAGCATGGGCTTGAGGATGCTCGCCGCGTCGATCGCGCCCTCGGCGGCACCCGCACCCACCAGGGTGTGGAGCTCGTCGATGAACAGGATGATGTCTCCGCGGGTGCGGATCTCCTTGAGCACCTTCTTCAGGCGCTCCTCGAAGTCACCGCGGTAGCGGGAACCGGCGACCAGCGCGCCGAGGTCGAGGGTGTAGAGGTGCTTGTCCTTGAGGGTCTCGGGCACCTCGCCCTTGACGATGGCCTGCGCCAGGCCCTCGACGACCGCCGTCTTGCCGACGCCGGGCTCGCCGATGAGGACCGGGTTGTTCTTCGTACGGCGGGACAGCACCTGCATGACCCGCTCGATCTCCTTCTCGCGCCCGATGACCGGGTCGAGCTTGGATTCACGAGCGGCCTGGGTGAGATTCCGGCCGAACTGGTCGAGCACCAGGGACGTGGAGGGCGTGCCCTCCGCGGGGCCGCCCGCTGTGGCCGCCTCCTTGCTGCCCGAATATCCGGACAGCAGCTGGATGACCTGCTGGCGCACCCGGTTGAGGTCGGCGCCCAGCTTCACGAGGACCTGGGCTGCGACGCCCTCGCCCTCGCGGATCAGGCCGAGCAGGATGTGCTCGGTGCCGATGTAGTTGTGGCCGAGCTGAAGGGCCTCGCGGAGCGAAAGCTCCAGGACCTTCTTGGCTCGGGGGGTGAAGGGGATGTGGCCGGACGGGGCCTGCTGGCCCTGACCGATGATCTCCTCCACCTGCTGGCGGACCGCCTCGAGCGAAATCCCGAGGCTCTCCAGGGCCTTAGCGGCGACACCCTCACCCTCGTGGATCAGGCCCAGGAGGATGTGCTCGGTGCCGATGTAGTTGTGGTTGAGCATCCGGGCTTCTTCCTGAGCCAGGACGACAACCCGCCGCGCGCGGTCGGTGAACCTCTCGAACATCGTTAATCGCTCCTCAGAGCGGTCAGGCAGTAAGGGGTCGGTCCCCTCCCTGTCCTTCCGCAGCTTAGTCCCGCAAGCGGGGACCGCTCATTTCAACTGCCGACACCCGGCCCTGCTTCCCGGGGGGATCTCCTGCCCCGAACGCCGACAACTGCTCCAACCCGATGGTGCGAGACGATGTTCCCGCAGGCCAGGCAGATACCCCTATCGCCAGTACGCCGATGGCGAACGTGAGACGTCCGGTGGCTTGCGTGTCGCCCCTCCCCACTAGGGATGTCTTACCCGCAATTACAGACAGTCCATGCGGCGTACGCGGGTTCCCTCCGCTACGGGCGAACATCTTCGTACTCCCGAACGCGCCCGCACGCCCCCCACTCGGACACACTATGCGTTCAATCGCGGACCCTGCGTAACCCTGACGGTGGATCGGGAGTTCTTCCGTCATGACTCCCGCCGTCCCACCGCCCCGCGTCGCGCGTCCCGCAGAGCGGGGCGGCCGTGCCGATGGCGTCTCACGGAGCGCCTGCGCACGGTGGTACGAGCAGGAGCTCGGCTGGGCAACGGCCGGCAGCACACCCGTGCGGCTGCTGACCGGGCTGCGGTTCGACGCGCTCGTCGTCCCCGCCGACGCCGGCCACGCCGCGCTGCGGCGGGTGGGGCGCACCGGTCCGGTGGCGCTGACCGGCCGGCGGATGAGTCTGCTGGTGGCGCCGGGGAGCGCCGACGAACTGCCCGGACTGCTCGACTGGCTGGAATGGGGCGGGGTCGCGCTCGCGCTGACCGCTGTCGGCTCGGGCGGGCGCATCACCGCACCGCCACCGCCGGGCCGGCCGGTGCCGCCGGGGGCCGCCGTATGGCTGCGGCCCCCCTCCCCAACACACGAGCAGGAGGGGGTGCCGGTGTTCCCGGCCCTCTCCGGCCTCGGGAGCAGGGGTGGGGATACTCCCGATCTCATCCGGCTTGTGGATGCCGTGGCCACGGAATGCCACCGGGCCCGATTGGCTCGTGCCCGGACGGGGATGTTCCGCGAAGAAACGGCTGCTCAGCCGTTGGCCTTCTCGTAAGCCTCACGGATCTCCGCGGGAACACGGCCGCGGTCATTCACATTGTGGCCGTTCTCGCGCGCCCACTTACGGATCTCGGCGGTGTCCTTGTTGCCACCGGGAACGGCGCGGCCCTTGCCACGTCCGGACGCGGCACGGCCACCGGTGCGCCGGCCACTCTTCGCGTAGGGCTCGAGAAGCGTCCGGAGCTTGTCCGCGTTGCTCGTGGTGAGGTCAATCTCGTACGTCTTGCCATCGAGAGCGAACGTCACGGTCTCGTCCGCCTCGCCGCCGTCGAGGTCGTCAACAAGAAGGACCTGAACCTTCTGCGCCACCGGATTTCCTTTCATAGAAAATGGAGTACGCGGAAAGGAAACCGCTTTTCCCCGGAAAACACAAACCCCCGGGAGAGGTTCAGGAGCAGAAGAGGCCGGGAAACGTGCGCGATTCGGACATAGGGTTCGCTCTTCTTGCGCGGCGATCACAGGTGCAGAAGCATCCGGCTGTTGCCCAAGGTGTTCGGCTTCACCCGTTCGAGACCCAGGAACTCCGCGACTCCCTCGTCATAGGAACGCAGCAGCTCGCTGTAGACATCTCCGTCGACCGGCGTCTCTCCGATCTCCACGAAGCCGTGCTTCGCGAAGAAGTCGACTTCGAAGGTGAGACAGAAAACCCGTCGGACCCCCAGCCAGCGGGCCGTCTGCAACAACTTGTCCAGCACTTGATGTCCGACCCCGGCACCCTTGATGCTGTGATCGACCGCGAGAGTACGGACTTCGGCCAGGTCTTCCCACATCACGTGCAGGGCGCCGCAGCCGACGACCCGGGCGTCCTCGTCGCGTTCGGCGATCCAGAACTCCTGGATGTCCTCGTAAAGAGTCACTGTCGCTTTGTCCAGCAGGATGCCTTCTCGCACGTAGCCGTCGAGGAGTCGCCGGACGGAGGCTACATCGCTCGTCCTCGCGCGGCGGACGGTGATGGCGACGTTTATAACAGACGGATCGGTCTGGAAATCGGTATGCGGAAGCTCTGAGGACATACCCCGACGCTATCGCCCGGACTCCCGCTCCGCGTCATCGGGCGCTTCGGCACCTTCGCCGGCCGGCTGCACGATGTCCTGGGGAAGTGTGGGCAGAACGATCCGCATGGCGTCCCGGAGGGCGTCACGTTGCTCGGCCGACATCATGCCGAAGAACGCGACCAGCGCGGCTGCGGGGTTGTCACTCTGTGACCAGGCTTCGTTCATCAGTGCGGCCGAGTATGCGGCGCGGGTCGAGACCGCCGTATATCGATATGCGCGGCCGTCCACTTCCCGGCGCACCCAGCCCTTCTGATGGAGATTGTCCATAACCGTCATGACGGTCGTGTATGCGATGGACCGCTCCTGCTGAAGGTCTTCAAGGACTTCCCGCACGGTGACCGGCCGGTTCCATTGCCAGACCCGTGTCATCACGGCGTCTTCCAGCTCTCCCAATTGACGGGGCACAGCGTCACCTTAGTGCCAGATGTCTGGAATGGCCGGTTATTTACACAGCAAAAGGGCGTACGGCTCTCGGGAGCCGTACGCCCTTCGCGGATGCGGGGTGTACCGGAAGCGCGGGACCCGGAGGTCAGACCCCGTCGGTGCGCGGCATCCGCTGGGCGGATTCCACGCGGCTGATCGCCGCGTCCACGGCCGCGTCCTCCTTGCCCTTGTTCGGTCCGCCCTGGCTCTTGACGATCGTCACGACCAGGCCGATGAAGAAGGCGGCCATCACCACAGGGGGCAGAAGCGCGGATACGTAGTCCATGGCATCCAGAGTAGCGAGCCCGGTCCCGCCCGGTGAAAGGCCCTACCCCGCGGCGCGTTGCTGCGGCGGCGGGACCGGGCGCCGGCGGGGCGGGAAGACCTCGGAGGGCTTCGGCGCCGGACGCCCGGAGGGCGTGACCGGACGGGCCGGGGCCGCCGGGACCTTCGGCTCCTGCGGCTCCGCGGCGCGGCCGCCGGGCAGTGCGAGCAGCCGGCTGCGGGGCGCGGGCGCCGTGGCGGACACCGCGCGTCCGGCGAGACGGGCCCGCACCGAACGTTCCGCGAGCACCTGGCAGCGCTCCAGGAGCGCCGCGGCGGCCGCCCCGCCACGCAGGGCACGGAGCGCCGCGAGATCCTCGGGGCGGGGGTCGTACCCGGCGGCCAGAGCGTCCTGGAGGCGCTCCAGATATCCGCCGAGGGAGCCTGGGAGAGCGTTTCGGTAGCGGACGAGGTCGGCGAGGAGGAAGGCGCGCAGCCGTGCGGCCTCGCTGACCGCCTCGTCGACGGCACCCGCGAGCCGCAGGCAGTCCTGGACGTCCTCGTCGGGCAGGGGCGCGGGGTGGAGGGCGATGGCGAGGGCACGGCGGAGCACTCGCAGCTCGTCCGCGCTGAACGCCATACCGCCGCGTGATCCGTAAGGCGTGGGCATAACGCGATAATACGTGCTAAATGGACAAAATCCGCTTAACTGGCCGTCGGTGGCGCGGCGGCTCCTTGGGCCACGCCGTCTGCGGCCGCCCGGCCGCGTACGTCCAGGAGTCCCGGCCCACGCACGTCCAGGAGTGTCCGCGGGCCGGGCCGCGTACCGCCGGGAATCTCCGCGGGCCGGGCCGGAACTCCCGGGCCAGGGCTCAGAGACGCGACACGTTGCGCTCGTACACCAGGCGCAGCCCGATGAGCGTCAGCCAGGGCTCGTGCTCGTCGATGACGGAGGACTCGCCCAGCACCATCGGGGCGAGACCGCCCGTCGCGATGACCGTGACGTCGTCGGGGTCGGCCGCCAGTTCCTTCTTCATGCGCCCGACAACACCGTCGACCTGGCCCGCGAAGCCGTAGATGATGCCCGCCTGCATGGCCTCGACGGTGTTCTTCCCGATCACGCTGCGCGGCCGGGCCAGCTCGATCTTGCGCAGCTGGGCGCCCTTGACGCCCAGCGCCTCGACCGAGATCTCGATACCGGGCGAGATGACGCCGCCGGTGTACTCGCCCCGGGCGGAGACCGCGTCGAAGGTGGTGGCCGTGCCGAAGTCGACGACGATCGCCGGGCCGCCGTACAGATCGACGGCGGCGACCGCGTTGATGATGCGGTCCGCGCCGACCTCCTTCGGGTTGTCCATCAGGATCGGCACGCCGGTCTTGATGCCCGGTTCGACGAGGACGGCGGGAACGTCCCCGTAGTAGCGGCGGGTCACCTCGCGCAGCTCGTGCAGGACGGCCGGCACCGTGGAGCAGATCGCGATGCCCTCGATGCCGTCGCCCAGCTCCATGCCGAGCAGCGGGTGCATGCCCATCAGGCCCTGGAGCAGGACGGCCAGCTCGTCGGCGGTGCGGCGGGCATCGGTGGAGATGCGCCAGTGCTCGACGATCTCCTCACCGTCGAACAGTCCGAGGACCGTGTGGGTGTTGCCGACATCGATGGTGAGCAGCATCAGGCGCCGGCCCCGTCGGTGTCGCGGAAGTCCAGGCCGATGTCGAGGATCGGCGAGGAGTGGGTCAGCGCACCGACGGCCAGGTAGTCCACACCGGCCTCCGCGTAGGCGCGGGCGGAGTCGAGGGACAGCCGGCCCGACGACTCCAGGACCGCGCGGCCGCCGACGAGCGCGACGGCCTCGGCCGTCTGCGAGGGGGTGAAGTTGTCCAGCAGGATCAGATCGGCACCGGCGTCCAGGACCTCGGTGACCTGCTGCATCGTGTCGACCTCGACCTCGATCGCGAGGTCCGGGAACTCGTCCCTGACCCGCTTGAACGCCTCGGCGACCCCGCCCGCCGCGATCACGTGGTTGTCCTTGACCAGTGCGGCGTCGGACAGCGACATGCGGTGGTTGACTCCGCCGCCGCAGCGCACCGCGTACTTCTCCAGGGCACGCAGGCCGGGAGTCGTCTTGCGGGTGTCGCGGACCTTCGCCCTCGTGCCGTCCAGCACATCGGCCCAGGCGCGGGTGGCGGTCGCGATGCCGGAGAGCCTGCACAGCAGGTTGAGCGCGCTGCGCTCACCGGTGAGCAGGTCGCGGGTGCGGGTGGTGACGGTCAGCAGCTTCTGGCCCGGGACGACACGGTCGCCGTCCTCGACATGCCGCTCGACCTCGAACTCGTCCGTGCAGACGATGGAGAGCACGGCCTCCGCGACCCGCAGACCGGCCACGACACCCGCCTCACGGGCGGTGAAGTCGCCGGTGGCCACCGCGTCCTCGGGGACGGTGGCGACGGTCGTGACGTCCACCCCGCCGTCGAGGTCCTCCTCGATGGCGACGTGCGCGATGTCCTCGACGATGACCGGGTCCAGGCCCGCTTCGGCCAGGAGCCGGGCGAGCGCGGGGTCCAGACCGCACTCCAGGGCGTCCGGGTCGTAGCCGTCCTCCCCGCCGCAGCCGCAGCCGTCCCCGCAGCCGCCCGCGGCAGGTGCGGGCACGCCGATCTGGATCAGCGGTACGTCCACGGGTGTGGGGCGCGGATTCTCTTCGGGCGTGCTCACGGTTACGGCTCCTCGGGAGTGGGGTGGGTGGTGCCTGTCGCTGCGCAGTCCGGTGCCCCGGACGGTTGTACGGGCCCGAACGCCTCGGTATCCGTCCGACGGACGACGAGCTGCCGGTCGGGGGTGAGCCGTACGACGAGGTGGCGGCGCCAGTTCTCGTCGTCGCGCTCGGGCCGGTCCTCGCGCCAGTGGCAGCCGCGCGTCTCCTCGCGGTGGCGGGCGGCGGCGACCAGGACCCGGGAGACCAGGAGGAGGTTGGTGACCTCCCAGGCCTCGACCCCGGGCACCGCGTCCTTGGTCCCGGCCGCCCCGGCTTCGAGGACCGCGCTGCGGTGCAGTTCCTCCAGCTCGCCGGCGGCCGTGGCGAGGCTGTCGGCCGAGCGCAGGACGCCCGCACCGCGCGTCATGACGCGCTGGATCGTGCCCCGGGCCTCGGGGGGAAGCAGCGGGGAGGGGGGCGGCTTCCCCGCCACGGCCGCGCCCCCGCGGGGCCGTGCGGCGACGATGTCGGCCGCGATGCGCTCGGCGAACACGAGGCCTTCGAGGAGCGAGTTGGACGCCAGGCGGTTCGCGCCGTGCACTCCGGTGCAGGCGACCTCCCCGCAGGCGTAGAGACCGGGGACGGTCGTACGTCCGCGGAGGTCGGTGCGGATGCCGCCGGAGGCGTAGTGCGCGGCCGGGGCGACCGGGATCGGCTCGGTCACCGGGTCGATGCCATGGGCACGGCAGGCCGCCAGGATGGTGGGGAAGCGCTGCTCCCACATCTCGGCGCCGAAGTGACGGGCGTCGAGGTACATGTGCTCGGTGCCGTGGAGCTGCATCTGGCGGGTGATGGCCTTGGCGACGATGTCGCGCGGCGCCAGCTCCGCCAGTTCGTGCTGCCCGAGCATGAAACGCGTACCGGACGCGTCGACGAGATGGGCGCCCTCGCCCCGTACCGCTTCCGAGACGAGCGGCTGCTGCCCCTCGGCGCCGGAGCCGAGGAAGAGGACCGTGGGGTGGAACTGGACGAATTCGAGGTCCGAGACCTCCGCGCCGGCCCGCAGGGCGAGTGCCACGCCGTCGCCGGTGGAGACCGGCGGATTGGTGGTGGCGGAGAAGACCTGGCCCATGCCGCCGGTGGCCAGGATCACCGCGGGAGCGTTGACCGCGCCGACGCCGTCGTGCTGGCCCTCGCCCATGACGTGCAGGGTGACGCCCGCGGTACGGCCTTCGGCATCGGTGAGCAGGTCGAGCACGAGGGCGTTCTCGACGGTGTGCAGGGCGGCCTCGCGCACCGCTTCGACCAGGGCGCGGGAGATCTCCGCGCCCGTCGCGTCACCGCCCGCGTGGGCGATGCGGCGGCGGTGGTGGCCGCCCTCGCGGGTCAGCGCGATGGTGCCGTCGTCCGCGGTGTCGAAGTGGGCGCCGGTGCTGATCAGCCGGCGTACGGCGCCCGGGCCTTCCGTGACGAGGGTGCGGACCGCCGCCTCGTCGCACAGGCCCGCCCCGGCGACCAGGGTGTCGTCCAGGTGCTGTTCGGGGGTGTCGCCCTCACCGAGCGCGGCCGCGATGCCGCCCTGCGCCCAGCGGGTGGATCCGTCGTCGAGGCGGGCCTTGGTGACGACGACGGTGGCGAGGCCGGCGGCGGCGCAGCGCAGCGCGGTGGTGAGTCCGGCCACGCCGGAGCCGACGACCACGACATCGGCGTCGATGGACCAGCCGGGGGCGGGGGCGGTCAGCCGTATTCCGGTCACGCGGTGGCTCCGAAGGTCAGCGGGATGTTGTCGATGAGGCGGGTGGCGCCCACCCGGGCGGCAACGGCGAGGATCGCGTCGCCCTCGGTGCGGTCGTCGGGGATCTCGGTGAAGTCCACCGGGTCCACGAGCGCCAGGTAGTCGAGGGCCAGCGGGGGCTGTCCGGCCGCCGCGTCGTCCAGGACCGCGCGGGCCGCCGCGCGCACGGCCGCGGGGCCGCCGTCCGGCCGGGCCCGTGCGACCGCCTGGGCGTCGGCTGCCAGCCTGGCCTCGCCGAGCCGGGTGAGCCCGGCGGCCCGGCCCTCCGTAGCGCCCGCGGCCTGCGCGCGGGCCTGCAGCGCCTGCTGGGCGGCGAGCCGGTCACGGGCCGCGAACAGCGCGCGGGACAGGGCGAGGGCCGTGCGGCGCTCGTGCGGGTCGAGGAAGCGGTTGCGGCTGGAGCGCGCGAGGCCGTCGGGCTCCCGGGCCGTCTCCACGCCCACGATCTCCACGGGGAAGTTCAGATCACGCACCATGCGGCGGATCAGCGCCAGCTGCTGGGCGTCCTTCTGCCCGAAGAAGGCGGCATCGGGGCGGGTGAGGTGGAGCAGCTTGGCGACGACGGTGAGCATGCCGTCGAAGTGCCCGGGGCGCGAGGCCCCTTCCAGACGCTCACCCATCGGGCCCGCGGAGATCCGGACCTGCGGTTCTCCGCCGGGGTAGACCTCGTCGGCGGACGGTGCGAAGACCACGTCGGCGCCGGCCGCGCCGGCCACCGCGAGATCGGCGTCCAGGGTCCGCGGATAGCGGTCGAGGTCGGCGGCCTCCCCGAACTGGAGCGGGTTGACGAAGACGGTGACGACGACCTGTCCGGCCGGACCCACAACCGCACGCGCGGTTTGTATCAGGGAGGCGTGGCCCTCGTGCAGAGCGCCCATCGTCATGACGACGGCACGCTCGGCCCGGTCGCCGCCGGGGGCGTACTCCGCCAGCTCGGCGGCGGTACGGAGCAGGGCGGCGGCGGATGCGGTCATCGGGACTCCTCCGGTCCGGTACCGGCGCTGCCGGAGGCACCCGAGCCGTCGGCCAGGATGCCGAGCAGGTCCTCGGCGAGCTCCGGCTTGAGCATGCCGTGGGCGAGCGCGCGGTCGGCGGTGGCGCGGGCCATCGCGACATAACCGGCCACTGCCTGCGGGGCGTGGGTGCGCAGCTCGCCGATGTGCGCGGCGACCGTGCCCGCGTCGCCCCGGGCGACCGGGCCGGTCAGGGCGGCGTCACCGGAGCGCAGGGCGTTGTCCAGGGCGGCGCCGAGCAGGGGGCCGAGCATCCGGTCGGGAGCGGTGACCCCGGCCGTGCGCAGCAGCTCCATGGACTGGGCGACCAGGGTGACCAGGTGGTTCGCGCCCAGGGCGAGAGCGGCGTGGTAGAGCGGGCGGGACTCCTCGGCGATCCATTCGGGCTCGCCGCCCATCTCGATGACCAGCGCCTCGGCGGCGAGCCGCAGCTGTTCGGGGGCGGTGACCCCGAAGGAGCAGCCCGCCAGCCGCTGGACGTCCACCGAGGTGCCGGTGAACGTCATCGCCGGATGCAGGGCGAGCGGCAGGGCGCCGGCCCGCAGGGCGGGATCCAGCACCTTCGTCCCGTACCGGCCCGAGGTGTGGACGATCAGCTGGCCGGGGCGGACCGCACCCGTTTCGGCAAGGCCTTCGACGAGCCCCGGCAGGGCGTCGTCGGGCACCGTCAGCAGGACCAGTTCCGCGCGCGCGAGGACCTCGGCGGGCGGTACGAGGGGGACATCGGGGAGCAGGGCGGCGGCGCGGCGCACCGAGGCGTCGGAGACACCCGAGACGGCGACCGGGTGATGCCCGGCGAGCGCCAGGGACGCGGCGAGGGCGGGGCCGACCCGGCCCGCGCCCACGACGCCGACGGTGAGCCGGGCGGGGCGGTCCCTCACGTCGAGGGGATCCTGCGGGGCGTTTGCGTTCACGCGGCGGTGCCTTCCGTTCCAGTCCGCGGGGGGTACCGGACGATTTCTCTGCATGCTACGCCAGCGTTTCGTCCAGCCGTCCGACTGTCCACAGCCTGTGGGAAACTCCCGGCCGCGGCGGCCCCGGCGGGCCGGGGAGCATCCCGCCCCTGCGGGCAGGAGCGCCCCCGCCCTGTGAGCAGGGGCATCCTTATCCTGTGGGCAGAGGCTGCGTTCTGCGTGATGATCGTCCCATGGCAGACAGAGACGAGCAGGTGCGCGACGAGGCGGCGGACGGGACACCGGTCCCGCTCGGGAACGGGGACGGGGACGAGGACGCCGACCGGCAGCGGCTGCGCCGCACCAGCGCGTGGCGGCAGGCCGAACGGATTCTGTCCCGGATGCCGGTGGACCGCTCACTCGGCGAGCAGCTGGCGGCACTGACGGCGGGCGCGGCCACGGTCACCGATCCGGACCAGCCGGCGGACATCTACGGCGACGGCGTCGTCGCCGAACTGGAACAGCGGATCGCCGGGCTGCTGGGGACCGAGGCCGCCGCGTTCTTCCCGACCGGGACGATGGCGCAGCAGGTCGCGCTGCGCTGCTGGGCCGGGCGTACCGGCAACGCGACGGTGGCCCTGCACCCGCTCGCCCACCCCGAGACGCACGAGCGCGGCGCCCTGTCGGCGGTCAGCGGGCTGCGTACCGTCCACCCGACGTCCGCGCCGCGGCTGCCCACGGCGGAGGAGGTCCGCGACTTCCCCGAGCCGTTCGGCACCCTGATGCTGGAGCTGCCGCTGCGCGACGCCGGCTTCGTCCTGCCCACGTGGGAAGAGCTGGAGGAGGTGGTGGCGGCGGCTCGCGAGCGCGACGCGGTGGTGCACTTCGACGGGGCACGGCTGTGGGAGTGCGCCTCCCGCTTCGGGCGTGAACTGCCGGAGATCGCGGCGCTCGCGGACAGTGTGTACGTGTCGTTCTACAAGACCCTCGGCGGAATCTCCGGAGCGGCGCTCGCCGGTTCCGCCTCGCTGATCGAGGAGGCCCGC
The DNA here is from genome assembly GCF_055568375.1 of Streptomyces sp. NPDC026062. NCBI lineage: Bacteria > Bacillati > Actinomycetota > Actinomycetes > Kitasatosporales > Streptomycetaceae > Streptomyces > Streptomyces sp. NPDC026062. The sequence goes on from NZ_JBVHOQ010000034.1 coordinate 39,105, forward strand.
ACCTGGCGGCACCGGTACGGCGGCCAGCTCTTCCAGCAGTTCCCGGCGGCCCTCGCCGCGCTGATCGGCCTGGACCGGGAGCTGCCGAAGCTGCCGTCGTACGTGGCGCAGGCGAAGGTGGTGGCCGAGGCGCTGGCCGAAGGGTTCACGGAGGCCGGTGCCGCATGGTTCCGGGTGCATCCGGAACCACCGCACACGCACCAGTTCCAGGTCTGGCTGCCCTACCCGCCGGAAGTCCTGGGGGAGGCCTCCGTACGTCAGGCGGAGGAGACGGGCGTGGCCCTCTTCCGCAGGTGGCACCCGGCTGCCGCGGGCCCGCCCGGACTGTCGTTCACCGAGGTCACGGTGTCGGAGGCGGGGCTGGAGTGGACGGCGGACGACGTCCGCGCGGCAGCGGTGGAGTTCCTGAAGCGGGTGGAACGGCGGCAGGGGCGGGCGTAGCGGTCCGGCCGGCCGGACGCGCGCGGAGGGTGTGGGCCACCCGCACACGTAGCCCGTACGGGTGGGAAGCGTCCGGCCCCGGGCCGCCGATTGACGACTGCCGTCAATCGGCGGCGCCCCCGTCACGGCCACCCTCCACCATGGAGAGGTGAGCGTGACCATCAACATCGCGGGCCTCGATCCCGACCGCATCGTCTTCGAGACGTCCCCTCTGGCCGAGCTGGGGCTGGCCCTGCACGCACTCTTCGAGTCCGGGCACCATCCGGGACTGAACGGCTGGGCGACAGCGACCGCCGCGGCCCTGGAACCGGATCTGGCCGACCGGCTCCACGACGCCGAGTTCCTGTGGCGGAACACCTTCTCCGATGTCTTCATGCCGTTCGCGGGGGTCCGGGGCGGCGACGGCAGGACGGGCGCGGACCTGGCCGAGGACCTGGACATCCTGGACCGGCTGGACGACGAGCGGTTCGTCTCCGCAGCCCTGGAGTTCACCTGCGCCGCGCTCTACGGGACCGGCGCGCCCTCGCCCCTCAGCGACCCCGCCATGCGCGCCCGGGCCCTGGACATGGCAGCGGCGCGCGGCCCGCAGCAGACGGAGTTCACCCAGCGGCTGCTCGCCGACCCCGCCTCCGTACGCGGCTGGATCAGACGGCTCTTCGAGGACTGCGACCAGGCGTTCTTCGCGGACACCTGGCGCCGGGTGCGGGTCCAGCTGGTGGCCGACGCCCGGCACAAGACGGATCTGCTGCACCGCAAGGGGCTGGGCGAGGCGATGGGCGCCGTCTCCGCCGCGCTCACGGTCGACGACGACGGGAGGCGGATCAGCGTCGACAAGCTGAACCACGGCTCGACCGACGCCACCGACCCGGCCGTCGGCATCGGTCTGACCCTCATCCCGAGCAGCTTCGGCTGGCCGCACCTGATGGTGCTGCACGCCCCGGGCTGGCGTCCGGTGATCCACTACCCCGTGCACCGGCCCGAACTGCCCTCGCCCGCTTCCGTCGAACTGCTCCAGCTGCGGATGGAGGCACTGGCCCACCCGATGCGGATGCGGCTGTGCCGCAACCTCGCGCGCTCGCCTTACACGACGGGGGAGCTCGCCGACTCGAACGGCATCACGTCCCCCGAGGTCTCCCGCCATGTCACGGTCCTCAAGAAGGCCGGCCTGGTCACGACGCGTCGCCGTGGCCGGTACGTACTGCACCAGCTGGACCTGACCGTGGTGGCGCGGCTCGGCAGCGACTTCCTGGAGGGGATCCTGCGCTGAGGGGCCGGGCCGGCGGGGCGGTGCTGTGCGGCGGGGCAGCGCGGGGCCGTGCGGGGCGGTCCGGCGTGGGATGGGGCTGTCCGGCGGCAGGCGGCGGCCCGCCCGAGGGCCGTTGCCCCGGAGCAGCGCGCCACCCGGTCAGCCCGCCCCGCCTCCGGCGCGCACCAGCCCGGTCTCGTACGCGAGGACGACGACCTGCACCCGGTCGCGCAGGCCCAGCTTGGTCAGGATGCGGCCGACGTGCGTCTTCACGGTCGCCTCGGAGAGCACCAGGCGTCCCGCGATCTCGCCGTTCGACAGCCCCTGGGCCACCAGGAGCATCACCTCGCGCTCGCGTTCGGTGAGCTTGGCGACGTCCTTGTGCTGCGGCTCGGCCGTACCGCTGGGCAGCATCGGGGAGAAGCGGTCGAGCAGCCGCCGCGTGGTGGACGGCGCGACGACGGCGTCGCCGCTGTGCACGGAACGGATCGCCGCGAGCAGTTCGCCCGGCGGCACGTCCTTCAGCATGAAGCCGCTGGCACCCGCCTTCAGCCCGGAGAAGGCGTACTCGTCGAGGTCGAACGTCGTCAGGATGAGCACCTTGGGCGCATCGGGCTGCGCGCAGATGCGGCGGGTGGCCTCCACACCGTCCAGCCGGGGCATGCGCACGTCCATCAGCACCACGTCGACGGCGGTGGAGCGGAGGTTCTCGATCGCCTCCGCGCCGTCGCTGGCCTCGGCGACGACCTCCATGTCCGGCTGCGCGGCGAGCACCATCCGGAAGCCGGTGCGCAGCAGGGCCTGGTCGTCGACGAGCATCACGCGGATCGCCATGGGTCACTGTCTCCTGTTCGTCTTCGTCATGCGGTCGGTTTCGGCGTCGCGCACCGCCCGGGGCCGTGCGGTGCGTCACGCAATGCCCGGGGTCGTGCGCGGCGCGATGCCCTGGTGCCGTGCGCGACGCACCGCACGGGCTAGTTCGCGGCCTTGAGCGGCAGCAGCGCGCTGATCCGGAATCCGCCCCCGGGACGCGGCCCGGCGTCGAGCGTGCCGCCCACCATGCCGACCCGTTCGCGCATGCCGATCATGCCGTGGCCCGCGCCGTCGGCGCCGCCGTCCTCGTACAGCTCGTGTGCCGCACCCCGGCCGTCGTCCTCCACCAGCAGGCCGAGGCCGTCGTCGAAGTAGACCAGCCGCACGCTGGCCCCGGCGTCCGGACCGCCGTGCTTGCGGGTGTTCGTCAGGGCTTCCTGCACGATGCGGTACGCCGTCAGCTCGACACCGCTGGGCAGCGAGCGCGGGGTGCCCTCGATCCTGAAGTCGACGGCCAGTCCGGCCGCCCTGACCTGAGCGATCAGGTCCTCGATCTGCTCGACGTCGGGCTGCGGGACGTACTCCCCCGTCTCCGGGCCGTCCCCCGTGCGCAGGACGCCCAGCAGTCGCCGCATCTCCGCGAGCGCCTGCCGGCCGGTGCTGGAGATCGTCTCCAGCGCCTGCCGGGCCTGGTCGGGGGCCGCTTCCATCACATAGGCGGCACCGTCCGCCTGCACCACCATCACGGAGACGTTGTGCGCGACGACGTCGTGGAGTTCGCGGGCGATACGGGCCCGCTCGGCCGCCACCGCGACCTTCGACTGCGCCTCGCGCTCCCGCTCCAGCCGCGCGGCGCGCTCCTCCAGCTGGTCGAAGTAGGCCCGCCGGGTCCGCATCGAGTCGCCGAGCACCCAGGCCAGGACGAACGGCACCGTCATCACGACCACGAGGAACACCGACTCCACCCAGCCGCGCGGCACCCCGTCCCGCTCCGGCCAGCGGATCTGGGAGAGACCGGCCGCGCACAGGCTGCACACCAGGGCGAGCCGGGACGCCCAGCGTTCCCCGACGGTGGCCACGGTGAAGGTGATCACCAGCATGGCGAAGTTCGCGAGGGTGGGACCGACCCCCATCACCAGCTGGACCACGCCCATCCCGATGGCGAGCAGCAGCATCTTCTCGGGCGCGCGCCGACGCAGCGCGACGACGACGCAGAGGCCGATGACGATCGGCACCACGGCCACCCGCTGCGCCCGGTCGCCGTCCCCGACCCCGGCCCCGCCGACCACGATCGTCATGCCGGAGATCCCGAGGAGGAAGACGGCCCAGAAGCAGTCGACGCCCGTCGGGTGTCTGCGGATGAAGTCGTAGAGGCGCTGCACGTAACCCAGCGTAGGGAAAGCCAATGGGTGCCCGGGTCAGCCGAAGGGCCGATCCGGGTCCGGAGACCGTACTCCCCAAGGTGGAGACTTGGGAACGTGATGGATGAGTGGCGTGGGTGGCAGGAGGCGGCCGAGTCCGCTTTGTACGGGGACGAGGGGTTTTACCGGCGCCCCGAAGGGCCCGCGGGGCATTTCCGTACTTCGGTGCACGCCTCCCCGCTGTTCGCCTCGGCCGTCGCCCGGCTGCTGGTCGGGACGGCCGCGGAACTGGGGACCCCGGATGTGGACCTGGTGGATCTGGGGGCGGGGCGCGGAGAGCTGTTGACGGGGGTGCTCGCCGCGCTGCCGGCGGAGGGCGGGGACGGCCTCACGGTACGGGCGTACGCCGTGGAACTCGCCGCCCGCCCGCCCGGCCTGGACCCGCGGGTGCGCTGGTGCGCGGAGCCGCCGAAGGGGGTGCGCGGGCTGCTGTTCGCCAACGAGTGGCTGGACAATGTCCCGGTCCCGGTCGCCGAGACGGACGCGGACGGCGTCGAACGGTACGTCCTGGTGCGGACGGCGGACGGCGCGGAGCGGCCGGGCGAACCCGTGAGCGGGGCCGACGCGCGCTGGCTGCGCCGCTGGTGGCCGTCGGCGGGGCCGGGCAGCCGGGCCGAGATCGGCCGCCCGCGCGACGAGGCGTGGGCGGACGCGGTCTCCACGCTGACCGCCGGCCTCGCGGTCGCGGTCGACTACATGCATGTACGCGAGGAGCGGCCACGGTTCGGCACGCTGACCGGCTTCCGGGCGGGGCGGGAGGTGCGCCCGGTGCCGGACGGCAGCTGCGACCTCACCTCGCACGTGGCGCTGGACGCGTGCGCGGCGGCGGGCGGGCCGGGCGCGGAGATCCGCAGCCAGCGCGAGGCGCTGCGGCAGCTGGGCGTCAGCGGTGAACGCCCGCCGCTGTCCCTGGCGTCGGACGACCCGGCCGGCTACGTGCGCGCCCTGGCATCGGCGGGGCAGGCGGCCGAGCTCACGGCCCGGGGCGGTCTGGGCGACTTCGGCTGGCTGATGCATCGGGTGGGCACTCCCCGCCCTCACAGCCCTTCCGACTCTCCCCGCCCTTGCGGCTCTTCCGGCTCCCCCGGCCCTTCCGGCGGCTGAGGAGCCGGGTCCGGGGGCAGCGCCCCCGGACCGGGGCCCGCAGGCGATACTGTCCCCCATGACGGAGACGACAGTCGGCATCGGCGGCGCGGCGGAGAGCACCGACATGGTGCTCAACATCGGCCCCCAGCACCCTTCCACCCACGGCGTGCTCCGTCTGCGCATCGTCCTCGACGGTGAACGCGTCCAGCACGCGGAACCGGTCATCGGCTATATGCACCGCGGCGCGGAGAAGCTCTTCGAGGCCCGCGACTACCGGCAGATCGTGATGCTCGCCAACCGCCACGACTGGCTGTCGGCGTTCTCCAACGAACTGGGCGTCGTGATGGCCGTCGAGCGGATGCTCGGCATGGAGGTGCCGGAGCGCGCGGTATGGACCCGTACCCTGCTCGCCGAGCTGAACCGGGTGCTCAACCACCTGATGTTCCTCGGTTCGTACCCGCTGGAACTCGGTGGGATCACACCGGTGTTCTACGCGTTCCGGGAGCGCGAGGACCTCCAGGCCGTGATGGAGGAGGTCTCCGGCGGCCGGATGCACTACATGTTCAACCGGGTCGGCGGCCTCAAGGAGGACCTTCCGGCGGGGTGGCTCGGCCGTGCCCGGGACGCTGTCGCCTCGGTCCGCTCCCGGATGGACGTCTACGACAAGCTGGTGCTCGGCAACGAGATCTTCCGGGGCCGTACGCGCGGGGTGGGCGTCCTGTCGGCCGAGGCCGTCCACGCCTACGGGGTGTCCGGGCCGATCGCCCGCGCCTCGGGCGTCGACTTCGACCTGCGGCGCGACGAGCCGTATCTCGCGTACGGGGAGCTCCAGGACACCCTGAAGGTCGTCACCCGGACCGACGGAGACTGCCTGGCCCGGTTCGAATGCCTGCTGGAGCAGACCCACAACGCCCTGGACCTGGCGGACGCCTGCCTGGACCGGATGGTCGAACTGGCCCCGGGACCGGTCAACCAGCGACTGCCCAAGGTCCTCAAGGCCCCCGAGGGCCACACCTACGCCTGGACCGAGAACCCGCTCGGCGTCAACGGCTACTACCTGGTGTCCAAGGGCGAGAAGACTCCGTACCGGCTGAAGCTCCGCTCCGCCTCGTTCAACAACATCCAGGCGCTCACCGAACTGCTGCCGGGCACGCTCGTCGCCGACATGGTGGCGATTCTCGGCTCGCTGTTCTTCGTCGTCGGCGACATCGACAAGTAGCCGGTGTTCTGCCGCCGGGCCCGGCCCGGCTCCACCCCGCCCTGTTCCGCGGGCCCACGTCGTGTGGCGTGGCGCTCTACGAGATCGCGCTGCGCAGCTCCGCCACGTCCAGCTGCTCGGTCTCGTCGTGCGCGGTCAGGTCGATGACCTTGCCGACGGCCCGGTTCCCGGCCGTGCCCGTACGGTGCGCGGCCAGCGCCTCCTCGCCCACCACGTCGGCGAGGTCCTCGTTCTGCACGGACTCGATCGCCGCATGCGCCTTCTGCGTACCGAAGAAGTCGAAGCTTCCCTGCGGCACCAGGTGACGGCGGGACGCCGCGTACGGAACGACCGCACCAGCTGCCGGCACCGCGCGCGGTGCGGGCAGCGCCGGGGACGGCCGGGTCGCGGGCAGGGCGGCCTGGGGACGGCGGTACTGATCCGTACCCGCATACCCTGCGCCCGTCTGCCCGGCACCCGGCTGCGGGCCCGGGGCCGCCGCGTGCCTGCCCCTCGGCTCCTCCGCTTCCGCGGCCCGCTCGGCGAGATCGCGCTTCCTGGCCTGCTCGGCGGTGCGCCGCGCCTCCTGGAGTGCCCCGTTGCGCGTGAGGTCGGCGAGGGCCTGGGCAGCGCGCAGATACCCGGACGGCGTCGGGGTGCTGCGCGCGGCGGGCAGTTCGCGGGGCGGCGCGGCCGCCTCCAGCGCGAGCTGCCGGCGGCTCTCCAGCACACTGGCGCGCTCGGTCTCGGCGTTGGCGTACCGCCGCAGCAGCGCGGCGTGCTCGCCCCGCAGTCCGGCGAGCTCCACCCGCTTGCGGCGCAGCTTCGCCTCCAGACGGGCACGCAGCTCGCGCGACTCCTCCAGATCGGCTTCCAGTTCCGCCGCGCGTTCCTCGGCACGCCATTCGTCACTGGCGCGGGCGCGTGTCAGCTCCGCGACGCGAAGACCCGCCTCCCGGTCCCAGCCGCGCATCAGATACGCGCCGGTGACGGCGGCTGCCGCCACGGCGGCGACCAGTCCGCGAAGAACCAGCGGATCGGCGGGCAGCCAGGCTCCCGCGGCACAGAGGACAGCGGCTCCGGCGACGGCCGCAGGCGGAAGGATTCTGTGCAGCGGTGGCGAATGGCGATGGCGTCCACGTGACATGGCCCGAAATTTACCGTGCGTGCGGGCCTCTTGGGGGGCCGCCCGGCAATCTGTTCCCGGCCAGTTACCTGAAGACCCCTGAATCACTCACTCCACTCCTGCCGGAAGGAGTTTCCGTACGTCTTCCGGGGCCCTGCCGGGCTCGCCCCGCAGGGCCCTTTCGGAACCGTGCGGGGCGTTGCCCGGCGTTCACTACTTCTTGATCAGACCTTTCGTCTCCAGGTATTCCCTGGCCACATCCGCGGGCTTGGCGCGCTCGGCGTCGACCTTGCGGTTCAGCTCCGCAAGATCCTCAGTGGTGAGCGCGTCGGTGAGCTTGCCGAGGGCGTCGGCTATGTCCTGGGAACCGGCGTCCCGCGCATTGACGACGGGCAGCACGTTGTCCGCGTTCTGGAGCTTCTTGTCGTCCTCCAGGAAGACCAGGCCGAAGGTGTCCAGCACCGCGTCCGTGGTGGTGGTGAGGACCAGCTGGTCCTTGCCGTCCTTCACGGCCTGCTTGGACTGCGGGGTGCCGACTCCCTTGGGGTCGATGCCGGTGACGTCGATGCCGTACGTCTTCTTCAGCCCCGGCGCGCAGAACGGCCGCACCTCGCACTCGTCACCCGCCGCGATCTTCACCTTGATCTTGGAGGCGCCGAGATCCGAAAGACTCTTGAGCTTGTTCTTCTCGGCGAATTCCCTGGTGACCGCGAAGGCGTTCTGGTCGACGGCCTTGCCGGCCGGCAGCACCTTCAGCCCGCGCGGAGTGGCGAGCTTCTCCAGAGCGGCGACCGTGGCCGCGGTGTCACCCGAGGCGACGGGATCGGACTCGGCCGCCTTCGCCCCGTTCACCTTGGCGTTGAGGAATTCCGCGATCGTCGCGGCATATTCCGGGACGACGTCGATCTCGCCCTTCTCCAGGGAGGGTTCGTAGAGTTCGCGGTTCTTCACGGTCGTGATCGACGTGCTGTATCCGGCGTCGGACAGCACACCGGCGTACAGCTCCGCGAGCACCTTCGACTCGGTGAAGGCGGCGGCGCCGACGACCAGGGAGCCCTTCTTCTCCGAGCCGTTGTCCCCGGCGGACGCGGCGGATCCGCCCTTGTCCTTCTCCAGGCTGTCGCCACCGCAGGCGGCGAGCGAGCCCGCGAGCGCGACGATGCCGACGACCGCGCCTGTGATGCGCGAGGTCCTGCTCATGATGTTCTCCGTCCACGGCAACGAGGCCTTAGGTGACTGGCGTGATCGGTGGTTCGAGCCGGCCGGACCCTCATGCCGTCCGGCGGCGGCGCAGCGGTGACAGCAGCCGGTCGATGCCGACCAGCGCCGCCTCCACCAGCAGGGCGAGCACGGCGACCAGCAGGGCGCCCGCGACCACCTGCGGGGTGTTGTACGTGTTGAAGCCGGCGGTGATGATCCGGCCGAGGCCCCCCTGGCCGACCATCGCGGCGATCGTCGCCGTGGCCACGACCTGCACCGCGGCCGAACGCAGCCCGGTCATGACCATGGGGTAGGCCAGCGGGAGTTCGACACGGAGGAAGAGCTGGCCGCCCGACATGCCCATCCCCCGCGCGGCCTCCGCCACCGACCGGTCCACCTCCGTCATCCCGACGTAGGCGTTGGTCAGCAGCGGCGGTACGGCGAACAGCACCAGGGCGATGATCGTCGGTATGTATCCCGCGTTGCGCAGGGGCGAGACCATGAAGAGCGCCAGCACCGCGAAGACCGGGACGGCGCGCCCGACGTTGGAGATGTTGACGGCCAGCGCACCCCCCTTCCCGAGGTGACCCAGATACAGGGCGATGGGCAGTGCGATCGCGCACGACAGGGCGAGCGCCACCCCGCTGACGTACAGGTGCTCACCGAGCCGGTGGGCCACCCCGCTCTCCCCCGACCAGTTGGCACCGGTGGTGAGCCATGTCCATGCCTCGCCGAGAACTCCCATGGGCTCAGACCGCCTTCACCGGGCCGGCCGCGACGGCGCCGTCGCGGATCACATCGTCGGCACCGTCGCTGATGCCATCGCGGGCAGCCGATATCCGGGTCCACGGGGTCAGCAGCCGCTGCACACCGAGCAGCAGCAGATCCGCGACCACCGCGAGCAGCACACAGAGCACCGAGGCCGCCAGCACCTGCGCCTTGAAGAAGCTCGGCAGGGCGTCCTCGATGAGATTGCCCAGGCCGCCTCGGCCGACGATCGATCCGACCGTGGTCAGCGCGATCGTGGACACCGTGGCGATCCGTATCCCGGCCATCAACGCGGGCATCGCAAGGGGGAGTTCCACCTCCCAGAGGAGCCTCACCGGCCCGTACCCCATCCCCCTGGCGGCTTCCTTCGCCTCCTGCGGCACCGCCTCCAGGCCCGCCAGGATGTTCCGCACGAGAATGGTCAGCGAATACAGCACGAGTCCGGTGACGACGAGGGCCGCCGAGAGCCCGAACAGGGGCAGCAGCAGCGAGAACATGGCGAGCGACGGCACCGTGTAGAGCACCGTCGTCAGCCCGAGAACCGGTCCGGCGAAGTGCCGGCCGCGACGGGCGAGCAGTGCCAGCGGAAAGGCCACGGCGATCCCGATCACGACCGATACCGCGGTGATCCAGATGTGCTGGACCGTCGCATCGGTCAACTCCTGGCTACGGGAACGGAGATACTCCCCGCAGATCCAGTCGTTCGTCACCAGGCAGTTCTGTCCGGCCATCCGCCCCCCACCTCCCGATCGCCTCTCGTACTGATGTCCGGCGAGCCTATCCTCGACCACTGACAATCGCCGAGGCCGTTGTATTCCAGCAACACGTCCTTCACAGAACACGCGCGACAATGGGGAACCATGATCCGTTTCGAGCACGTCACCAAGCGGTATGCGGACGGCACCACCGCCGTCGACGACCTTTCCTTCGAGGTCGCCGAAGGTGAACTGGTCACGCTCGTCGGGCCTTCGGGGTGCGGCAAGACGACCACCATGAAGATGGTGAACCGGCTGATCGAACCGTCCGAGGGCCGGATATTCCTCGACGGGGACGACATATCCGCCATTGATCCCGTCCAACTGCGGCGCCGCATCGGCTATGTGATCCAGCAGGTGGGACTTTTCCCGCACCGGACAGTGCTGGAGAACACCGCGACCGTCCCCCATCTCCTCGGCTGGAAACGCGGAAAGGGCCGAGCCCGCGCCGCGGAACTCCTCGACCTGGTCGGACTCGATCCCTCCGTTTATGGTGACCGCTATCCGGAACAGCTGTCCGGTGGTCAGCGCCAACGCGTCGGTGTGGCACGCGCATTGGCGGCGGACCCGCCGGTTCTGCTGATGGACGAGCCTTTCGGCGCGGTCGACCCGGTGGTCAGGGAACGGCTGCAGAACGAATTCCTGCGGCTTCAGGCCCAGGTACGCAAGACCGTGCTGTTCGTCACGCACGACATCGAGGAGGCCGTCCGGCTCGGCGACCGTATCGCCGTCTACGGACAGGGATCGATCGAGCAGTTCGACTCACCGGCCACCGTGCTCGGCGCCCCCGCCACCGACTACGTCGCCGACTTCGTCGGCGCCGACCGCGGGCTCAAGCGGCTCTCGGTCACCCCCGTCGAGGAGAGCGACCTCGAACGTCCGCCGGTCGTCCACCTCGACGACCCGCTGGCCACCGCCACCGAACGGCTGCGCGCCGACGGGGCACGCTGGGCCGTGGTGCTGGACGGCGACGGCCGGCTGCACGGCTGGATCCCGGCCGGTGACGCACCCACCGGGGCCACGGGCACGGTCCGCGAACACGCCCGCCGAATGGAGGCCCGGCTGCCCGTAGGCGCACCGCTCAAGCAGGCCTTCGCCACCATGCTCCAGCACGACGCCGGGTGGATCGCGGTCATCGACGAGCAGAGCGAGGGCCGGTTCCTGGGCGTGCTCACCCCGGCCCGCCTCCACGAGGCGCTGCGCCGGTCCATCAACGCGGACGGCCGCGACGTACCCCGCGCCGAGGTGGCGGTGGAGAGCGTGGCGGGCGTGGCGGGCACAGCAGGCGTGGCGGGCACAGCAGGCACGGCAGGTGTGACGGGTACGGCGGAGAGCACGGAGGGCTGATCCGGCCACTCCCTTGGGCGCGTCCGGATCAGCCCTCGCCGATCCGGCCACTCCCGCAACCCCGCGTCCGGTCGGCCCTCGCCCATCCGGCCACGCACTCCCCGGCCGCGTCCGGTCAGTTCTCGCTGAGCCGGCTGCTCATCCAGTCCAGGGTCGCGGGGATCTCCCGGCGCCAGGTGTTGAAGTTGTGCCCGCCGCTGTCGAGCACGATCGACGAGACACGGGCGGGCCGCTTCACCTTGGCCACGAACGCTTGGGTGGCCGCGTAGTTCGACTCGCCCGTGCGGGACGTCGTCACCAGGAAGGAGGAGTCGGGCTGCGGCAGGTGGTCCAGGGACCACAGCAGGTCGGCACGCTCGCGCGCCCCCCGGTCGCCATGGAAGAGGTCACCGGTCGTCGGGTCCTCGGCCGCCTTGTAGTACGCGGAGAGTCCCGCGCTCGCGGCGAAGCGCGCCGGATGGTGCAGCCCGATCTTCAGGGCGCAGTAGCCACCGGTCGAATTGCCGATGATGCCCCAGTTGCGGGCGTTCCGTCCGACCCGGTAGCCGGCCGAGACCGCGGACGGCAGATCGTCCGCGAAGAACGTCTCGGTCTTCGGACCGCCCTTTATGTCCACGCACTCGGTGTCCCTCGGCGGCGCCAGGGTCGGACGCAGCATCACCAGGACCATCGGCTGCGAGCGGCCCGCCCGCACCCGTTCGAGCGATGTCTTGGGGTACGCGAGCCCCTTGATGAGGTTCTCGGAGGTGCCCGGGTATCCGGTGAGCACCACGACCGCGGGGAACTTCCGCCGGGCGTACGCCTCCTGGAAGTACTCCGGCGGCAGGTACACGTACGCCGAGGTCTCGATCCCCGAGTGCCGCCCCGCTATCACCACCTTGTCGATCCGGCCGGCCAGTGCGGGCCGTGAGCCACCCGGCACATCGGGCTGCTGCGTCCCCACCCGGACGATGTTCCTCGCCGCCAGGGTCCCCCGGGCGTGGTCGGTCACCACCCCCAGCTCCTGCTTCTGACCGAACAGGTCGGCCCAGGAGCCGTAGAAGAGGAACGAGTTGTTGGCCATCAGGCCGACGGAGGCGAAGACCGCCACCTGCGTGGCCAGCAGCAGCCCCACCCTGCCGAACACCGCGGCGACGCTGCGCCGGGCGAGCCTCGGCCAGAGCCAGATCGTGACGGCGAACAGCGCGACGGCAAGCACGATCGCCAGGATCAGGACTGCGTTACCGGTAAGGCCCATGGCGGTTGACTTTCTTGTCAGGAAATTTCCGGGTCATGGATGAACCCATGGCCGGGATGCCTCGTCCTAGAGGTCGCACATCGTCCGCAGGGGCTCCGGCCGGCGGACTACAAGAATCTCTCGCGGAACCACGGGAAGCGATGTCTGTCACGCAAGATGGGGATAAATCGGGATCGGTTCCGAAAGGCGTACGCAAGTTCGCACGCGGACCGCGCCCCGAGACCGTGCCGGCACTCGTCGGCACCGCCTGCACCGCCGTCGGCCTGATCGATGTCGCGGCGGGCGTCTTCCCGCGCTTCCGGCACAGCCGGATGCACTCCCTCGCCGAGGTTCTTCCCGGCGCCCTCGGCCCCTTCGCCGCCGCCCTCTCGCTCAGCGCCGGCGTCCTGCTGCTGCTCCTGGCCCACGGCCTGAAGCGGCACAAGCGACGGGCCTGGCGGGCCGCCGTCGTCCTGCTCCCGGCCGGAGCGGTGGCCCAGTTCGTCTACCGGCACTCGGTCCTCGGCACCCTCGTGTCGCTGACGCTGTGTTACCTGCTGATACGCCACCGGAGGGAATTCGCCGCACTCCCCGACCCACGCAGCCGTTGGAGGGCACTGGCCAACTTCGTCCTGCTCGGCGCGGGTTCGCTCGGCCTCGGCCTGGTCATCGTCAGCGTGCACCCGGGCCGCCTGGTCGGTAACCCCAGCATCGCCGACCGGCTCCAGCACGTGCTGTACGGGCTGTTCGGCTTCGAGGGCCCGGTCGACTACGCCGGTGACACCTCCTGGACCGTGGGCTATTCGCTGGGCGCGCTCGGGCTGCTGACCGCCGTCACCACGATCTACCTCGCGTTCCGTCCCGAGCACCCGGCCGCCCGTCTCACCGAGGACGACGAGGCCCGGCTGCGCGCCCTGCTGGAGCGGCACGGCGGCCGCGACTCGCTGGGCCACTTCGCCCTCCGCCGCGACAAGGCCGTGGTCTTCTCGCCCAGCGGCAAGGCCGCCGTCTGCTACCGCGTGGTCTCCGGGGTGATGCTGGCCAGCGGCGACCCGATCGGGGACGTGGAGGCCTGGCCCGGCGCCATCGAACGGTTCATGGACGAGGCCAGGGCGCACTCCTGGACCCCCGCGGTGATGGGCTGCGGCGAGACCGGCGGCGAGGTCTGGACCCGCGAGACCGGCCTCGACGCCCTGGAACTCGGCGACGAGGCGGTGGTGGATGTCGCGGATTTCTCGCTCGCCGGACGCGCGATGCGCAACGTGCGCCAGATGGTGAAGCGCATTGAGCGCAACGGGTACGAGACGCGGGTCCGGCGCGTGGCGGACATCGGCGAGACCGAGCTGGCCCGCATCCGGCGGGCCGCCGCCGACTGGCGCGGCACGGACAACGAACGCGGCTTCTCCATGGCGCTCGGCCGGATCGGCGACAGCGCCGACCGGGACTGCTTCGTGGCCACCGCCCACCAGGCCGGGGAGCAGGACGCCGACTCCCCGTACGGCGATCTGAAGGCCGTCCTCCACTTCGTTCCGTGGGGCACCGACGGGATGTCCCTGGACCTGATGCGCCGCGACCGCGCCGCGGACCCGGGGATGAACGAGCTGCTCATCGTCGCCTCCTTGCAGGCCGCGCCCCGACTGGGCATCACCCGCGTCTCGCTGAACTTCGCCATGTTCCGCTCCGCCCTGGCCCGCGGCGAGAAGCTGGGGGCCGGACCGGTGCTGCGGGTCTGGCGCGGGCTGCTGGTCTTCCTGTCGCGCTGGTTCCAGATCGAGTCCCTGTACAAGTTCAACGCCAAGTTCCGGCCACGCTGGGAGCCCCGGTTCGTGGTCTACCGCACCGCCCGCGATCTGCCCCGGATCTCCCTCGCCGCCATGCAGGCCGAGGGCTTCGTGAGCTTCGCGCTCCCCCGTCCCCTGGCCCGCCGGCTGCCGTCGGGCGGCCCGCGCCCCTGTGCGCACGTACAGGCGTCCACCGGCGAGCAGGGCGTCCGCCCGGCGTGACCGGCCTCATGACCGGCCCAGAGGCTGCCCGGCCCGGACGCTGCCCGGCCCAGGGGCTGTCCGGCCGATCAAGGGCCGGACAGGGCTCGGCGGCCCGGCGATGCGCCGCAGGGCGCGGGCGCGCCCCGGCGGCGGAGCTGCTGTCCGGGGTTTCGACAACACCGCGAGGTGCCGTGCGCCCCGGCGCCACGGCCCCGGCCATGATCTTCGGGAAAGCCCCTAGGCTGGTCGTATGAGTACGTTGCACGGACGAGGCACGGTCCAGGGTCTGCCGGAGTGGGACCGCTGTGCGGTCATGGGTGTCGTCAATGTGACGCCCGACTCCTTCTCCGACGGGGGCCGCTGGTTCGACACCACGACGGCCGTGAAACACGGTCTCGACCTGGTCTCCGAGGGTGCCGACCTGATCGATGTCGGCGGTGAGTCGACCCGCCCCGGCGCGAGCCGGGTGGACGAGTCCGAGGAGCTCCGGCGCGTGGTCCCGGTGGTCCGCGGCCTCGCCTCGGAAGGGGTCACCGTCTCGGTCGACACCATGCGGGCCCGGGTCGCGGAGCAGGCAGTCGCCGCGGGAGCGCTCCTGGTCAACGACGTGAGCGGCGGACTCGCCGACCCGGACATGGTCCCGGTCGTCGCCGCCGCGGCCGTGCCGTTCGTCGTCATGCACTGGCGCGGATTCAGCGAGTCGATGAACAGCCGGGCGGTGTACGGGGACGTCGTCGCCGAGGTCGTCGCGGAGCTGCGTGCCCGGATGGACGACGTGGTCGCGGGAGGTGTCGCACCCGAACGCATAGTGATCGACCCGGGCCTCGGCTTCGCCAAGGACGCCGGCCACGACCTGTCGCTCATCGCCGGCCTGGACGCCCTGCACGGCCTCGGCCGCCCGCTGCTGGTCGCCGCCTCCCGCAAGCGCTTCCTCGGCCATGTGCTGGCCGGTGAGGGCGCCGCCCCGCCCCCCGCCCGCGAGCGCGACGCGGCCACCGCCGCGGTCTCCGCCCTCTCCGCCCATGCCGGTGCCTGGGCCGTCCGGGTCCACGAGGTGCGGGCCACCGCCGACGCCGTCCGGGTCGCACGCGCTGTCGAAGGAGCCGCGTGAACGAGCCGCAGGACGACCGGACCTCCGCCGCCGACGACATCGAGGCGGTCGAACGGGCCAACACCGCCTTCTACGAGGCCATGGAACGCGGCGACCTCGAAGAACTGACCGCGCTCTGGCTGCCCGGGGAGGACCTCACCGTCTCCTGCGTCCACCCCGGCTGGCCGGTGCTCACCGGCCGCGGCGAGGTGCTGCGCAGTTACGCCCTGATCATGGCGAACACCGAGTACATCCAGTTCTTCCTGACCGATGTCGGCATCTCCATGACGGGCGACACCGCTCTGGTGACGTGCACCGAGAACATCCTCAGCGGCGGACCCGCCGAGGAGGGCAGCTCCCTGGGGCCGCTCGTCGGCCAACTGGTCGTCGCGACCAATGTGTTCCGCCGCACTCCGGAAGGCTGGAAGCTCTGGTCCCACCACGGGTCGCCCGTACTGGCCGAAACCGGTGAGGAAGAGGACGAGGACACCCCTTCCTGAACGACCGCGAAGCCACGCCGGGCCCAAAAGGCAGCTCGGCGGGGTTGGACCCGCGCACATCGGGGTATCAGCGGCTACCAGCCCCGTGCCGCCGTGTCCATAGCCCCCGCGGGGGAGGGCTGTCGGCGCTCGCGGGTAGATTCGGAAAAGGGCAGGCGGCCTCCCGCACGTGGTTCCTACCCCATCGACAACAACAGCAGGAGTGATTCGCGTGGATCGTGTCGCGCTGCGCGGCCTCAAGGCCCGTGGGCACCATGGCGTCTTTCCCCGGGAACGGGAAGAGGGACAGACGTTCATCGTGGACCTGGTGCTCGGCCTCGACACCCGTCCCGCGGCAGCCGCCGACGACCTCACGAAGACCGTGCACTACGGCGTGGTCGCCGAGGAGGTCGTCGCGGTCGTCCAGGGCGAACCCGTCGATCTGATCGAGACACTCGCGGAGCGCATCGCCCAGCAGTGCCTCCAGCACGAAGGCGTCGAGGAGGTGGAGGTCGTGGTCCACAAGCCGGATGCGCCCATCACCGTCCCCTTCGACGACGTCACCGTCACCATCACCCGGAGCCGAGCATGACTGCATTTTCCACCGAGGGCCAGAGCGACCCGACCGTACAGCCGGTTCCCGCGTCCGTGGTCGAGCAGGTGGACGCCGCGGACATCACCCTTTCCAACCCCAAACGCGCCGTGATCTCCCTGGGTTCCAACCTGGGCAACCGCCTGGAGACCCTCCAGGGCGCCATCGACGCCCTGGAGGACACCCCGGGCCTCCGGGTCAAGGCGGTCTCCCCGGTGTACGAGACGGAGCCGTGGGGCGTCGAGCCCGGCTCCCAGCCCTCGTACTTCAACGCGGTCGTCGTCGTGAAGACGACGCTCCCCCCGTCCTCCCTCCTGGAGCGCGGCCAGGCCATCGAGGAGGCCTTCGACCGGGTCCGTGAGGAGCGCTGGGGGCCACGCACCATCGACGTGGACATCGTCGCGTACGCGGATGTCGTCTCCGACGACCCGGAGCTCACCCTCCCCCACCCCAGGGCCCGTGAGCGCGCCTTCGTGCTCGCCCCGTGGCACGACGTGGATCCCGGGGCCCAGCTGCCCGGAGCCGGCCCGGTGGCGGACCTGCTGGCGGGTGTGGGCCGCGGCGGCGTGCTGCCCCGGGCCGACCTGGAACTCCGGCTGCCCGAGTAGTCGTTAGGCTCGGAGGAGACAGCAGGACATCCACGGCAGCAGATCCACGGCAGCACATCCACAGCCGAGGCATCCGCGGCAGTACATCCACTGCCAGTACATCCACAGGCGGCGAAGGGCGGCTCACCCGGTGAAGCAACTACGGCTCGGAGTACTGGCCGGCCTCTTCGCCGCCGCCGGGGTGCTGTCCTGGGGCGGCGCCCGCCTCTGGGACTCCCTCGGCACCCTGCCCAGCGTGCCGCTGGCCGCGCCCGTCGTGCTTGCCGTGATCGCCGTGGTCCTGCTGGCGACGGCGCTCTCCCTCCGCTCCCGGCTGCGCGCCCAGCGCGAGCGCCGGCCAGGTGCGAAGGGCGTCGAGCCCCTCATGGCGGCCCGAGCCGTGGTCTTCGGCCAGGCCAGCGCCCTCGTCGTCGCTCTGGTCGCCGGGATGTACGGCGGCACGGGCGTCTTCCTGCTCGGCTCCCTGGACATGCCGGCCCGCCGCGATCAGGCCATCTACGCGGGCTTCGCGGTCCTGGCCGGCATCGGGGTGATCGCGGCGGCCCTGTTCCTGGAGCGCGTCTGCAAGCTCCCGGACGACGAGGACGACAACAAGAACGCCGCTGCGGCGTAGGCCGCGCCGGGCCCGCAGTCTGTTCCAACCGCCGATCTCACCACATCTGGCGCACCAGGTGTCCGTTGACGAGGAAGGTCGGATACGGGTCAAGCCGGTAGCTGTAGAAGGTGAACGGCTTGGCCGCCGCTGTCCGCTCGCGTACGTCGCCGACCTCGACCCATGCCGACTCCGTCGGCTGCACGGCATGGCACTCGGGCCGGAAAGTTCCACGAGCAGCCCAGTTGTCGACCACGACGAGATGTGATGCCAGTCCCTTCGCGCACGGGGTGAATCTTGCTCCGAGCACCTGTGCGAGCTCCGTCAGAAATCCGACGTTCGCACTGACCAGAACCCTCCCGGCCCAGGTTTTGCTCCGGCAGCCGTCACCGTCCGCGTATCCGTCCAGAAAGCCTTCGAAAACGTCCCGATCCCAGAGAACCACGCGCGGAAAGCGCTGCCGCATATGGTGCGCATCGCCACCTGTGTACTGCCGCATCGCATCGGCGAGGTACGACGAAACAACTCGCACCCGGAACCCAGGTACTTGTCGGCCGAGATAGCCAGAGGGCCGTGACACGGCTTCCAAACGGGCGCAAAGCCCCGTCGACGCCTGCAGGCTCTGGGCGTACTTCGCGGCGAATGCCTCATCGTTCACCACGAGCGAGACATAATTCGCGCTCACGGTCCCGTCGGCACATGTGGCACCGACGAAGTAGCCAAGGTCGTAGCCGGGCCGGATCGTCAGCCTTTCCCTGCACAGCTTCCTGGCGTGAGCCCAGGCCAGGACCGTGTCGATCGAATCCCGCGCGTGGGTCCAGCCATCCGGGGTACCCAGTAGTTGTTCCGGGGACACGGTGAAGGTCGCGTGGCCAGTCACCACGTCCACGGCATCCCGCGCCTTGACCGCGGTCACCTCGACGACAGTCGTCTGGGCGGTACGGTCGCCATCCAGCGTCCATAACCGGGTTCCCACGTGTACGCTCCCGGCCCGCACGCGCCCGCCTACCGCGTTCACCGTCTGTCTGCTCGGCAGTCCACCCACCACGGCGTTCCTCCTGAATCACACTTCTGTGCGTGATTCAGGAGGCTACGATCCGGCACTGACAATCGGTTACCGCGCCAGTATCAGACTCATGGCCTCGGCCCGTGTGGAAGCCTCGCGCAGCTGGCCACGCACCGCGGATGTCGTCGTCTTCGCACCAGGCTTACGAATACCCCGGACCGACATGCACATGTGTTCCGCCTCAATGACCACGATCGCGCCACGCGCCTCCAGAATGCGCATCAGCGAGTCCGCGACCTGCGTGGTCAGACGTTCCTGAACCTGCGGACGACGGGCAAAGACATCGACCAGACGCGCAAGCTTGGACAACCCCGTGATCTTGCCGCTCTCCGCCGGGATGTACCCGACATGCGCGACTCCATGGAACGGGAGCAGGTGGTGCTCGCAGAGGCTGACGATCTCGATGTCCTTCACCAGGACCATCTCATCGTGCCCCAGGTCGAATGTGGTCGTAAGGACATCCTCCGGCTCCTGCCTCAGACCACCCAGGATCTCCTTGTACGCCCGCGCCACCCGCCCCGGCGTCTCCCGCAGCCCCTCACGGTCCGGGTCCTCCCCGACTGCGAGAAGCAGCTCGCGCACGGCTGCCTCGGCCCGCTTCTCGTCGAACTCGCCGATCGAACCCTGGCCGTCCAGCGTCACCGGATCGGTCATCTGTGCCTCGTTCCTCAGAGCTGTCACTGCGTGGACATCCGCGCAGGTGTGGGGCCCGTCCGTCGGATCAGGGCGCGCCCCCGGCCATGATCCGGCGGATGGGCCCCAACGGAAAAACCGCGCCCCCACAGGCTAAAACCTGGGGGGCGCGGCATCCATTCCGGGCCCGGTGAAGCCCCCGTGACAGGGGCCACACCGGGGTCGGTGTCTAGCTCTCCGGACGGTCCTCGGGGATCGCCTCGGTCGCCGGAACCGTGTCCGCGACCGAGCCGTTCGCCGTGGTGGCGCCGTTGGTGAGGGCGAGTTCCTTCGGGGAGAGGACCGGCGGCCGGGTGGACGGCGTGCGCCGGGCGGAGCCGGTCCACGCCGGACGTGCCGGACGCTTGACGATCGGAGCGAAGATCTCGGCGATCTCCTCCTTGCCGAGGGTCTCCTTCTCAAGGAGCTGGAGAACCAGGGCGTCCAGAACGTCGCGGTTCTCGACGAGGATCTCCCACGCGTCGTTGTGCGCGGTCTCGATGAGCTTCTTGACCTCTTCGTCGACCAGCGCGGCGACCTCTTCCGAGTAGTCGCGCTGGTGGCCCATCTCGCGGCCCACGAACGGCTCGGTGTTGTCGCCACCGAACTTGATCGCGCCGAGCCGCTCCGTCATGCCGTACTGCGTGACCATCGCACGGGCCGTCGCCGTGGCCTTCTCGATGTCGTTCGCGGCGCCGGTCGTCGGGTCGTGGAAGACCAGCTCCTCGGCCGCGCGCCCGCCCAGCATGTAAGCCAGCTGGTCGAGCATCTCGTTGCGCGTCGTGGAGTACTTGTCCTCCTCCGGGAGCACCATCGTGTAACCGAGGGCGCGGCCGCGGGAGAGGATCGTGATCTTGTGGACCGGGTCCGCCTGAGGTGAGGCCGCCGCGACCAGGGCGTGTCCGCCCTCGTGGTACGCGGTGATCTTCTTCTCCTTCTCGGACATGATCCGGGTCCGCTTCTGCGGACCCGCCACGACGCGGTCGATGGCCTCGTCGAGCATGTTGTTGTCGATCAGCTTCTGGTTGCTGCGCGCCGTCAGGAGCGCGGCCTCGTTCAGCACGTTCGACAGATCGGCTCCGGTGAAGCCGGGCGTACGACGGGCGACGGCGCCGAGATCGACGTCCGGTGCGACCGGCTTGCCCTTCTGGTGGACCTTGAGGATCTCCAGACGGCCCAGCATGTCCGGCCGGTCGACCGCGATCTGCCGGTCGAAGCGGCCCGGACGCAGCAGCGCCGGATCGAGGATGTCCGGACGGTTCGTGGCGGCGATCAGAATGACGCCGCCCTTCACGTCGAAGCCGTCCATCTCCACGAGCAGCTGGTTCAGCGTCTGCTCACGCTCGTCGTGGCCACCGCCCATACCGGCACCGCGGTGCCGGCCGACTGCGTCGATCTCGTCGACGAAGACGATCGCCGGGGCGTTCGCCTTGGCCTGCTCGAAGAGGTCACGGACACGGGAAGCACCGACACCGACGAACATCTCGACGAAGTCGGAACCGGAGATCGAGTAGAACGGGACGCCCGCCTCGCCCGCGACGGCGCGTGCGAGCAGCGTCTTGCCCGTACCGGGAGGCCCGTACAGCAGGACACCCTTGGGGATCTTGGCGCCGACGGCCTGGAACTTCGCCGGCTCCTGGAGGAACTCCTTGATCTCGTGGAGCTCCTCGACCGCCTCGTCGGACCCCGCCACATCGGCGAACGTCGTCTTCGGGGTGTCCTTGGTGATCAGCTTGGCCTTGGACTTGCCGAACTGCATGACCTTGGAGCCGCCACCCTGCATCTGGTTCATCAGAAACAGGAAGACGACCACGATGAGGACGAAGGGCAGCAGCGAGAAGAGGATCGAGACGAACGGGGACTGCTTCGACGGCGAGACCGTGTAGCCCTTGTCGATGTCACCGCTCTCGAACTTCTTCTGCAGCGTGTCGGCGAGCTGGACGCCCTGGTTGCCGATGTAACTCGACTGGAACTTGCTGCCGGACTCGCCGGAGAGTTTCTGGCCGTCCTTCAGCTCGATCTTGATGATGTGATCGTCACCGGTGGTGAGCTTGGCCTGCTCCACCTGGTTCTTACTGATCGCCTGGATCACCTTGGAGGTGTCCACCGTCTTGTAGCCGCCACCCGAGCCGACGACCTGCATCAACACGACCACGGCGAGGACGGCCAGCACGATCCACATGACCGGCCCACGGAAGTATCGCTTCACGTCCATCCATACGGAGCGAGTTCGCCCCGTCCCTCCTGCCCGTAGGTAAATGCTGCTGTGAGTAAAGACTGTTCTTCGGACGGTACACCGGCATTGTCACCGACGACGGCCGAGGAAGTCTGTCAAACCCGCCTTCGAAGGCTCAACGGCGGGAAATCTGTGAGGGTTCCCCTGAGCCGGGGCGGGTTCGGCGGCGTCGTGCTCAGCCGCCGTAGACGTGCGGGGCGAGGGTGCCGACGAAGGGGAGGTTGCGGTACTTCTCCGCGTAGTCCAGCCCATAGCCGACGACGAACTCGTTGGGGATGTCGAAGCCGACCCACTTGCAGTCGAGCGCGACCTTCGCCGCGTCCGGCTTGCGCAGCAGGGTGCAGATCTCCAGCGATGCGGGCTCGCGAGAGCCCAGGTTCGACATCAGCCAGGACAGCGTCAGGCCCGAGTCGATGATGTCCTCGACGATCAGGACGTGCTTGCCCTTGATGTCGGTGTCCAGGTCCTTGAGGATCCGGACGACACCGGAGGACTGGGTGCCCGCACCGTACGACGAGACGGCCATCCAGTCCATGGTGACGGGGGTGGACAGCGCACGCGCCAGGTCCGCCATGACCATCACCGCGCCCTTGAGGACACCGACGAGGAGCAGGTCCTTGCCCGCGTACTCCGCGTCGATCTTCGCGGCCAGCTCGACGAGCTTCGCGTCGATCTCTTCCTTGGTGAGGAGCACCGACTGAAGGTCGGTGCCCATGTCCTTCTCGTTCACCCGCGTCTCTTTCTTTGCCCGCCGGATCCGGGATGGTGTCCCGGATCTGCGCGGGCCGCTCGCCGAATGCCAGCCGCTTGTGCGTCAGCTCTGCCGAATCACCAGTCTGCCACCCTGGCGCAGGGCTTCGACGCGGCCGGGCAGGTTGATGGCCTGCTGGCCGCGCCAGCCGGTGATGAGGCGGTCGACTTCCTCGATGTGCCGGGCGAAGAGGGAACCGGCCGGAGAGCCCGCCTCTATGGCCGCCCGGCGCAGCACGCGCCGGCGGACCGCCGGCGGCAGGACGTACAGCTTGGCGCACTCCAGCCGGCCCGCGTCGTCGCGGACGTCACGTCCCGCCTCGGCGGCCCAGGTGTCCAGGGCGTCGGCGTCGTCGCGGGAGAGCTGGGCCGTACGGGCCAGCGCCTCGACGACCCCTTTGCCCAGCGCCTTCTCCAGGGCAGGCAGGCCCTCGTGGCGCAGCCGGGAGCGGGTGTAAGCGGGGTCGACGTTGTGCGGGTCGTCCCAGACGGGCAGTGACTGGACCAGACAGGCCGTGCGGGCGGTCTGGCGGTCGAGTTGGAGGAAGGGGCGGCGGTAGCGGTCGGCCGGTCCGGACGCGGCGGCCATGCCGGAGAGGGAGCGGATGCCGGAGCCTCGGGCGAGGCCCAGCAACACCGTCTCCGCCTGGTCGTCCCGGGTGTGTCCGAGCAGTACGGCGGCGGCGCCGTGACGTTCGGCGGCGGCGTCCAGCGCCGCGTAGCGGGCGTCGCGGGCGGCGGCCTCGGGCCCGCCCTCGTGGCCGACGCGCACCGCGATGGCTTCGACCGGGTCGAGGTCCATGGCGGTGAGGCGGCCCGCGACCTCGATGGCGCGGGCGTCGGAGCCGTTCTGGAGGCCGTGGTCGACGGTGATGCCGCCGGCCCGGACGGCGAGTTTGCGGGCCTCGAAGGCGAGTGCGGAGGCGAGCGCCATGGAATCGGCGCCGCCGGAGCATGCGACCAGCACCAGTGGGGTATCGGTGCGTTCGGGAAGGGCGGGGCGCCGCCTGCCCGCCCCGGCTTCGGCGAGCTCGGGGTGCGGGGCACGTCCGGCATGCCCGGTGTGTTCGGTCTGATCGGCGAATTCGGTGAGTACGTCGTGGAGTACGCGGCGGACCGCCAGGCGTATCGCCGCGACCGCAGGATGGGGACCCATGTCCGGTGCCCTTCGTGAAGTTCTGGAGAGGTGCCTCCGAGTGCCGGGACGGAGAAGAGTGCCGTCACTCAGAGTGCGTCGATGGTGACAGAGCAAACCCGTCCATCGAGCATTGCACGCCTTCCCATGCCCCTACGGTCCCTCGGATGGGTGATTACCGGCGCGTCACCCTCGGGTTCCCGCCCGGTGCGCGTTCCGTGATCATGACTCTGCCTTACGGTGCACCCGCGCGATCCACTCCTCGGGCCTGGCGATCTCCGCCTTGGTCGGCAGGGTGTTGGGCGAGGTCCAGACCCGGTTGAAGCCGTCCATGCCGACCTCGTCGACGACGGCGCGCACGAACCGCTCGCCGTCCCGGTACTGGCGCAGCTTGGCGTCGAGCCCCAGGAGCTTGCGCAGCGCCTGGTCGAGACGGCTCGCGCCGCGCGCCCTGCGCTGCTGGAACTTCTCCCGGATCTCGCCGACGGAGGACACCACCTCGGGGCCGACGCCGTCCATCACGTAGTCGGCGTGCCCCTCCAGCAGCGACATCACCGCGGTGAGCCGTCCGAGGATCTCCCGCTGGGCGGGCGTCTGGACGATCTCGACGAGGCTGCGGCCGCCGTCCTCGCCCTCCTCGCCCTCCGGCCGGCCGCCCGCCAGCGACTGGGCGGCCTCGCGGAGCCGTTCGAGGACCGTCATCGGGTCGACGTCGGTCTCGTCGAGAAATGACTGGATCTCGCCCTGCAGATGATCGCGGAGCCAGGGCACCGCGGTGAACTGCGTGCGGTGCGTCTCCTCGTGGAGGGCCACCCAGAGGCGGAAGTCGTGCGGGTCGACCTCCAGCTCCCGCTCGACGTGGACGATGTTCGGGGCGACCAGCAGGAGCCTGCCGCCGCCGTCGGCCGAGGCGGGGAGATCGCGGGTGGCGGGCGCGAACGTCTCGTACTGGCCGAGGACCCGGGAGGCCAGGAACGACAGCAGCATCCCCACCTCCACGCCGGTCACCTTGGAGCCGACCGCGCCGATCACGGCGCCGCCGGTACCGCCGCCGCGCCGCTCCTCCATCTTCTCCAGGAGGGGGCGCAGCAGTTCCCGGAAGCCCGCGACGTTCGCCCTGATCCAGCCCGCCCGGTCGACGACCAGGACCGGGGTGTCCTCCGGCTCCGTCCCCTCGGGGATCATCCGGGTGAAGGAACGGACGTGCTCCTCCGCGGCCTTGGCATGCCTGCGCAGCTCCGCGACGACCTCGCGGGCCTCCTCGCGGCTGATCTCGGGACCCGGCCGCACAAGCCGGGTCGCTGTCGCGACCGCGAGATTCCAGTCGACCATCCCGGCACCACCGATGCTCGTCATGCGTCAACCGTACGTGCTCGACCCCTGGACCGACCGGCAAATGGAGGCGTCCCGGGGCCCCGGACACCTCTCCGCCGCTTCGGCGCCGGCCACCGGCGCTCCGCCCCGGGCCCGCGGCCCGCCCGGCCCGCTCCCGTCCGCCGTGCGGCCTCTCAGCGCCGGCCGGCGGCCAGCGCGGTCGCGAGCGCGTCGAGGGCCGACTGCGCCTCGGCCGGGGCGGTGGTGCCCGATACGAGGAAGGCGAACGCGAGCAGCCGGCCCCGGGGGTCGACGACCGTGCCGGAGAGGCTGTTGACACCCGTGAGGGTGCCGGTCTTGGCGCGGATCAGTCCGGTGCCGCCGGATTTCGTGGTGTAACGGCTGCTCAGCGTGCCGCTGAAGCCGGCCACCGGGAGGCCGGTGAGGACGGGGCGCAGCTCCGCGTGGTCCTGACCGGCCGCGCGGGCGAGGAGTCCGGCGAGCAGGGCGGCGGTGACCTTGTCCTTGCGGTTGAGTCCGCTGCCGTCTGCGATGACCACGCCCTTCAGCGGCAGACCCAGTTTCTTCAGCTGCGCGGTGACGGCCCGTCGGCCGCCGGCGAAGTCGGCCGGTTCGCCCGCGGCGATCGCGGTCTGGCGGGCCAGTGCTTCGGCGATGTCGTTGTCGCTGTTGGTCAGCGCCCGCTCGACGAGGGCGGACAGCGGGACGGAGAGGTGCTCGGCGACGGACCGGGACTTCGCGGCCGCCCGGCCGGGCTTCGGGCCGTCCCCGGTGGTGATCCCGGCCTCGTCCAGCAGTTCGCCGAAGAGGTCCGCGGCATCGCGGGCCGGGTCGTCGCTGCGCGGCGCGGGCCCGCTGGAGGTGTCGTCGAGCCGCCCCTCGTCGACCATCAGGGCGCTCACGGGCGCGATGTTCTCGTTGGGGCCGATCGGGTGGAGTGCGGGGCCCGAGTAGCCGGAGGTGTCGTACCGCAGCCGCACGGAACGGACCCCGCCGTCCTTGAGGGCGCGGGCCGTGCCGGCGGCCAGGGAGCGCAGGGCCGCCCGGTCGAGGGTGGGATCGCCGCCGCCGACCAGTGTCACGGTGCGCAGGTCGGCGGAGGCCCGGACGGTCGTGGGGATGCGATGGGCCGGGCCGAGCGCGCTCAGGGCCGCGACCGTGGTGGCGATCTTGACGGTGGACGCGGGCGTCATGGGGGTGTCGGCCGCCAGCCCGTACAGCCGCCTGCCGGTCGCGGTGTCGATGACGACGGCGCTGCGGCGGGTGCCGAGCGCGGGGGCCTTCAGCAGGGGGCCGAGCGCGGCGCGCAGTGCGGCCGCCGCTCCGTCCGGGGCCGCCGCCCCGTCCGGCGCGGAGTCGTCGGTGCCGGTGCCCAGCGCCGCGAGTACGGCCGGGGCGCTGGGCGCCGGGGCCGGTCCGGAGGGTGCGTCGGGCTGGTGATGTGCGCCACCTGTACCGGCCCGGGCGGCGGCCCAGTCCTGCTCGGCCTTACGCTGACCCGAGTCCCAGGGACCGGCGGCAAAGGCGGCGCCGGCTGCGAGCGCCAGGCCCAGGACGGCGGAAACGGCCGCGAACTGCCGGTCGCTCAGTCCGTTACGCATGCCCAGACGGTCCGTGAGGGCCGCCCTGTCAACGCGGGAGAACGGATTGATCGACGGTCTTTTCGACGGATCGCCCACCGTTGACCAGCCCCTTTCGCGAGCACACAACTCCGTGGGGGACACTTAACCATCAGTCGTATGTGTTGATCATGGAGGAGCCACCCGTGGAGTTCGACGTCGTTATCGAGATCCCGAAGGGTTCGCGGAACAAGTACGAGGTGGACCACGAGACCGGTCGGATCCGGCTGGACCGTCGACTCTTCACCTCGACCAGCTACCCGGCGGACTACGGTTTCGTCGAGAACACCCTCGGCGAGGACGGCGACCCGCTGGACGCGCTGGTCATCCTGGAGGAGCCGACGTTCCCCGGCTGCCTCATCAAGTGCCGCGCGATCGGCATGTTCCGGATGACGGACGAGGCCGGCGGCGACGACAAGCTGCTGTGCGTTCCGGCCTCCGACCCCCGGGTGGAGCACCTGCGCGACATCCACCACGTGTCGGAGTTCGACCGCCTGGAGATCCAGCACTTCTTCGAGGTCTACAAGGACCTGGAGCCCGGCAAGTCCGTCGAGGGCGCCGACTGGGTCGGCCGTGTCGAGGCCGAGGCCGAGATCGAGAACTCGTACAAGCGCCTTGAGGCGCAGGGCGGCGCGCACTGACGTTCCGCTTGCGGTTCTGAACAGCTTTCGGGCGGTACACCTTCACGGGTGTGCCGCCCGTTCGTATGACCGCCCATGGGCGTGGCCATACTGGGCAGGAGCGCAGCCGAGGACGCGCAGCCGATGAGGATCGAGGTCGAGTGGTGGCGGAACCGGGCGGTCCCGATGACCAGAAGCCCCAGTCCGACGAGGCGCGGAGCGCCTTCTCCCAGCCTGCCGGGGTCGAGAGGTCGGCCCCGGCGTCGGACGACGACCATCCGACGTCGGAGTTCTCCCTGCCGTCGGGGCTGACACCCGAGCCGCAGGGCCCGGCGACCGGCCAGGGGACGGGTTCCGCTTCCGGTTCGGACACGATCGGCTCCGCCTTCGCCCCGCCGCGCACCTACGACGTCCGGAACTCCCCGCCCGCCTTCACGCCCGCGCACGGCATCCCGATGATCCGGCTGACCAAGGAGGCTCCCTGGCAGGACCGGATGCGCACGATGCTGCGTATGCCGGTCGCCGACCGTCCGGCTCCGGAAACCGTCCAGCGGCACGACGACGTGGGCCCCGCGGTGCCGCGCGTGCTCGACCTGACCCTGCGTATCGGGGAGCTGCTGCTCGCGGGCGGCGAGGGGGCCGAGGACGTCGAGGCGGCGATGTTCGCGGTGACCCGCAGCTACGGTCTCGACCGCTGCGAGCCGACCGTCACCTTCACGCTGCTGTCGATCTCGCACCAGCCGTCGCTGGTCGAGGACCCGGTGACGGCAAGCCGTACCGTACGCCGCCGGGGTACCGACTACACCCGGCTGGCGGCCGTCTTCCGGCTGATCGACGACATCACGACCGTGGAGGGCGAGATCTCGCTGGAGGAGGCCTACCGGCGCCTCGCGGAGATCCGCCGGAACCGGCATCCGTACCCCGGCTGGGTGCTCACGCTGGCTGCCGGCTGTCTGGCGGGCGCGGCATCGGTGCTGGTGGGCGGCGGGCCGCTGGTGTTCCTGATCGCCGCGGTCGGCGCGATGCTCGGTGACCGGCTGGCCTGGCTGTGTGCGGGGCGCGGGCTGCCGGAGTTCTACCAGTTCGTCGTGGCCGCGATGCCGCCCGCCGCGATGGGCGTGGCGCTGACCCTCACCCACTGGTCGGACGTCCGGCCGTCGGCGGTGATCACGGGTGGGCTGTTCGCACTCCTGCCGGGGCGGGCGCTGGTCGCGGGCGTGCAGGACGGCCTGACCGGCTACTACATCACCGCTTCGGCCCGGCTGCTGGAGGTCATGTACTTCTTCATCGCCATCGTCGCCGGGGTGCTGCTGGCCCTCTACGGGGGGCTCCAGCTGGGCGCCGAGCTGGACCCGGAGGCACGGTTCATCACCCATGACCGGCCGGTGGTGCAGATCCTGGCGTCGATGGTGCTGACCCTGGCCTTCGCGATCCTGCTCCAGCAGGAGCGGGCCACGGTGCTGGCGGTGACCCTGAACGGCGGCGTGGCCTGGGTCATCTACGGGGCGATGGCCCGGACGGGCCACCTCTCCGCGGTGGCGGCGACAGCGGCGGCGGCCGGGCTCGTCGGGCTGTTCGGGCAGTTGTTCTCGCGCTACCGCTACACCTCGTCGCTGCCGTTCATCACGGCGGCGATCGGCCCGCTGCTGCCCGGCTCCGCGACGTACTTCGGTCTGCTGGGCGTCGCCCAGAACGAGCTGGACAGGGGACTCGCCTCGCTGTCGACCGCGGTGGCGACGGCCCTGGCCATCGCCATCGGGGTGAACCTGGGAAGCGAGATCTCCCGGCTGTTCATGCGGGTACCGGGGGCGGTCGGCGGGGCGAACCGCCGCGCGGCCAAGCGGACGCGCGGCTTCTGACGGAGGGGCCCACCGCGCCCCGGACCGGGGTCAGCGCCTGGCGTGACGGCCGCCGCGGCGGCCTCCGGCCGCGCTGCCGCCGGTGCCCGGCTCCCGGTCCTCGTCCTCGGTGGCCGCAGCCTCCTTCTTCGCCTTGCTGCGGGCCCGCAGGAACTCGATGCCGATCGGCACGACCGAGATCAGCACGATCAGGACCAGCATGGCCTCGATGTTCTTGTGGACGAACTCGATCTGGCCCAGCCCCGCCCCGAGGAGCGTCACCCCGACGCCCCAGAGGATCCCGCCGATGATGTTGAACGTGATGAACGAGCGGTAGTTCATCCGGCTGACACCGGCGATGATCGGCGTGAACGTCCGCACGATGGGCACGAAGCGGGCCAGGATCAGCGACTTCGGGCCGTACTTCTCGAAGAACTCGTGGGCCTTCTCGACGTTCTCCTGCTTGAAGAGGCGGGAGTCCGGGCGGTTGAAGAGCGAGGGACCGACCTTGCGGCCGAAGAGGTAGCCGACCTGGTCACCGATGATCGCCGCCAGCGCCACCAGGACGCAGACCAGCCACAGCGGGGTGTCCAGCTTGTCCGTCGTCACGAGCAGGCCCGTGGTGAACAGGAGCGAGTCGCCGGGCAGGAAGAACCCGATCAGCAGCCCGGACTCGGCGAAGACGATGACCAGCACACCGATCAGCCCGAACTGTCCGATGAGGTGGTCCGGGTCCAGCCAGCTCGGTCCGAGCGCAAGCGTATTCAAGGGTCCGGGCTCCAGGATGTGGGTCGATGGCGGCTGCGTGGCCGCCCCAAGCTATCAACGCCGCAGACCCCCTCCCGGTTCCACTGGCCCCTGTGGAGATGCACACGGGATGAACCGGGGCAAAACTCGGTCCCAGGAGGTGCCACACCATGGGCATTGAGGATTTCGGCGGCGGCCAGACACAGCATTCCGATGTGCTGGTCGTCACGACCAATGACGTACCCGGCCACCAGGTGACCGAGGTCATCGGCGAGGTGTTCGGCCTGACGGTCCGCTCCCGCCACCTCGGCAGCCAGATCGGGGCCGGGCTGAAGTCCATGATCGGCGGCGAGCTGAAGGGGCTGACCAAAACGCTCGTCGAGACCCGCAACCAGGCCATGGAGCGGCTGGTCGAGCAGGCGAAGGCACGCGGCGCCAACGCGGTGCTGATGATGCGGTTCGACGTCTCCGAGGCGGCCGACGTCGGCACGGAGGTCTGTGCGTACGGAACCGCCGCGGTGATCAGCAAGGGCTGAGCAGCACCCCACCCACTGCCAAGACCCGAGAAGGGAAGGTCCGCGATGCCGCTCCACAAGGGCTCCGCCCACAGCACCGAACCGTCCGACGCGCGGCGCAGGCTCGCGCTCAACCCGTTCTTCGGGGAGGCCGACCCGACCGCCGGGATGGAGTCCGCACCGCCCCGGCACAAACTGCCGGAAGGCCCGCTGCCGCCCGCCACCGCCTACGGCCTCGTCCATGACGAGCTGATGCTCGACGGCAACTCGCGGCTCAACCTCGCCACCTTCGTCACCACCTGGATGGAGCCCCAGGCCGGTGTCCTGATGGGTGAGTGCCGCGACAAGAACATGATCGACAAGGACGAGTACCCGCGCACCGCCGAACTGGAACGGCGCTGTGTGGCGATGCTCGCCGACCTCTGGAACGCCCCCGACCCCGCAACGGCCGTCGGCTGTTCGACGACCGGTTCCAGCGAGGCCTGCATGCTGGCCGCCATGGCGCTCAAACGGCGCTGGGCGGCCAAGAACGCCGACCGCTACCCCGCGACCGCCCGGCCCAACCTGGTCATGGGTGTGAACGTGCAGGTCTGCTGGGACAAGTTCTGCACGTTCTGGGAGGTCGAACCGCGCCTGGTCCCGATGGAGGGCGACCGCTACCACCTCGACCCGCAGGCCGCCGCCGATCTCTGCGACGAGAACACCATCGGGGTCGTCGGCATCCTCGGCTCCACCTTCGACGGCAGCTACGAACCCATCGCCGAGCTCTGCGCCGCCCTCGACGCCCTCCAGGAGCGCACCGGCCTCGACATTCCCGTCCACGTCGACGGGGCGTCGGGAGCGATGGTGGCACCGTTCCTCGACGAGGACCTGGTGTGGGACTTCCGGCTCCCCCGGGTCTCCTCGATCAACACCTCGGGGCACAAGTACGGACTGGTCTACCCGGGCGTCGGCTGGGCGCTGTGGCGCTCACCGGCCGAGCTGCCCGAGGAGCTGGTCTTCCGGGTCAACTACCTGGGCGGCGACATGCCGACCTTCGCGCTGAACTTCTCCCGGCCGGGTGCGCAGGTCGTGGCGCAGTACTACACCTTCCTGCGGCTGGGCCGGGAGGGCTACCGGGCCGTGCAGCAGGCGTCGCGGGACGTGGCCATGGGGCTGGCGAAGAAGATCGAGGAACTCGGCGACTTCCGGCTGCTCACCCAGGGCGACCAGCTGCCGGTGTTCGCGCTGACGACCAGGCCGGAGGTGACGGCGTACGACGTCTTCGACGTGTCGCGCCGGCTGCGTGAGCGCGGCTGGCTGGTGCCCGCGTACACCTTCCCGGCCAACCGGGAGGACCTCTCCGTGCTCCGGATCGTGTGCCGCAACGGCTTCTCGTCGGACCTGGCGGAGCTGCTGCTGGAGGACCTGAAGCTGCTGCTGCCCGAGCTGCGGAGCCAGGACCACCCCCTGAGCGCCGAGCACGGCCCGGCGACGTCGTTCCACCACTGAGGGCGGTCAGCGTCCCTCGTCGGCGGAGCCGGCCGCGTACGGGTTCCGCTCGCCCTCGGCCAGCACGCCGACGAACGGGGCGCCCTCGCCCGCGAAGGTGTACGCACCGCCCTCGATGCGCTCGATCAGCCCTCGGGTCCACTCGGCACCGGCGTCCGCCGAGTGCACCCACATGTTCATGATCTCGCCGATGTGGCCGATCGACTGCGGTCCCGCCTCGGGCGTGTAGTACTCGGTCACGGAACCCCGCCACCGGACGAGACCGGCCACCCGTTCCTTGAGCAGGGCCACCGCCTCGGCCCGTTCCAGGTCGACGATCCCGCCCAGCCCCGCCGACAGCACGTCCAGCTTCTGGTCGTACGAGGTCAGCGCCGCGCGCAGCAGGGTGAAGTACTCCTCATCGCCCTGCTCGGTGATCTCGTACTCGGTACGGGGCGGACCGCCCGCCGTGCTCGGGGCGACCTCGTGGGCGAGCAGGAGGCCCTGCTTCGCCATCTGCTTCAGTGCGTGGTAGATCGAGCCCGGCTTGGCGTGCGACCAGTCGTGCGCGCCCCAGTACTCCAGGTCGTTGCGGATCTGATAGCCGTGTGCCCGGCCGTGCTGCCGTACGGCGCAGAGGACCAGCAACCGGATCGCGGACATCCCGCCCACCTCTCTGCTCGACTTCGACGAGCGTAGTGGGGTGCCGGTCAGAGCGGGAAAGGGCTCCGGCCGTGCTGGATCGATATCCACTTCTGGGTGGTGAACGCCTCCACGGTCGCCTCGCCGTTCAGCCGGCCGGTCCCGGAGTTCTTCTTGCCGCCGAAGGCGACCAGCGGATCGTCCTGGACGGTGGCGTCGTTGACGTGGAACATGCCGCTGTCGATCCGCTGGGCGAAGCGCACCCCGCGTTCGACATCGGCGGTGTGCACGGCGCCGCTGAGCCCGTAGGGGCTGTCGTCGGCGATCCGTACGGCCTCCTCCTCGCCGTTGAACTCGATCAGCAGCGCCACCGGGCCGTAGATCTCCTGGGAGAGCAGCGGGGAGTCGTCCGGGAGCCCGGTGAGCACGGTGGGCTCGACGAGGTTGCCCCGGGTACGGCCCCGGACCAGCGCCGTGGCGCCCTCCGCGAGCGCCTGGTCGACCAGGGCGGTCAGCGCGTCGGCCTGGAAGGCGTCGATGACCGGGCCGATCTGCGTCTGCGGGTCACGCGGGTCACCGGCGCGCAGGGCGGCCACCCGGGCGACGAACTTCTCGGTGAACTCGGGGGCGACGGCGCGGTCCACCAGGATCCGGTTGGCGGCCATACAGACCTGGCCCTGATAGACGAAGCGGCTGAAGACGGCGGAGTCGACGGCGTAGTCGATGTCCGCGTCGTCGAGCACCACCAGGGCGCTGTTGCCGCTGAGTTCGAGGATGGCGCGCTTGAAGAGCGCGCCCGCCGTCGCGGCGACATGGCGGCCCACCCGGTCCGACCCGGCGTAGGAGATCACCTTGGGGACGGGGTGCTCGATGAACACATCGCCTATCTCGGCTATGTCGGTGACGATGACATTGAGCAGCCCGGCCGGCAGCCCGGCCTTCTCGAAGATCCGGGCGATCAGCCCGCCGCCGGTCACCGGTGCGTTCTGGTTGGGCTTGATGACGACCGCGTTGCCGAGCGCGAGCGCCGGCGCGGCCGACTTGATCCCCACCAGGAAGGGGAAGTTGAACGGGCTTATGACACCGATCACGCCGACCGGCAGCCGGTAGAGACGGTTCTCCTTGCCGTCCACCGGCGAGGGCAGGATCCGGCCCTCGGGGCGCAGCGCCTGGTGGGCGGCCTCGCGCAGGAAGTCCAGGGCGGCGTTCAGCTCGTACAGCGCCTTCGCCCGGGTGCCGCCCAGCTCGTCGATGACCGCCTCGACGATGTCGTCGGCCATTTCCTCGGTGATCCGCGCGGCCCGTTCCAGAACGCCCCTGCGTTCGTACGGACTTGTGGCGGCCCATTCCCGCTGGGCGCGCTCGGCGGCGCAGTAGGCGCGGTCGACCTCGTCCGCGGTGGCGACGGTGATGGACGCGAGCTTTTCCCCGCTGTAGGGATTGAAATCGATGATGTCCCACGAGCCCGTGCCGGCACGCCATTCACCGTCGATGTACTGGGCGGCGAGCTCGTGGAAGAAGGACATGCGATCCCTTGACTCAGGTGCAGACTCCTGGTGGTACGCCATCGTAACGACTAATCAGGAGAGTTGGAGAAGACCGCGGAGAAGATCCCGGCTCTCCTCGGGACCCGGGCTGTCTTCGTGCAGCCGGGCCATCGCCTTTTCGTACTGGGCGACTTCCTCGGCCTTGTCCAGATAGAGCGCACTTGTCAGCTGCTCCAAATAGACAATGTCCGACAGATCGGATTCCGGGAATCGCAGCATGGTGAAGGAACCGCTCTCTCCCGCATGCCCGCCAAAACTGAACGGCATCACCTGAAGCGTAATATTCGGCTGCTCCGACATTTCGATCAGATGCCGCAACTGGGCGCGCATCACTTCCCGTCCGCCGTAGGGGCGGCGCAGCGCGGCCTCGTCGAGTACGGCGTGGAAGCGGGGGGCCCGTTCGGAGACGAGGGTCTTCTGGCGCGCCAGCCGCAGCGCGACCCGGCGGTCGACCTCGGCGGCGGGAGCGCCGCGCATGCCCCGCGAGACGACCGCGTGCGCATACTCCTCGGTCTGCAACAGGCCGTGCACGAACTGGACTTCGTAGATACGGATGAGTGAGGCCGCACCCTCCAGACCGATGTACGTCTGGAACCAGCCGGGCAGCACGTCTCCGTAACTGTGCCACCAGCCCGCCACGTTGGCCTCACGGGCCAGCCCGAGCAGGGAGTCGCGCTCCGCCTCGTCCGTGACTCCGTAGAGCGTGAGCAGGTCCTCGACGTCCCTGGCCTTGAAGCTCACCCGTCCCAACTCCATGCGGCTGATCTTCGATTCGGAAGCCCGGATGGAGTAGCCGGCCGCCTCACGGGTGATGCCGCGCGAGTCCCGCAACCGCCTGAGCTGCGAGCCCAGCAGGATGCGCCGCACCACTGAACCACTTGACTCGCCTGCCGCCACCGGTCCAACCCTCCCCATCGCTTCCCGGGCATCGGGGTCCCCCCGAACCCCAAGAGCCGGATTCTGCCATCAAAACGCTTCAGCCCGTACTCATTCGATTACGGAAATGGGAAGACTTCCAGAAGGTCCGGAAACTACACCCAGGAAGAAATGACCAAGAACCGGCACGCTATCGGACAGGTCAGGCGCGTGCACGTGCATCTGCCCTTGCATCTGCCCTGCGCATTCGGAACCATGGGCGTCGCGCACCTGCGTGCTCGTTCGTGTTGTGCCGCTGTACCCGTGTACCCGCAGTACCGATACAGCCACGAATCCCGGGAGTGCCTCGCATGGGGACGAATGGATCGACGATGCTCGAGCCCTTACGACAGGGGCTCCCCCCCATCGATCCCTCCGACGTCTCCGGATCGGCCACCTGCGCTCTGCCCGCCCGCTACGAAGCCGTAGGCGGAGCAAGGCAGTTCACCCGGGCGACCCTGAGCGGCTGGGGTCTGGACGAGCGGTTCGACGATGTCGCGCTCGTCGTCTCCGAACTGGTCACCAACGCCCTGCGGCACGCGCTGCCCGCCGAGTTGCCGCGCGATCCCCAGGACCCGCCCGTGCGGCTGCATCTGATGCGCTGGACCTCGCGGCTGGTGTGCGCGGTGCGCGATCCCAGCCAGGCGAGCCCCGTCGCGGCCGAGGCGGAGGACTCCGCGGAGTCGGGCCGCGGCCTGTTCCTGGTGGACTCGTTCAGCGACTGCTGGGGCTGGCACCCTTCACCCGTATGGGCGACGGAGAGCTCCGTCGCCGGAACCACCCCGCGGGGAAAGGTCGTCTGGGCCCTCTTCCGGCTGTCCGACCCGGCGTGACACAGGGGGAAGTACCGCACGCGGGCGGCCGTCGCACCGCGCCGCCGGAATATGACGCCCCGGCACAGACCGCCGAAGGAACTCAGGCCTCCGCTATGAGATGGTCGAACTCGCCGGCCTTCGCCCCGAGCAGCAGGGCCTCTATCTCCGCGGGCGTATAGACCAGCGCCGGCCCGTCGGGATGACGCGAATTGCGCATCGCCACATCGCCGCCCGGCAGCTTCGCGAACTCCACGCAGGAGCCCTGGGAGTTGCTGTGCGTGCTCTTCTGCCAGACGACTCCGCGAAGCTCTGTGGCCGCCATGCCGTTGTACACGTGGTCCACAGGACGCTCCCCGAGTTGCAAAGTGCAAGTGTCAACTGTCTCGGATCATAGCTGTGTTCAATTGTCGACGCATGAGCGGATGCATGGGCGGATGCACGTGCACGCGGGGTGTTCCCTCGGTTACAGCACCCCGCTGCCGCACCCCTCGGAAGAGAGACGTACGAACGGCCCGTTCGGCTCCCGGATCCGGTGGTTGACCGTTCCGCCCCGATTCCGACTCACTGGTAGCTTGGACGGTCATTCGTCATCCAGGGGGAATTCAGCATGTACAAACTCGTACGTACCGGCACCGTCGTCGCCACCGGGCTGCTCACCGCTCTCGCCCTCACCGGGTGCGGCAGCGACAGCGACAAGGACGGCGCGGACAAGCCGGCCGGCTCGGACGCCGCCTCGGCCCCCGCCGACAGCACCGGAGGCGACTCCGGCTCCGGAGGGGAAGGCGCCACCGGCGACCTCAAGGCGCTGGAAGGCGCCTGGGCCGGGCAGACCGACGGCAAGGCCGTCGTCCTCTCCGTCGCATCCGGGAAGGCCGTGGTCGTCGCCGACTCCCACGTCTGCTCGGGCACGGCCAAGAACATGGGCAACAAGCCGATGCTGTCGCTGACATGCGCCGACGGCGACACCGACCGGACCATGGGAGCCATCGAGTCCAACGACGGAAAGACCGTCGTCGTCTCGTGGGACGACGGCATCAAGGACACGCTCGCCAAGACCGACGCCGACTCCCTGGAGGGGCTGCCCGACCTGCCGACCTCGTGACGGACGTCGGGGCGGCATCGGCCGGGCTCCCGAACGGCGGCACCGGCCAGGCATATGACGCCGCCTCAGCCGCCACCGGAGGCACGGGACCCCGAGCCGGTGTCCAGTCCCTGGGAGAACTCCTCCAGGGCTTCGAGCAGGAGTCCGGCCCCGTTGCGCACGACGGGGTCCGACTTCTCTCCGCGCGCCCGCTCCTCCTCGTCCCACTTCTCCAGCGCCTCCCGCACCGGCGTCCAGTCCGGTACGCGCCGCTCCCGCACCGATTTCGCACCCTGCTCGGTGGCCCGGCGCAACGCCTCGGCGAGCGGGGCGGCCGCCGGTACGGGGGTGGCGCCGCCCTCGGGCAGGTGCGCCTCCATCAGCATCGCGTACCGGCCGAAGTCGGCGAGCGCGTGCTGGGTGTCGTCGGCGGCCGCGCGCGAGAGGCCGCGGTGGCGCACCGGTTCGTGCTGAGCGGTGGACACGGCCTCCTGCCAGGCGACACGCGCGTTCCGGGTGGCGAGCAGGGCCTGAC
This sequence comes from Streptomyces sp. NPDC026062, assembly GCF_055568375.1. Lineage (NCBI taxonomy): Bacteria > Bacillati > Actinomycetota > Actinomycetes > Kitasatosporales > Streptomycetaceae > Streptomyces > Streptomyces sp. NPDC026062. Next base: position 76,606 of record NZ_JBVHOQ010000034.1, read on the forward strand.
GGACGTCGTCGTGGCCGCGGCTCGCCGGATCGGCGTACTGATCGACGACCGAGGCGGCGTAATGGCCGTCCGCCTTGAGCCAGTCGCCGAGCCGGCCGCGCAGCCTCGGCGTCTCCCACGCCGGGTAGACGGCGTACGAGGCCATCGCGAGGAGACCGCCGAGCAGGGTCAGGAAGACCCGTTCGAACACGGTCTGCGAGAGGTCGTCGCCCGCCATGCCGAGCAGGAAGACGACATAGGCGGCCACGCAGGCCTGGCCGACGGCGTAGCCGGTGCGCATCAACAGGTACATCAGCAGGGCACAGGCCACGGCGAGCACGGCGGAGAGCCCCGCGCGCGGATGGGCCGCCTCGACGATCACGCTGGCGACGAAGACCCCGACCACGGTGCCGCCGAAGCGCGCCACGGACCGCTCGTACGTACGGGAGAACTCCGGCCGCATCACCATGACGGCCGCCATCGGCACCCAGTAGCCGTGCCCGTACGGAAGCGCCAGGCCCAGCAGATAACCGGCCGCGGCGACGACGGAGATCCGGATCGCGTGCCGGAAGATCGGGGAACCGTGGTGCAGTTCGCGGCGCATCGACCCGAGCACCACCGGAATCAGCCGCAGCAGAGTGGGCCGCCGGTGGTGCTCGGCGGCGACGCTGCCGCCCCGTCCGGCCTCGATGGCCTCGGCGGCCTCCTCCGCCTCCGCCCGCTGCTCCTTCGTGCCGTCGCCCTCGGCGGCCTCGATGACGTCGGAGAGCAGGGCGGCCAGCCGGTCGGCGGCGCGGAGCGGGGGGCCGGTGAGCAGCGCGCCGGTGTCGGGGGTCTTCAGCGCGGCGACGGCGGCGCCGGGGAGCCGCACGGGGTCGCCGTGGCGGATCGCCCGCGCCGCCGCGTCGAGCAGGGAGCCGGCCGCGGCGAGGAGCTCACGGACCCGGTCGCGTTCCGGGCCCTCGGACGGTACGCCCATCGCCGGGTCCGCGAGCGAGGCGAGGACCGGCCTGATCCGCTCGGCGGCCCCGCGTGAGCCGTGCAGTTCGGCGGGGCGGCGGCGGGCCTGGCGGTTCGTGACGGCGGCGGCCTCTCGTGCCTCCATCAGGGGGATCGGGTCGAAGGGGGCGACCGGGTCGTGGCGCAGCCTGCGGGCGTAGTCGGCCTCGGCGGCCAGCGCATCGGCCAGGGCGTCGCGCTGGGCGCCCCATCTGCGGACCGGGAACAGCACGATCAGCGCCGCCTGGACGACCCCGCCGAAGGTGATCACCAGGGCGTGCAGGGCCGCCTCGGCGACGGACGTGGGCAGCGTGACCGTGACCAGCATGATCGCGACGTTGGACGCGGCGATGATGCCGCCTGTCGGACCCGCCGCCCAGGCCAGCCCGGCAAGGAAGGTCCAGAGCGCGAGCAGGACCAGGAAGAGCGGCAGATGGGAGACGGTGATGTAGCCGAGGAAGGTCGAGACGCCGAGGCTGATGCCGGAGACCAGGGCGAGCACCGGACGGGGGCGCCAGCTGCGCTGGAAGGTGGCGATCGCCGCCTGGTACGCGCCGAACGCGGAGCTGGCCGCGATCACCGGCCCGAACAGGGCGAGGCTCACCCCGACCACCAGAGCGAGACCCGCCGCGCCTCGGATGGCGATCGCCGGTTCGAGACGCGTTCTCTCGATCGTCAGCCCCGAGCGGGCGGTCTCCCTCAGCGCCCGGAGCCAGCTCATGCCCAGAGCCTAACCGGATTTACCGATATGCCCGAGTTGTCGGGTGCGGTTTCCAGTTCGGGGCGCGGGCTCCGGCCCGGGGCCTTCAGGGCTCGACCCGCCGCCCCGCACCGCCACCGCCACCGCTGCCGTCACCGAGGCGGGGCCGCCGGCCTCAGTCGGAGATCTCCGGCGTGGCACCGCCCACCCTGACCCGGTCCGCCGCGGCCGTCCCATGGGTCCAGCCGTCCAGGTCCGTGGCCCCCCGGACCCGGGTGGTCGTGGTCGCGGGGAACATCTTCTCCGCGGTGTCCGTGACCGCCACGTCCCGGGCGGCCAGCACCGGCAGCAGGCCCGCCCCGGGGGCCGCCGCACCGGCCGCGCCCCCTTCGGCCTCGGCCTCGGCGGTGGCGCGGGCGGCGCCGTCGGCCAGCCGCCGGCCCAGCCGCTGGGCGTAGGCCATCAGAAAGGACTGCCGGAAGGTCTTGGTCCGTTTACGGCCGCCGGCCCGCTGGCCGGCTTCGGCCCGGGTCATCGCCGCCGTGCCCTGCACCAGCAGGGAGGTGTGGAGCAGTTCCACGGCCTCCAGGTCCGGCTCGAAGCCGATCACCGTCGAGAAGCCGAGGTCACTGTTCCACACGGCCCGGCAGCGGTTCGCCGACGCGACGGCATCGAGCAGGATCGCCTTGGCCGTCTCGTAGGGGGCGTCCACCCCGATCCGGCAGGCGCCCGGCACGCTGCCGCTGTGCGTACGTGCCGCAAGCAGGGCCTCGTCGATGCTGTGCCGGGCCATCAGCTCCTGCGCCTTGGTGGTGAGCGCCTCCGCCTCCTCGGGGAATCCGGTCGCCTCGGCCTTGGCCAGCAGGGCGCGGATCCGGGTCAGCATGCGCGGCTCGTCGTGCGCGGGCGGCCGGTGCAGGGTGTCGCGCAACGCGCCGGGCGGGGGGCCGACCGGCTCGATCGCGGGCAGCCGGAGCAGCAGCCGGTAGAGCCCCAGGAGCGCGGAGGCGTACGAGAAGCGGTCCGGCCGCCCGGTCGGCGGCGGGGCGGGCAGCTCGTCCAGCTGGGCCCGCCAGCGAGGTGGCAGCACCTCGTAACGCCGGACCTCCGAGCCGATCAGCCCGGCGGCCAGGCCGGCCGCGTGCTCGTCGAGTTCGCCGCGGACGACGCGCACGAGATCGGCGGGCAGCCAGCCACGGTCCCAGGCGCGCCGGACGAACTCCTCGCCTCGGCGCAGCAGCTCCGCGTCGGCCGCCGGGGCGGCGGCGAGGAGGGACGCGCCGGTGTCGAGGCCGTCGTCGCCGTCCGAGTACAGGGCAGCCGCGAAGGCCTGGTCGATCACCGGTTCCATGGGTTCAGAGTAGGCACGGCGGACCCGGCGGGATTCATCCACACCCTGTGGACAACTTTCGCCAACCCGGGCACACACCGACCGGTCCCGGCCGGCCTCACGTCACGGCAGCAGGACGACCTTCCCGCGTACGTGCCCCGCCTCGCTCAGTTCCTGCGCCCGCGCCGCCTCGGTGAGCGGGAACGTCTCCGCGACCGGCACCCGCAGCTCGCCCACGGCCGCACGGCGGGCGTGCCCGGCCAGCTGCTCCCCGGACCGCGAGCCGCCGCCGGAGAAGGACACGCCGTACTTCGCCGCGTCCGGGTCGGCGATGGTGACGATCCGGTCGGTGGTGGAGCCGCGCAGCTCGACGGAGTCCGGCAGCGCGCCGCGCCCCGCCGCGTCGAAGACCGCGTCCACGCCCTGGGGTGCGAGCTCGCGCACCCGGCCGACCAGCCCGTCCCCGTACTCCACCGGGGTCGCGCCGAGCACCCGCAGGTAGTCGTGGTTGCCCGGGGACGCCGTGCCGATCACGGTCGCGCCGCGGGCCACCGCCAGCTGGACCGCGGCCGATCCGACGGCTCCGGCCGCTCCGTGCAGCAGCAGGGTCTCCCCCGCTCCCACGGCGAGTTCGTCCAGGACGCGCTGGGCGGTGTTCGAGGCGATGGTCAGGGCCGCCGCGTCCGGCCAGCTCAGCTCGGCGGGCTTGGGCGCGACGAGAGCGGCGTCGGCCAGGGCGTACTCCGCGTAGGAACCGGTGGCGCTCCAGCCCAGCACCTCGTCGCCCACCGCCACCTCGGTGACGCCCTCCCCCGTCGCGTCGACCACCCCGGCGAACTCGACGCCGGGAATCGCCGGGAGCGAGGTCGGGAACACGTCCTCCATCCAGCCGCTCCGGATCTTGTAGTCCATCGGGTTGACGGCGGCGGCCCGGACCTTCACCCGGACCTGCCCGGGACCGGGATGCGGGTCCTCGACCCGGGCCGGATGCAGCACCTCGGGTCCGCCGAACTCCTCGAAAACGATCGCTTCCATCGTCTCGTCCGCCTCCTCGTTCTCCTCGGTGGATATGCCGCCTCCGATCCTTTCAGCCGGGGCGGCCCCGCGCCCATCGCTGCGCTGTCAGTGCCGGATGCCAGACTCGGCCGTATGACCGAACGCTGGGCGCTTGCCGTCACGGAGAGCGGCGGCGCGCGCCTCGCCCCGCTGGACGGCACCGGCCGGCCCGCCGCCCCGGTCGTGACCGAGCCGGACCTGGCCGAGGCCGTCCGCTCCCGGCCGGATGTCACCCGCTGGGTGTGGCGTTCGACGGCCGAGGTCTACCCCCGGCTGCTGGCCGCCGGGGTCCCGGTCGCCCGGTGCTACGACATCGAGGTGGCCGAATCCCTACTGCTGGGACACGAGGGCCGGCTCGGCGAACCCCGCTCCGCCGCGGCCGCCCACGCCCGTCTGCTGCGCGGCCCGGTGCCGCCCGACCCGCCGCCGCGCTCCGCCGTGCCGGGCTCCCAGTCCTCCCTGTTCGAGCCGCAGTCGGGGACGGAAGTGCCGTTCGACGCCCTGCTCCAGGTGTACGCGGACCAGCTCGCCCGGCACGACGCCACGGACCGGCCGGCCCGGATGAGCCTGCTGACGGCCTCCGAGTCCGCCGGCATGCTGGTCGCCGCCGAGATGAACCGCGCGGGCCTGCCCTGGCGGGCCGACGTCCACCGCGAGGTGCTGCACGAACTCCTCGGCGAGCGGTACGCGGGCGGCGGCGAGCCCCGGAAGCTGGCGGAGCTGGCCGACGAGGTGTCGGCCGCGTTCGGCCGCCGGGTCCGCCCGGATCTGCCCGCCGATGTGGTGAAGGCCTTCGCCCAGGCCGGCATCAAGGTGCGGTCGACCCGCCGCTGGGAGCTGGAGGAGCTGGACCATCCGGCGGTGCGGCCGCTCATCCAGTACAAGAAGCTGTACCGGATCTGGACGGCCCACGGCTGGAGCTGGCTCCAGGACTGGGTCCGCGACGGCCGCTTCCGCCCCGAGTACCAGCCGGGCGGCACCGTCAGCGGCCGCTGGACGACCAATGGCGGCGGAGCACTCCAGATCCCCAAGGTGATCCGCCGGGCGGTGGTCGCCGACGAGGGCTGGCGTCTCGTCGTCGCGGACGCCGACCAGATGGAGCCGAGAGTGCTGGCCGCGATCTCCCGCGACCGGGGCCTGATGGAGGTGGCAGGGCACGACGGCGACCTGTACACGGCGTTGTCCGACCGCGCCTTCCACGGCGACCGCGACCACGCCAAGATCGCCCTGCTCGGCGCGGTCTACGGTCAGACATCGGGGGACGGCCTGAAGAATCTGGCGGCCCTGCGCCGGAGGTTCCCGCACGCGGTCGCCTATGTGGACGACGCCGCGAAGGCAGGCGAGGAGGGCCGTCTCGTACGCACCTGGCTGGGCCGGACCAGCCCGCCCGCCGCGGGCAGCGGGGACGACGGGGAGGCCGGCATCCCGCAGGAGAACGAGGATCCGGCGGCCGCCGGTGCGGAACAGGGAGAAGGCGGAGGCGGATTCACTCCGGGGTACGCCTCCTCCAACGCCCGTGCGCGCGGCCGGTTCACCCGTAACTTCGTGGTGCAGGGCAGTGCCGCCGACTGGGCGCTGCTGCTGCTCGCCGCCCTGCGGCAGTCGATGGCGGCAGCAGGACTCCGGGCCGAGCTGGTCTTCTTCCAGCACGACGAGGTGATCGTGCACTGTCCCGCGGAGGAGGCCGGGACCGTCGTGGAGGCGATCCGGGCGGCCGGTGAGCTGGCCGGGCGGACCGCCTTCGGTGAGACACCGGTGCGCTTCCCGTTCACCGCGGCGGTGGTGGAGCGGTATGCCGACGCGAAGTGACGGGCGCGCCGGCCCGGCCCTTCGGGAAGGGCGTACCGGGCGGAACAGCAGCCCCTCCCGAAGGGTTGGGCCGGCCCCGCCGCACGCCCTCTCCCCCGGACCGGGCGAGGCGCATGCCCCGGGCAGCGTGCCCGGGGCATGCGCGCGGCGGTGGTCCCTCGCCTGTCTGCCCGTCTACCCGCGCTCCCACAGCGCGGGGACGTTCGGCGGCTCCCAGCCGGTCAGGGCGGTGTGAGCCTGCAGACAGCGGTACGTGACCCCGCCGTATGTGACGCGGTCGCCCGCGTTGTAGAGCGTCCCGATCGCCCAGCTGCCGCCCGGCCCGGTCGGGGGATCCGTCGGGTCGGTCGGCGGATCGGTCGGGTCCTGGGCGACGTCGAGGACGAAGTCGAAGGTCCCTTCCTTCCCGGAGCCCACGGACCGTACGTTCATCAGAAGCGCCGGGTCGTAGAGGCTGTCGGTGCTGTTGCGGGGTTCGTCCGGGAAGTACAGCTGTGTGGTGAGGATGCCCGAGCCGGGCGCCTGCGCCTTCACATGGATGTGCCGGGTGCGGCCGGGATACAGCCCCGCCACGACGGTCGTGAGCGCGAAGGCGCCGGACTGGTCGGTGAACTGGTGCCCTCGGAAGGCGTAACCGCTCATGTCGTACGCGCCGTTGGTGTCGGCCTGCCAGAAGTCGAGCAGCACCCCGGGGACGGGCCGGCACTCCCGGCCGAAGACGTATCCGCTGACCGTGAGCGGGACACCGGGGGTGCCGGCCGTCACCAGGCTGGTGCGGAGCGGGGAGTTGGGCTTGAAGTACGGGCCCTCGATCTGGTCGTGCGTGGGGTCGTCGCCGTCGTCGCAGTCCGGTGTCGGGGCGAGCCGCACCCCGGCGGAACCGGCGTCGCGCGCGAGCGCGACCCCGCCCCCGGCGAGCAGCGGGGCGGCGGTGGCGACCAGGGCCGCCTTGAGGAGGGTCTTGCGGCTGATGGACCGGTCGCCGGTGGAGCCGTCGGCCGGGACGGGGGTCGGGTCGGAGGTCATGGCTGCTTCCTCGGGGTGGTGGGGAAGGGCACGTGCGGAGGGGCCGGCTACAGGGCCTGCCAGAGCGCGGGAACGTTCGGGGGCGTCCAGCCGGTCTGCGCCTGGTGTCCCTGGAGGCAGCGGTAGCTGCCGGAGCCGTACGTCACGACATCACCGGCGGCGTACACCGTCCCGGCCGTCCAGCTGCCGCCCGGTTCGGTGGGCGGGTCCGTCGGGTCGGTCGGGGTGCCGCTGGTGACCAGGGTGAGTCCGTACGCCTGGAGCGCGGGGTTCACCGGTTGGAAGTACGTCGTACCGCCCTGGGAGCAGTTGCCGGTGCCGCCGGAGGTGACGCCCTGGGCCTGGCTGCCCGAGATGAACGAGCCACCGGAGTCACCCGGTTCGGCACACACGTTGGTCCGGGTCACCCCGGAGACGGTGCCCTCCTGGTAGGTGACGCTGCTGTTGCGCTGCTGGACCGTGCCGCAGTGCCAGCCGGTCGTCGAGCCCGAGCGGCAGACCGACGCCCCCTCCAGCGCCTCGGTGGATCCGGTGACCGTCACGTCGGCGTTCCCGTAACCGTTCACCAGCGGGCGCGGGGTCCAGCTGCTGTTCGCGGCGACCCAGGAGTAGTCGCGGCCGGGGAAGGTGGAGCCCTGGAACGAGCCCTGGGCCTGCTGGTTGTAACCGCTCGTGCTGACGCCCGGGGTTCCGCAGTGCCCGGCGCTGACGAAGCCGCTCTGGGTGCCGCGCTTGACGGGGAACCCGATGGAACAGCGTCCGGAGCCGTTCATGTAGTACGCGTCACCGCCCCGCAGATCCGCGAACGTGCGGGGCGTCCCCGCCGACTGAGTGACCGTCACCAGATCACGAGCGACGCCGGCCGAGGCGAGGAAGGAGTCGGCGGCGGCGCTCCGGCCTGCCTGCACGACGACGCGGTTGGTGGTGACGTCGACGTACCAGGCGGGCACGTCCTTCGGCGCACCGCGCGACGCCACCCGGTCGAGGGCGGCCTTGGCGGCGGTGAGTTCGGCCAGGCTGTGGTCGACGACGACGGGCGTGGCACCCGCCGCGGTGATCCGGCCGGTGTCCGCCGCGTCGGTCGTGGCGACGGTCAGATCGGCCGCCTTGCCGCTGACCCGGGCCCCGGCGAATCCGTCACCGAGTGCGCGCCGCAGTCCGGCGGCGACGGTGGCCGCACGCGACTCGTTTCCGATCCGTTCGCCCGCCTGGTCGGCGGTGAGTCCGAGATCGCGCTGCATGGCCTTCAGCAGGCCGGGCGAAACCTGCTCCGCCCCGGCGGCGGGCAGGCGGGGGGAGGGGTCGGCGGACGCGGTGCCGGTCAGTCCGGCCAGCCCGAGCGCACCGACGGCCACGGTGGCGGTACACGCGGCCAGCGCACGTCTGCGGAGCATGGATCTCTCCATGGAACTCTCCTTGAATTCGGGGGAATTGCCGCCAACGTAGCCGCGTACACGTCATTTCCAGGAGATCCCGTCCGCCCCATCGCATGGCGTTATGGGGCTGTCGTGACCGGCGGCGATACAGGGGGGCGGCCGTGAACGGTCTCCCCTCCCGCCGACGTCACGAGTAGATTCCACCCATGCGAATAGGCCAGTTGCTGGGCAGCGGACGTGACGCCGACGTATACGAACTGGACGAGGCATGGGTCCTGCGCCGCTACCGCCACAGGCCGGACGCCACCTCCGAAATGCCGGTCATGTCCTATCTCTCGGCCTCGGGCTACCCGGTCCCCCGGCTCGGTCCGCGGCCCCAGGCAGCCGCCCCCGGCGATCTGGTCCTTCAGCGGCTGACCGGTCCCACGATGCTGAAGTCCCTGCTCGACGGCGACATCGACGCAGCCGAGGGCTCCACCCTGCTCGCCCGTCTGCTCGCCGAACTGCACACCGTCCCGGCCCGGCTCTCGCCGGATCCCGAGGACCGGATCCTCCACCTCGACCTGCATCCGGACAACGTGGTCCTGACGGCCGACGGCCCCGTGGTGATCGACTGGAGCAACACCGAGGAGGGCCCGCCCGCCCTGGACCGGGCCATGTCGGCGCTGATACTGGCGCAGGTGGCGGTCGATCCGGACCACCCGGCGGCGGACGACGCACGCGAGCTGCTGACCGCCCTGATGCCACGCCTGGCGGCGGACGGCGGCGTCCCGGCCCGCCACCTCGCCGACGCCGCTGCCCGCCGGGACGCCAACCCGACGTCGAGCCCGGCCGAACGGGACCTCATCGGCCGGGCGGTGGCCCTGGTCACCGCACTCACCTGCTGAGGCCCGTTCCGGCCGGGAACCCCGGCTGCTCACGCGCACCCGCCGAGGCCCCTTCCGGCCCGGCATCCCGGCTGCTCCCGCGCACCCATGGCCGTCCCTTCCTCCCGGGGACCCCGGCTACTCCCGCGCACCCGCCGGCCGGACCGGCCGCACGCGCAGCGCGAGCAGAGCCGGCACCACCGCGGAGACCACGGCCAGGAGCGCGCTCACGGCGACGACCGGGCCGATGGTCCCCCAGGGGACGGCAACCCCGGAGCTGACACCGAGCAGCGCGAGTGCCGTCCGTACCCCCACCAGGTTCAGCGCGGCCACCGCCCCGCCGAGCACCACCCCCACGGCCACCACGACCAGCGCCTCCGCCCCGACCAGCCGCAGCACCTGCGCCTTCGTCGCTCCGGCGAGCCGCAGCACCGCCAGGTCGCGCACCCGGTCGGAGGTCGCCATCACCTGGGTTCCGGCCAGCGCGATACCCGTGTACACGAGGGCGATGAGAAGGATCATCAGCATTCCGACACGCGTGTTCCCACCGGAATTCCGATGATGGTCCTCCGCGAGCCGGCCGGCCCTCGTCACCACCACGGTGCCCGTCGCCCGGCCGGCCGCCTCAAGCCGCGCCGCGACGGCCGAACTCCCGGTGTTCCCGACGATCTTGACGTCGACCCGGTCGACTGCGGCACCCCCGGCGTTGCGCGGGGTCACGTACACCCCGTTGTTCCCGGTGCCGGTGCTCAGCACAGCCGCCACCCGCAGAGTGACCTTGCGGCCGTCGGCCAGCCAGACGCCGACCCGTTCGCCGATCGTCGTGGTCAGCCACTCCTCGTTGACGACGATGGAGCCGTCGTCGAGTCCCGCGAGGCTGCCCGCCACCACGGGAAGCGCCGACACCGCCGCCGCGTCGGCCGGGTCCACGGCCCGTGCCTCGGAGCCGACGAGCGCGGTGCCTTCCTCCAGCACGGTCACGGTGGTGGACCGCGAGGCACTGACGACGACGCCCGGGATCCGCCGGGCACGCTCGACGAACTGCCGGGGAACCGCACCGCCGCCGCCGGCCGTGGCCACGAAGTCCGCGGTCAGCTGGGTACGGGCCTCGGACGCCCTGGCCTCACCGAGCGTCGCCGTCGTGCCCATCAGCGAGGCGGCCAGCGCCACGGTGACGATCACGGGAGCGGCGACGGCGGCCGTTCTGCGCAGTCCGGCGGAGGCGTTCTCCCTCGCCAGCAGACCTACGGCGCCCGGCAGCTGGGCGGGCAGCCAGGCGAGGAGGCGGGTGACGGGCCGCACGAGGACAGGTGCGAACAGGGCGAACCCGACGATGAGCAGCATCGGCTGGGTGACATACGTCTTGCGCTTCAGGACACTGCCGGGGTCCTGTACGAGGGCGAGGCCCAGCAGCACCACACCGGTCAGCAGAACGGCGGCGCCCAGCAGCACCCGGCTCAGGGGCATCGAGCCGCTGTCGACGGCGGATTCACGCAGCGCCTCGGCCGGTCCCGTCCTCCCGGCCCGGTGCGAGGCGACGACCGCACCGGCGAGCACCACGGCAAGTCCGGTCCAGAAGGCGGCGTACAGCGGCCAGTTCTGGTCGCCGAGGGCGAACCAGCCCGGCGCGATCCCCTCACCGACCATCCAGGAGACGAGCCGGGGCGCCCCGAGCACACCCAGCCGGCAGCCCGCCGCCGACGCCAGTACGCCGACGACGGCCGCTTCGGCGTACACCGTCCGCCGCACCTGTCCGGGAGTCGCGCCGGCCATCCGCAGCAGACCGAACTCGCGGCGGCGCTGGGCGACCGCGAAGGAGAACGTCGAGGCGACCACGGTGACGGAGACGAACACGGTGATGCCGGCGGCGGTACCCAGCAGCGCGTTCACCGAGGCCAGCGCCTCGGCGTCCCGGTCCGGGTCGGGGTCGGCCCGGCGGCGGTCGTCGCCGGTGAGCACCGCCATCCGGTCCTCCCGGTCCGCCACCGCACGCACCGCGGCCGGATCCGCGTGCACCACCACGGCGTCGACGTCCGGGGAGAGCGCGGCGGCCTCGGCCGAGGTGAAGAACACGGCGGTCTCGAAGCCGGCGGGACGCACCGTCCCGACGACGGTACGGACCGCCGTCCCGGCAGCGGTGACGACCGGGACCCGGTCGCCCGTACGCACATCGGAGCCGTCCCCCGCGGTGACGACGATCTCTCCGGCGGCGGCCGGGGCCCGTCCGGCGGCCAGCCGGTACGGGGTGGCCGCCGCGACCGGCCAGGGGTGGCCGACCACGCCCGTCGCGCCGCCATCCCCGTCGAGGCGGACGCCGCCGACCGAGACGGGGAACGTGCGGTCCTCGACCGTACGGCCCAGCTCCGCGAGCGCGGTGACGAGCTCGGCCGGGACCGGGCGGGGCGAGGTCAGCTCCCGGGTACGGACCCCGATCGGCGTCGGTACCCGCAGCCGGTCCTCGCCCCGGACCACGACAGGTGCGGCGGCGAACCGCTCGGGGCCGTGCCGGGGGGCGTCGAACGTGGCGGCGAGGGCCATCCCGGTGGTGGCGACGATCCCCACGCCGAGGGCCGCCGCGAGGAAGGAGGCGACGAGGGTGACCCACCTGACCCGCATGCCGCGCAGCGCCAGGCTCAGCACGGGACCACCGCCATCCGTGTCATGCGGGCGGCGACCTGATCGGCGGACGGGGAGGACAGCTCGTCCCGCACCCGGCCGTCGGCCAGGAACAGCACCCGGTCCGCGCAGGAGGCGGCGACCGGGTCGTGCGTCACCATGATCACGGTCTGGCCGCCGTCGGCCATGGTGCGCAGCAGCTCCAGCACCTGTCTGCCGGTCGCGGAGTCCAGGGCGCCGGTGGGCTCGTCGCCGAACAGCACATCGGGCCGGGTGATCAGGGCACGGGCCAGGGCCACGCGCTGCTGCTGGCCACCGGACAGCTCGCCGGGCCGGTGCCCGGCCCGGTCGCGCAGCCCGACCCGCTCCAGTACGTCGAGGACCTCGGCCCGCTTCGGCCGGCGGCCCGCCAGCCTGAGCGGCAGGCCGACGTTCTGTTCGGCGCTGAGTGAGGAGAGCAGGTTGAACGCCTGGAAGACGAAACCGATGCGGGTGCGGCGCAGCAGCGTCAGCTTCCGCTCGCTGAGCCCGCTCAGTTCGGTGTCGCCGAGGAAGACCTGCCCGCCGGTGGGCCGGTCGAGACCGGCGGCACACTGGAGCAGGGTGGACTTGCCGGAGCCGGACGGGCCCATGACGGCGGTGAACGTGCCCCGGGGGATGTCGAGGTCGACCCTGTCCAGCGCGGTGACCGCGCCGGTGTGACTGCCGTAGGAGCGGGTGACCGAGCGGAGTCGGACGGCTGCGTGATTCATGGGCACCACTCAACCGGCGCCGCTCCCACGGCACATCGCAGCAGGGGGGAGTCATCGGGGTGGAGGTAGCTCCACCCTCGGAGTCCACCTCGCGGGGTGGTCCGTCTCCCGCGCCCGGCCTACCGTTCCCCCATGCCCTCCCCCGCCGCCCCCTCCGGTGACGCCCTGCCCCCGTCCGGCCTCCGGGACGCACTGCGGCAGCGCCACTACCTGCGCACCGCCTGGCCGTGGCGCGCCACGCTCTACCTGCTGACGAGCGTGCCGCTGGGCCTCGCGACCCTCACCGCGCTCCTCCTCCTGGCCGTCGCGGGCAGCGCGCTCACCGTCGTCCTGATCGGCATCCCGCTGCTCCTCACCCTCGTGCTCGCGGGCATTCCGCTGGCCGCTCTGGAACGGCGCAGACTGCGGCTGCTCGACCCCCGGCCCGTCGTCACGTCGCACCGGGAACCCGTCGGCACCGGTCTCTCGTCCTGGCTGCGCACCCGCCTCCGGGAGCGGGCCACCTGGCGGGAGCTGGGCTACGCGCTGCTGTTCGCCCTGGTGCTGTGGCCGCTGGAGGCGGTGGTCGCGGGTACGGCGCTCCTCGTCTGCGGCGGCCTGACAGCCGCTCCCGCGATGCTGGCGGCCGGCGGCGGCGAGGAGACACGGGTGCTCAAGATCTGGCTGATCGACACCTATCCGCCCGCCTTCGCGGCGCTCCTCGCCGGACTCGTACTGATCCCCGTGTTCGCTTATCCGCTGGGGGCGTTCGCCGCCGGCCGGGCCGTGCTGACCCGGCAGCTGCTCGCCGCACCGGACGCCGGACTCGACTCCCGGCTCCGTGAACTGGGCCGTTCCCGGATGCGGCTGGTGGACGCCTTCGAGGCGGAGCGCCGTCGGATCGAACGCGATCTGCACGACGGTGCGCAGCAGCGCCTCGTCGCCCTGTCCATGACGCTCGGCCTGGCCCGGCTGGAGAGTCCGGCCGAACCACTGGCCGGACTGCTCGCCAAGGCCCACCAGGAGGCCGGGATCGCACTGGTGGAGATCCGGGAGCTCATCCAGGGCATCCACCCCCACATCCTCACGGACCGGGGCCTGGTGGCAGCGGTGGAGGATGTCGCGGACCGTTCGGTGGTCCCGGTCGACGTGGACTTCGACCTGCCGGAGCGGCTCTCCGAAGCGACCGAGACGGCGGTCTACTTCGCGGTCTGCGAGGCGCTGGCCAATGTGGCCAAGCACAGCGACGCCGACCGCGCCCGGGTGACCGGCCGGACGGGGAAGGGCCTGCTGGTGGTCGAGGTGCATGACGACGGCGTGGGCGGTGCCCACCCGGGCGGCGGCACGGGGCTCCAGGGCGTGGCCGACCGCGTCTCGGTGCTCGACGGCCGCCTGCTAGTGTCCAGTCCCCCCGGCGGGCCCACGGTGTTGCGGCTACAGGTCCCCATGTCACCTGCGGTTACGAGGACTTGAGCGTGCGCGTCGTACTGGCCGAGGACAGTGTGCTCCTGCGGGAGGGACTCGTCGGCCTGCTGGAACGGTTCGGCCATCAGGTGGTGGCCGCCGTCGGCACGGCGGACGAGCTGATCGCGGCGGTGGCCGAGCACGCCCCGGACATCGTGGTGACCGACGTACGTATGCCCCCCGGCTTCTCGGACGAGGGCCTGCGCGCCGCGATCGAGCTGCGCACCCGGCAGTCCGGGCTGCCCATCCTCGTACTCAGCCAGTACGTCCAGCGCACCTACGCCGAGGACCTGCTCGACTCCTCGGACGGTACGGGCGTCGGCTATCTGCTCAAGGAACGCATCGGAAACGTCGAGGAGTTCATCGACGCCCTGCACCGGGTCGCCGCCGGGAACACGGTCGTGGACCCGGAGGTGGTGCGCCGGCTCATCCGACGCCGCCGGGACCCCCTCTCCCGGCTGACCGCCCGCGAGCAGGAGGTACTGGCGCTGATGGCGGAGGGCAGGTCCAACGCGTCGATCGCCGAGGCGATGACGGTGAGCGAGGGAACGGTCAGCAAGCACTTCGGCAGCATTCTCGGCAAGCTCGGCCTGTCGGTGGACGACACCACGAACCGCCGGGTGCTGGCGGTACTGGCGTACCTGCGGGGCTGAGCCGTACGGGCCTGTGAACCGCCCCGGCCGGCTCGCGCGGTCGTCCGCCCCGGCACCCCGGCCCGGCTTCGGTGTCGCGACGACCAGCACGTTGAGGCTCATCGCCGCCGGCCGTGAGTACCGCCTCGGCGGCGCGGTAGGCGGCCAGGCCGACGGCGGCACGCAGGCGTCCGGTCAGGTGAGCCGCGGTGGCTGCCAGGGCCGCGGCGACCGTGGTCGCGGCGACGACCGTCCAGAGGGAAGCGGCCGTGCCTCGGTCCAGAACCGCGGTGGTGGCGGTGGCGGCGTGCACCAGCACGGTGAGGAGGAGAACGGTCCTGACATGGCCGCCGGCCGCTGAGGGCCGACCGCCGGCCCGCTCACCCAGCAGGGCGAGGAAGGCGCCCGCGGATACCTGCGACGCACTCGACGTGTCCTCGGCCCGGACTGCCGGCGCGGGGAGCAGCGGCTGAGGACCAGGCCCGCCACCACCTGCGCCACGCGGTAGGACCTCGGTGCCGACGGCTCCACCGTCGTGGCCGTCCGGCCCGGCAGTACCGCACGTACCTCCCAACCGCCTTGCGCCGTCGCGCCGCTGTGTACCGTGCCGCCCGCCTCCCGCGCCCGGGAGCCCAGGCGCCCAGTCGGCGCTCATTGGGCGCACCCGCGTGCGCCTGGGCGCGTTTCGGACATCTCCGCACGATTCCATAAGTCGCCGTGAGCGCCTATGCACCGCGTTTGATGCGGAGTTACATGAAGGAGGTGCCTATAGGCCGGCGGCGCGAACGGGCGGTGGGACATGAGAGGCCAGTTGGACGAACTCGCGAATGAGTGAGCAGACTTGACGCAAAGGCGGCTCAGCAGGAATTGCGAAATTCCCACGCGCCCAGGCCCCGGACCTCAGGCCCCAGGTGACGGCCTGTCAGAGGTCGCGGGAGACCTTGAAGCGCGCGCTGGCCGAGGCCGGGGTCGCTCACGTGCCCTGGCTCGCGCATCAGGCTCACCACGTCAGGGATCGCCACGCTCGGGCAGGAGTTCCGGGCTGCCCCCACCTCACGTCGCCGCACGACGCGATCCTCGACTACCGAAAGCGGAGTCAGCCATGGCAATGACGACGCC
Organism: Streptomyces sp. NPDC026062; assembly: GCF_055568375.1. Lineage (NCBI taxonomy): Bacteria > Bacillati > Actinomycetota > Actinomycetes > Kitasatosporales > Streptomycetaceae > Streptomyces > Streptomyces sp. NPDC026062. Next base: position 92,309 of record NZ_JBVHOQ010000034.1, read on the forward strand.
TCCGCTGGATGCGGCAGGTTCGGACGACGTGGTTGCCTCCGTGCGCAGACTCGACGCAGCCGAGGTGGACTCGCTCGCGCCTTCGGGTGAGATCTACGCCAGCTATCGGTGGCTTCTGCATCTGGAGTACGTCAGCGGCCCGCGGCCCCTTCTCGCCTGTCGCGATAGCGACGGCGTGTTGCAGGCGCGCATCCCCGTGTGGGAGGGCGAGGGCAGCACGCCGGGACTGTTCAACCCCGCGCAGATGTTCCAGGGGCTCGAAGGGCCTTGGGGGCGAACGTTCCTTTGGCTGGGGGCCCGCAGGTCGACCCACTCCACCGCGGCGTGCACTTCGGGCCCCGACCGCCCGCGCGTGCTTGCCCGGCTGCTGTGGACAGCTGTCGCGTACGCCGCGAGTCTCCGCCGGTACCGCGTGATCGCCCCGTACATACCTGTGGCGCATGCCACTGAACTGGCGGCGGCCCACCCCGACGCGCGGGTACTCCTGCACAGCGCAGAGGGCAATATCGATGTGCCGGACGGCGGGATGGCAGGGCTCATCGACGCGTCCAGCTCCCATAATCGCAAACATCGTCGGCAAGAGATGCGCAGGTTCACGGCGTCAGGGCACGAGCTCACCTGGACCCGGCTGACCGGTGAGGTCAGCGACAGGATCGCGCCGATGATCGCAGCCAACCGGCGCAAGTACGGCAGCACCCAGGGCGCCGACTGGATCCACAAGGTTCTCGGCGCCCAGCGGCGCGCGGGCCTGGACCGCGACGCGGAGGTCTGCCTGTGCCACCGAGGCGGCCGCACCGTTGCCGTCGCGTTGTGCTATCGGCGTGACAGCAGTCTGCACGTCCGCTACGTCGGCAGCGGCGACCCACAGGCTCGACAGAACCACCTCTACTTCGCCACCACCTACTACGGGCCCATCTCCCACGCAGCCCTGACCGGCCTCAACCGACTGGGACTGTCGGTCTCTTCCCTCGAAGCAAAGGCACGGCGCGGTGCCACGCTCGACCCGCTGGCCGCTGTCCTCATCCCCGCCGCCGGCGGATTCCCCGACCTCCGGGCCGTCCACCAACACAATCATCGCTACGCCGAAGCCTTTCGCGTTCGGCACAGCGCCCATGCCCACGCCCTGGGGCCCGCCTGGGAGCAGTGGTCTCCCCTCGTCCCCTGACACCTCGTCGAAAGGATCTGAAAGGCAGGCGCTCGCCATGCTCCATCTCGTCTATCGTTTCGCCCCCACCGAGAAGTCCCGCAGTGACCTGAGCGCCTTCTGGCAGTGGGTCGCCGAACGGCAGGAATGGTTCTACGAAGGCCTCCACACCGTGCTGGACACCAAGTGGTACGTCGTCACCATCGGGCCCGAGGTCCACGCGGTGGAGCACTACGCCTCGTTCACCGACGAGGCCGCCTGGGGCGCGTACCGCCGTGAACTCTCGCACCGTTCCAAGGATCCGGAGTGGGAGGCCCGCCGCACCAGCCAGGACGCATGGTGGACAATGCTCGACGCCCGGCTCCTGTCCGACGCCCCCGTTCCACCCCTGCCACACACAGGCGGCCCGCGGGTGGAGGCGGGCTGACATGCCGGACGTAGGCCTGCCGGCACCCTTCGAGCACGTATCCGTGCGCAGCCACCGCTTGCTCACCCAGGCGCGCTTCGTCACCCTGGCCACCAGCGGGCCCGCCGGCACCTGGTCCGCCACCGTCAACTTCGTCTGGCTGGACTCTCCGCCGCAGCTGCTCTGGTACTCCCTGCGCGATGCCCGGCACAGCCAGGACATCGCCCGGTGTCCGGACATCTCGGCGTCGCTGTACCTGACCGGCCTGCCCCCGTCCCAGTCGCCGATCGGCCTCGACGGCGCGCAACTGACCGGCGTCTGTCGCGAGGTCGATGCCGGTGGCGCGAGCGCAGCGCACCGCCATTACTACGAGCAGAACTTTCCCGATCCCGATACACGACGACGCTGGCTCCTGCCCGTGGGACAGTTCACGGAAGCCGGCCCACGCCGCTTCTACAGTCTCCGGATCGAGCGTCTTTGGCTCTACGACCTGGATCGGTGGCAGACCGACCGCGGAGATGCCCGCGTACACGTGCCTCTTTCCTCCATCTCGGCGTGGGGTGCTTGATCCCCCTGTCCTGGCGATCGTGTCCGGCAGCGAATTCAAGACCTGCTGTCCCGGCCCGATCGACGCGGAGGGCACCGGGATGAGGACCCCCTGAGGACGCGGCGGCCGGTTCCTCTGGTTTCAGACGGTCTTCGGGGCTGCCAGTGATCGGTAGTGCCGGACCTTGAATTCCTCCTGTGGAAGGCGGTCCAGGGAGGAGTGCGGACGCTCGGTGTTGTACCGACCAGACCACGAGGCAACGGCACGTTCGACCTGTTCAGCGTCCCCTCAGGGGCCCTGGTGCTCGATCAGCTCGGCTTTGAAGGAACCGTTGAGGGCTTCGACCATCGCATCGAGACCATGAGCGATCAGGTCGCGTGGTTCTCCGTCGTGCTGTCCAGCGGCGTTCTTCCTGATCAGAGCACGTGCGACAGGTTGACCCGTGCTACCACGTGATGCTCCAAAGACATTTCTCTCCGCCGGTGAGCCACCGGAGGGCCCGTCACCGGCCCGCCGGTGAGACCTGCGCTGCGCTGCCGAGATGTCGTCGACCGCTCGGAGAGCCGAGCGGAGGCCGCTGTCGGGCCTCTGCAAGCCGTCCGCCAGTGGGTTCCTCCACGAATGCAGTTTTCAGAGGGATGGGCATCGAGCCGCGTCTCGATGAGAACCGGCCCTGTGATGCTGCGCGTCTTGATCTACGGCGCCATCTGTCGCCTACGAAAGGGAGAGGCCGTGGAGCAGTCCGGAACAGCGCTCGCCGAGCTGATTGCCGACCGGAGAAGCGGAGTTGGTGATCCGCGGGCGCTGGTGGGCGAGATGCGGCGTTCGGTCCTTCTGGTGCCGACCGAGGGCGAACGGCTCTGGTCGGCACGGTTG
>NZ_JBVHOQ010000035.1:0-93892 GCF_055568375.1 Streptomyces sp. NPDC026062
CCCCATGCACGCACCCGCACCAGCCCCCTGGCAGCACTTCGCCCCGCCGCATACGACGGGGCGAAGCAGCCAGGCCCGAATTAACCAACAGCGTCCCACCACAGGCTGCCGGGCCTCAGCACGCACATCAGTCGACGAGATAGTGGGCTTCGACGTAGGCGACGGTGGAGCCGTAGGGCTCTCCTACCGGCTTCAACATATACCGGCGGAAGACTGCAGCGGTGGCACGGCGGACGCCGCGATTGCGGGCTTCAGCGTTGTCCCATGACTGGGCGAGGGTGCGCCTGACCACCTGGTCGATCTCCTCGGCCAGGTTCTGCTCCGTGACGGTGAGGCCGGACGGCGCGTGGTCATGGATGATCCGCGACAGGACTCCTACGTGGTCATCGTCCAGTACAACGGCTTCGTCGGGGTGCTTCTCCGCGTTCACGATGGCATGGGCGACCCGGAGTGCTTCGGCCAGGAACTCCAGGGCGTCCTGGGCGTTCTGGATGATCCGGTCCCGCAGCTGCCTGATCCGCTCTGCCAGGGCGGTGTACTTCGCGGACCCCGGTTCGACGCCCTTCTCAAGGGCCGCCTTGATGTGGTCCAGGATCTCCGCCGCAGACGGCGGCCTCTTGTCCTCGCTGTCATCCTTGTCGGGCTTGGGACGGACGAGGGCCAGAAGCTCTTTGAGGATTGTGATGCCTTGGGCATCCAGGACGAGGGCTTCTTCCTGGGACGCGGCCACCGAGAAGGAGTGGACGTGGGCATTGATTATCTCCAGGACCATCGGTCCCAGCTCGCCCAGTCGCTCCTTCCTTTCCTCGTCGGAGGACTTCTTGAACAGGGTCGTGTACACAGACCCGAAGAGCCCGAACCCGTCCTGGTATTTGGTGACGCGCTTGTCCGTGTTGATGAGTGGGTACAGGCGGGCTAGAAGCCGGTAATTCTTACTGAAGACCTCGGCGGCGGCCGGATCGCCGGCCAGGTAGCTGTTGATGACGCGTACGGACTCGTAACCGTTGGCTGTGAGGTCAAGGCCGTCCACGTTCGCGAGGAGGTCCTCGATGCAGGCGAAGGTGGTGCGGAACTCGGCGACCAGATCGGTCACGTCGGTGACGAATCCGCCGCCCTTGCCAGCGGACCCCTCCGAGGTGGGGTCGACGACGGCACGCTGGACCTCTTCGGCCAGGCTGATGTAGTCCACGACCACGCCGGTGGTCTTCACGAATCCGGCCGGGGACACCCAAGTGCGGTTCGGGCGTGTAATCGTCTGGAACAGGTTGTGAGCTTTCATCGGCTTGTCCAGGTAAAGGACGCCCTCGTTGGGGGCGTCGAACCCGGTCATCAGCTTGGCCGTCACGACCAGGAAGCACAACGGGTCATCGGGAGTGAGGAATCGCCGCTTCTGGTCCTCCTCGTCGACCTCGGAGAGCCTGTAGGGCCGCATGGTCGCTTCCTCGGACTTGGCGTCCGAGACGTGGATATTTACCTCTGCGGTGATCCGATCGTGCTTGCCGACCTCGGCGAGTACCCGAGATGCCTCAAAGCCGGCCAACAGCTCGTTGATCTTGTCCGTGTATGCCACGGCCAGCTCACGGTTGTAGGCAACGACCTGCGCCTTGAGGCCGTTGCGATAGGTGCCAGCCAGGTAGTGGTCCACGATGTCCTGGCAGACCGTGTGGATGCGTTCAGGATTGGCGAATACCGAGGTGAGGCGCCCGAACTTACGGGACAAGGTTTCACGGTCGGGGTCGTCGAGGTCGAATTCGTCGGCGAACTGGTCGAACTCGGCCTGTAGGGCCCGGTCGTTCATCTCGAAGGTGACTGGGTGCGGGTCCAGCATGACAGGAACGGTTGCCTCGTCCCGGAGAGACCGGGACACCGAATACCGGTGCAACACCCTGTTCGGGTCGGTCTCCTCACCGAAGAGGGCGAAGGTGTTGGTGGCGAGATTCCTGACGGGTGTGCCGGTCATGCCAAAGAACTTCGCGTGCGGCAATGCTGCGCGCATCTGCCCCGCCAGGGACTCTTCCTCAGATGACTGCGTGCGGTGTGCCTCATCGACCAGCACGATGATGTTGCGGCGGGTCGACAGGTTCTTGCCGGCATCGGCGAATTTGTGAACGGTTGTGGAGATGACGCCGCGCACATCGTCAGCCAGCAAGGAACGCAACTCCTTGCTGGTGGAGGGCTGGTGGAAGTAGGCGTCGCCCATCGCGGAGGTGAATACCCCGGAGGTTTGCCGCACGAGCTGGGTCCTGTCCGAGAGCAAGATGATCGTCGGCGATTCGGTGCGGGTGTCAGCCAGCAGCAGCGAAGCGGCGAACACCATGAGCAACGTCTTCCCGCTGCCTTGGTGGTGCCAGACCAGACCCTTCTTGCCGTCGGCCAGGACCCGTCCGTGGATCAGATGGGCGGCCTCCATCTGTGGGTAGCGGGGCAGGTACTTCTTGTCTGCCCCGCCTCCAGAGGTGTCGAAGAGGACGAAGTTGGCGAGCATGTCCAGGACCGTGGCCGGGTTGAGCAGCAGCTCGACGGAGCGCCGCACGTCGGCCTGCCCGGACAGGTTCTCGTCGTCTTCGGTTGATCGGAACGGCTGCCACAGGTTCAGCGGCGCACCAGCGGCGCCGAACCGCAGTTTCAGCCCGTCGGAGGCGACAGCGAACACGTTGGGGGTGAAGAACCACGGGTACTCGGTGGCGTACACGTCGTTGATCTCGCGTGCGGCCTCGGCCCACCCTGACTTAGCGGTCGGTGACTTCACCTCTACGACAACGAGAGGCAGTCCATTGACCCAGTACACGAGGTCGAACCGGCGGGGGGTCTTGCCGGGGACGGTTATGGTCACCTCGTCCGACACGACCAGGGTGTTGGCGGTTGGGTGCTCGAAATCGATGACCTTCAAGGCGTGCCATACGCCGTCGGCGCCCCTGAACTCCTTGTGCCCGCGCAGCAGTTCCAGCACCTGTTCGTTGGCTCGCACCAGCCCGCCGTCGACGGCGTTGACCGCGGCGACGATCTCCTCGACCACGGCGTCCACGCCGAACCCGTCGATCACCTCAGGGTTAAGCCGGACGATGGCGTCCCGCAGATGGCCGGCGAGAACCGTTTGTGTCGTCTCACGCGGCAGTGACCTGCCCGCTTCGAAGCCCCACCCCATGGGGAGGGACCACTGGATCATCAGGTTCTGGAACTCGCGTTCCGCGATACCCATCGCCATCAGGCGACCTCCAGCTCGGCTGACTCGATGGTGATTGCTCGATCCAACAGCCCTGATAGCAAACCAGCTCGAACCTGACGGAGACTTGTGGCCTCCGCGCGCAGCGTGATGACGAGTGCGTCGACCGCCGCAGCACGCTCAACTAGTGCTGCCTGTTCCTCTGGCGAAGGCACGGGCACTTCGCGAGCGATATATTCCTTTACTGACAGATTAGTGATGCCAGTCGTGCGGCGTGAGTAGTTGCGGGTGATCCCAGATACCCAGTCGTGTCGGAGTCGCCAGAACACCCACTTTGGGAGCGCCCTCTCAGGCTCTACCCGCATCAAGCGCTGGAAGTCGGTAGGCACACACGGTGCTAGGCCGGGGCCCGCAATAGCGACTCTGCCGACGGGCTGCTCGGGTGAACCGCCAGATCGCTCCAGGATGATGTCCTGCTCCTGCACCGTTCGGGTGTCAGCCTGCTTGGTCGTGAACGACCGTACTGGTGAGCCGTCGGTTACGAAGTCGGAGGTGCCGGGCGCGTAGATGCGAGGCCCAAGCGCAAGGCGATCAACTTCCCCTTCACCCTCAGGCTTGCCCCAGACGCCCCCGACCACATGGGAGCACAGATCAACAATCCGCTGCGGTTTGCCCATGACGGTCGCGAAGTGCTCTGCGAGCACCGAGTTGAGAAGCCTCCGTGCGGTGCTGGCCTCGGATTCAAGCGCAGCAATCTGGTAATCTACCGCGCCGATAATCTTGACGATCCGCTCCTGCGTCGACCGCGGCGGAATGAAGATCGGAGCCTCTTTAAACACCGGAATAGTTGTGCGGCGACGCCGAGCGATAGAGCCGATTGCGCGACTGTCAAAGTACGGGGTGAGTACACCGCCTTCGAGGACTATTCCCCAGAACCTGGCGTCCTGCCCTTCGCGTACACGGAACACCGGGTAGACCGGAGAGGTAACGCCGGCGCTGTCGCGGAGCCATTGCCCAATGGCTCCGGTCCAGAGGAGGTATGGGTTCCAAGCGATGTCGAAGGGTTGGAGTACTTTGTACTTGCTCGTGTCCTCAGTAGCGACCCTCTTGTTGAACACCTCGCTCTGGGGGACGATGCCGCGCCCCTCGGTAACGCTGAGGACCACCTCGACAACCTTGTCCTTGTTTCGGACATCGACGTGTTCGAGGACGTCATCCAGAGTGCCTGGTTTCCACCCGGCGGGCTCAGTCATCGAAGCCCTCGATCCCTGTGGCGGTGAGGACCTGCAGCATGCGAGCCTCGGCCCGTTGCCGGTCGGCCCGGGCGAGGTTGTAGGCGTCGACCAGAACGTCCAACTCCTCCTGCTCAGCTGTGGCCTGCTTGATGTACCGGCCGATATGGAGGTCGTACCCGTTCTCCGCGATCTCTGGCAAGGGAACGAAGCGGGCGGCGAGCCCTCTACCACCATCGAGTTCGGTGGGGGAGGCGTCAGCATTGAAGCTGGAGTGGTAGGCAGCCACCGTATCGGCGATGTCGGTGTCGGTGATCGTATTGCGGTTCTTTCCAGGCGTGAACCGTTCTGATGCGTCAATGAACAGCACACCTGCCCGGCGCTCCGGGGCCTTGGTGCCGGGGGCGCGGAAGACGAGGATGCAGGTCGGGATCGGCGTACTGTAGAAAAGGTTCTTTGGTAGGCCGATGACGGCTTCAAGTAGGTCGTCATCCAGGACACGCCGACGGATGACTGCTTCCTGGCCACCTCGGAAGAGGACGCCATGGGGTAGGACGACACCAGCGCGGCCCTTCTTCGGGGCCATGCTAGCGATCATGTGCTGTACGAATGCCCAGTCCGCCGATGACTGTGGAGCGACCCCGCCGATGGCGCGCGGGTCATTAGTCCAAGGCTTCCACTTGAGGCTGTAGGGCGGATTGGCGACGATCACGTCGAATTGCTTGACGGATCCGTTCGGCCTCTTGAAGCGAGGATCCCTCAAGGTGTCGCCGATCTCGACCTTGAACTCGGTCAGGTTGTGCATGAAGAGGTTCATGCGGGCCACACCCGCAGTGTCCGTCACAGCCTCCTGCCCGTTCAGGCTGAGTGTGTATCCACGCCCGCCTCGGGCTTTGAGGAAGTTAGCGGCGGCAATGAGCATGCCGCCTGAACCGCAGGTCGGGTCGTACACCGACTCGTGGTTCTTGGGGTCCAGCAGTTCGATGATTAGCTCGACGACCTCGCGCGGGGTAAAGAACTGGCCGGCACGAGTACCGGACCCGTCTGAGAACCGCTTTAGGAGGTACTCGTACGCCCCGCCGAGCACATCGTGGGACATATTACCCTCGTGCATTTTGGGGACACGGTTCATCGTCCGCATGACCGACGCCAGCACCTCCCCCGGCAGCACGGCTTCGGAGGTCCACGTCATGGACCCAAACAGACGGGAGAACTTGTCAGGGTTGGCCGACTCGATGGCCTGCAGGGAAGCGCGAACCCGCTGGCCGAGGCCGTGCTGGGCGACTGTGGCGAGGATGGATGACCAAGAGGCACGGCTCTCGGCAACGGTGCCAGGGAAGATGAGGGGGATCTTGAACGTCTGGTAGTTGCTGTACTCGACCTCGTCGGCTTCCTCGGCTGAGAGGTCAAGGTCCTCGTTCTCCTTGAGGAAGGTCTGATGAGTGTGCTCCCAGGTATCCGACAGGTACTTCCAGAACATCAGAGGGAAGACGACCGAGGAGTACTGCGCTTCAGGCATCGCCACGCGCAGCTCGTCGGCGGCGTCCCACAATCGGTTCTCGATCTCTTGCTGGGTCACTGCCATCAGTTGGGGTCCTTGCTCGTGTCCGGGTGGCGATCTCAGGGCCGTGGAGCTGCTGCGGGGCATCCTATTTTGTCCCTCTGACAGTGAGGGTGCGTTCGACCGCTTCTGCTGGCTGGTTCAGGGAACTGACTGGGCTGGGGGCCATGCACGTTGCCTCGGGTCTATGCGGGCCATTCAGGACCAGACGTGGCAGAGCGTCGGCGAAGCCCGTCCGTGGTTGCCCACGACTGCCCGCCCTGCCAACTGAGACCAAAACTGAGACCACGAACGTCGAAGGGCCCCACCGCAAGCGGTGGGGCCCTTCGACGTATTGCCCGGTGAGAGCAATGGCGGAGGATACGAGATTCGAACTCGTGAGGGGTTGCCCCCAACACGCTTTCCAAGCGTGCGCCCTAGGCCACTAGGCGAATCCTCCGGGGCAAACAATACAAGACGTTGAGGAGTGCTCGCGAACACGTTCCGCCTCGGAGCTCTCCGGAGGTTCCGGAGGGGGCTCCGGGTTCGGGGGAGGTGGACTCGCGGGGGTGGGGATCGGCTAAGGTGGGCGTCAGCCCCTCACGTGGCGCTATCTGACTGAACTCCCCCAGGGCCGGAAGGCAGCAAGGGTAGGTTGGCTCTGGCGGGTGCGTGGGGGGCCCTTGTGTGTCCGGACCCGTTTCAGGGAGGGCCGGCGGCGCCCGGATTTCTGCGGTGAGCTGCTTCCGAGGCCGGTGGTGTGCCCGGTCCGGGGCCGGTTGTCAGTCGGCCCCGATAACCTCGTATGTGTGTCGTCCCTTGCGCTGTACCGCCGCTATCGCCCCGAGTCGTTCGCCGAGGTCATCGGTCAGGAGCATGTCACTGACCCGCTGCAGCAGGCCCTGCGGAACAACCGGGTCAATCACGCGTACCTGTTCAGCGGTCCGCGAGGCTGCGGCAAGACGACCAGCGCGCGCATCCTCGCCCGCTGTCTGAACTGCGAGCAGGGGCCCACGCCCACGCCCTGCGGGGAGTGCCAGTCGTGCCAGGACCTCGCGCGCAACGGACCGGGGTCGATCGATGTGATCGAGATCGACGCCGCTTCGCACGGTGGCGTGGACGACGCCCGTGACCTGCGGGAGAAGGCGTTCTTCGGGCCCGCGTCGAGTCGTTACAAGATCTACATCATCGACGAGGCGCACATGGTCACATCGGCGGGGTTCAACGCCCTGTTGAAGGTGGTCGAGGAGCCGCCGGAGCACCTGAAGTTCATCTTCGCGACCACGGAGCCCGAGAAGGTCATCGGCACCATCCGGTCGCGCACCCACCACTACCCGTTCCGGCTCGTGCCGCCAGGGACGCTGCGCGAGTATCTCGCCGAGGTGTGCGGCAAGGAGAACAGCCACGTCGAGGACGGGGTCTTCCCGCTCGTCGTGCGCGCCGGTGCCGGATCCGTGCGTGACTCGATGTCGGTCATGGACCAGCTGCTGGCCGGTGCGGGCGACGAAGGTGTGACGTACGCCATGGCGACGTCCCTGCTCGGTTATACGGACGGCTCCCTGCTGGACTCGATCGTGGACGCCTTCGCCGCCGGTGACGGGGCCGCCGCCTTCGAGGTCGTGGACCGGGTGATCGAGGGCGGCAACGACCCGCGCCGGTTCGTCGCCGATCTCCTGGAGCGGCTGCGCGACCTGGTGATCCTGGCCGCCGTGCCGGACGCGGGGGAGAAGGGGCTGATCGACGCGCCGGCGGATGTGGTCGAGCGCATGACGGCCCAGGCGTCCGTCTTCGGCGCCGCCGAACTGAGCCGCGCCGCCGACCTGGTCAACGAGGGGCTCACGGAGATGCGCGGCGCGACCTCGCCGCGTCTCCAGGTCGAGCTGATCTGCGCCCGGGTGCTGCTGCCTGCCGCCTTCGACGACGAGCGTTCCCTCCAGGCCAGGCTGGACAGGCTGGAGCGGGGCGCGTCCTTCGCCACCACCGGACCGGGGCCCGCCATGGGTTACGTCCCCGGGCCCGAGGCGCTGGCCCACGCCCCCGTCGCACCGCAGGCCCACGCCCCGGCCGCGCACCAGGCCCCCGCGCCGCCGCCCTTCGCGCAGCCGGACGCCCCGTCGGGCCCCGCCGCCGCACGCGCGGCGGCACGCGGGGACGCGCCCCCGCCGGCTCCTGTGCAGGCGGCTCCCGTCCCCGACGCTGTGCGTCCGCCGCCCGCCGAGGCGCCCGCAGCCGGACAGCGGCCCGGCGCCTGGCCCACTGCGGCCGCGCCCGAGCAGGGGCGGCGGCCCGGCGGCTGGCCGACCGCCTCCACCCCGGGACAGGCCCCCGTACCGCAGGCTGCCGCCCCGGCGCCGGTTCCTGCCGCACCCGCCGCCGCGCCGCAGCCCGTCGCTGCCGAGCCCGCCGCGGGCCTGACGCAGGGCGCCGCGCAGGTGCGCAACATGTGGCCCGACATCCTGGAGGCGGTCAAGGGCCGCCGCCGGTTCACCTGGATCCTTCTCAGCCAGAACGCCCAGGTCACCGGATTCGACGGCACCACCCTGCAGATCGGCTTCCTCAACGCCGGCGCCCGCGACAACTTCGCGAGCAGCGGCAGCGAGGAAGTGCTGAAGCAGGCTCTGGCCGAGCGGTTCAACGCGCAGTGGAAGATCGAGGCCATCGTCGACCCGTCGGGCGGTGCCGGCCAGCCTCCGCAGGTCGGCGGAGGCCGCCCCTCCGCAGCCGCGCCGCCCGCGCCGCAGCGCCCCGCGGCTCCCGCCGCACCGCAGTCGTACGAGCCCCGGCCCGCGCCGGAGCGCCGGCAGCCGGGCGGCGGTGGCTCCGCCCCGGAGCCCGCACCGCCGTCGTACACCGCTCCCGAGCCGCCCCGGTCGGTCGCCCCCGAGGACGACACCCCCGAGGCCGACGACCCCGACCTCGTCGACTCGGCTCTCTCCGGCCACGACCTGATCGTCCGCGAACTGGGCGCCACGGTCGTCGAGGAGTACACCAACGAGTAGGGCGTGTGCGGGCGGGGCCCTTCGTCGAGCCGTCCGGGCCGTCCGGGCCGTCCTGGTCGTCCTGGTCGTCCTGGTCGTTCGGGCCGGACGAGCGTCCCCGGACCGGCGCCCGCAGTGTCCACGCCCGGGCACCCGCAGCGTCCCGCCCCTGCACCCGAGGCCTCCCGCAGTGTCCACGGACCGGCATCCGTCAAGGGCGCCACGCCCCGGCGGCTAGGCTGCACCCCGTGAAGGTCCTCGTCATCGGCGGCGGCGCCCGCGAACACGCCCTGTGCCGCTCTCTTTCCCTCGACCCCGACGTCACCGCTCTGTACTGCGCTCCCGGCAACGCCGGCATCGCGGAGGTGGCCGAACTGCACCCGGTCGACGCTCTCGACGGCGCTGCCGTCGCGCGCCTCGCCACCGAACTGGGCGCCGAGCTGGTGGTCGTCGGCCCGGAGGCACCGCTCGTCGCCGGGGTCGCCGACGCCGTGCGCGCCGCCGGCATCCCCTGCTTCGGCCCGTCCGGGAAGGCCGCCCAGCTGGAGGGCTCCAAGGCCTTCGCCAAGGACGTGATGGCCGGAGCGGGCGTCCCGACAGCCCGTAGCTATGTCTGCACCACGCCTGCCGAGATCGACACCGCCCTCGACGCGTTCGGAGCCCCGTACGTCGTCAAGGACGACGGCCTCGCCGCCGGCAAGGGCGTCGTCGTTACCGACGACATCGAGGCGGCCCGTGCCCACGCGCTGGCCTGCGACCGCGTGGTCATCGAGGAGTTCCTCGACGGCCCCGAGGTGAGCCTCTTCGCGATCACCGACGGCACCACCGTGCTGCCGCTCCAGCCCGCCCAGGACTTCAAGCGGGCCCTCGACAACGACGAGGGTCCGAACACCGGTGGCATGGGTGCGTACTCCCCGCTGCCGTGGGCCGACCCGAAGCTGGTCGACGAGGTCATGCAGTCGGTCCTCCAGCCGACCGTCGACGAGCTCCGCCGTCGCGGTACGCCGTTCTCCGGGCTGCTCTACGCGGGCCTCGCGATCACCTCGCGCGGCGTTCGGGTCATCGAGTTCAACGCCCGCTTCGGCGACCCGGAGACCCAGGTGGTCCTGGCCCGTCTGAAGACCCCGCTGGCCGGTGTCCTGCTGGGCTCCGCCAACGGGACCCTGGACGAGCTGCCCCCGCTGAAGTGGCGGGACGAGGCCGCCGTCACCGTGGTCATCGCCTCCCACAACTACCCGGAGACCCCGCGGACGGGCGACCCGATCGAGGGGCTCGACGAGGTCGCGGCTCAGGATGCGCCCCATGCGTATGTGCTGCACGCCGGGACCCGGCGGGACGGCGACGCGGTCGTCAGCGCGGGCGGCCGTGTGCTCTCCGTGACTGCGACGGCCAAGGATCTCGCGGGCGCCCGTGAGCGCGCCTACGCGGCTGCGGCCAGGATCCGGCTCGACGGCTCGCAGCTCCGCACCGACATTGCCAAGAAGGCCGCGGAGGCCTGAGCCCAACCCCTTCCACGCGATCCACGGACAACGGATACCTGAGCCGTCGAGCCGCAAGCCATAGGCCGCAAGCCGTACCGTCCCGACCGCTGCCCCGACCGCCGTCCCGACCGCCTTTCCGGCGACGGGCCCCGACCACCACTGACGCGCCGCTGCCCTATGGGCGGCGGCGCGTCAGCACCTTTGCCCAAAGCCATTCCATCGAGTGACGGCTGAGCCATCCGGATGACGCCCGCCGAAGCCCCAACTAGGGTGCGGCGCAAGCGTTCCGGCACTTGGCCCACCGGCATTGCGATGTCAGTGACGGGTGCCACAGTGGGGGAGTGAGCAACACCGTCCTGGGGGCAGAGGGGGTGACGTCCGGCCATGTCCGGTACCGGTACAGGTGAGGAGCTGGGTGCGCAGGCAGCGCGCGCCCAGGCTCTCGCCCTGCTGCGCATCCGCAGCAGGGCGACGGCGGTGGCACTGCTGCCTGCCGCGTCGGCCGTCGTGCTGTTCGCCGCAGGCGTGCAGGGCTTCGCCGAGGGCGGCGGCTGGGCTGCGGTGCGCTGGACCGTGACGGCCTGCGCCGTCGTCGTCCTGCTCGTCGCCGCGGCCGTCGCGATCGCGGTCGTACAGGCGAAGCCGGCGGTCAGCCCGACCGTCCCGCTCAGCGAGGAGGCGGCCCCGGATCTCTACCGGCTGGTCCGCGATCTGGCGGAGCGGCTGGAAGTGCCCGCGCCCTCGGCCATAGCGCTCACACCCGACTGCGACAGCTGGCTGGAGGACCGCACCCACCCGGCCGCTGACCCGGCGGCCGAGGAGGCCGCGTCGCGCCGGGACCCGAGAGGCCCGGCGGACGTTCCGGGCAGCCGTCCGGGACGCCGGCGCCGGGTCCAGGCGGCGCCCGTGCTGGTGATCGGCTCCCCGTTCCTCTGGTGGATCAGGGTCGCCGAGCTGCGGGCGGTGCTCGCCCCGGTCGTCGCCGGTACCGGCCCCGCCGCCCACCCCGACATAGCCGCGGCCCGGCGCTTCGTAAGAGGACTGGACGGCGCGGTCGCCGACGCGGCCGCACCCGCCCACGGGCCCCTGCGCAAGGTCCTGCGGCTGCCGGGCCGCTTCATCGGACGGATCGCCCGGCTGCTGCTGCGCAGCTGCCGGGGCCATGCCGCCGAGATGGAGCGTGGCGTCGCCGCCGCCGCGTCGACGCGTGCCCAGGACGTGGACTACGGGCTGCGGGTCGTCGCCCAGGAACAGGTCGGTCTCGCCTACGCGGGCTGGGACCGGCTCCTCACCCGCGTCGCGCTTCCCGCCTGGCGCATGGGGCGCTGGCCCTCCCGGCTGGACGCGGGTGTCGTCTCCGCCCTCACCGAGCTCTCCCGCCGCGACCGGCTGGCCGAAGGGTTCGCCACCCGGCTCGGCGACCGCCCCGCCTGCGACCTCCTGGAGGAACCGGGAGCGGCCGACGAGGCGGCGTCCCTGCTGGCCGCCCGCCTCTTCCACGGCGGCCCCGCCGCGGCCGGGCCCGACTGGGCTCCGGTGGACTGGCAGCAGTATCCGGAAGAGGTCGTCGACCGTAAGTGGCGTACGGAGGCGGCGCGGCTGCACCGTGTCCTGGACGCCATGGGTGTGCTCTCCGCCTCCGGCTCCGACACCGCCTGCGCAGCGGTGCCCACACTGGCGCGTGTCATCGAGCACCTTGCCGCAGGACGGGACGGGGGCGAGGAGCTCGCGGCCGGAATCAGCGCGGCTGTGGCCCGGGAGGAGGCGCAGGCCCCGCAGCCGGTCACCGGCGGAGCGAGGGACGCCGGCGGCGCAGGGGGTGCGGGAGGCGATGTGCTGGACCTCTGGGGTCCCGACCCGCTGCCACTCTTCCCGCTCCAGCCGCCCCGTACCGGGACCGAGCTGCTCGCGGACCATGTCGCGGCCATGGTCTGCTGCGCCGCCGTCGACACGGCGGGCGCGGCGCCCGGACTGGACTGGCTCGACGGCCCCGTGCTGCTGGTCGACGGCGAACGCGGGGCCGACCTCGGCAGCCCTGTTCTCGGTCTCGTCGAGGACGGCGACGCGGGACCGCTGCTGTCCTGGCTCGCCTCGGTCGGCGTGCGTTCCGACAAGCCCGTCCGACTCGTCTGAAACCCACCTGGACGGCTTCGTCGAAACCACCGGGACGGCTTCGTCGAAACCCGCCTGGACGGACGGCTGTTCACATCGGCTGACTCCCGATTCCCGGAATATCAGGTTTCGTTAACGTCAATTCGCGACGAACGGTAACGGAGTGCATGCGTTATGTGATGTGCTGGGGGCCGGGCGCTGACAGGCGGCGTGCCACTGTGGTTCCGGGGGCCTGAGGGAGGGGTGCGTCATGGGGGCGGAGCAGATTCGTCGTTGGGAGTCGGGTGCCCTCGCGCACGCCGTAACCGACCCTTTCGGCCAGGGGCCCGTTCCCTGGCTGCGCGGCAGCGAGACCTACTTCGACGACACGGGTCAGGTCGTGCCCTGGTACGCCGACCCCACCCTGTCCCGCGGCTCGAACGGGGGCGGTACCCGTACCGCCGACGACGTCCGCCGCCAGATCAAGGGATTCATCTCCACCGGCGCCGCGGCCCCGGGCGAGGCGATCGACTTCCACATCACCGTGGACCCGCCGCAGCAGTTCTCCGTGGACATCTACCGGATCGGCCACTACGGGGGCGACGGCGCCGCCAAGATCACCACGAGTCCGAGGCTCTCCGGCATCGTCCAGCCGGCCCCCCTCGCCGCCGACCGCACGGTCTCCTGTCACCACTGGTGGCAGTCCTGGCGGTTGCAGATCCCCACGTACTGGTCGATCGGCGCGTATGTCGCCGTGCTCACCACGGTCGACGGCTACCGCTCCCACATCCCCTTCACCGTCCGCGACGACCACCCGGCCGACCTGCTGCTGGTGCTCCCGGACATCACCTGGCAGGCGTACAACCTCTATCCGGAGGACGGCCGGACCGGTGCCAGCCTCTACCACGCCTGGGACGAGCAGGGCAGGCTGCTGGGGGAGGAGGACGCCGCGGTCACCGTCTCCTTCGACCGCCCCTACGCGGGCGCCGGCCTGCCGCTCCACGTCGGCCACGCCTATGACTTCATCCGCTGGGCCGAGCGCTACGGCTATGACATCGCCTACGCCGACACCCGCGACCTGCACGCGGGCCGGATCGACCCGACCCGCTACCGGGGCCTGGTCTTCCCCGGCCATGACGAGTACTGGTCGGTGCCCATGCGGCGTACGACGGAGCGCGCCCGCGACAACGGCACCTCCCTCGTCTTCCTCTCCGCCAACACCATGTACTGGCAGGTCAGCCTCGCGCCGTCGCCCTCCGGCGTTCCCGACCGGCTGCTCAGCTGCCGCAAGCGCCGGGGCCCGGGAAAGCCCGCGCTCTGGCGCGAGCTGGACCGCCCCGAGCAGCAGCTCCTCGGCATCCAGTACGCGGGCCGGGTCCCCGACCCGCACCCTCTGGTCGTACGGAACGCGGACCACTGGCTCTGGGACGCGACCGACGCCGTCGAGGGCGACGAGATCGACGGCCTGGTCGCGGGCGAGGCCGACCGCTACTTCCCGCGCACCACACTCCCCGAGCACGACAACCGCATCCTGCTCGCGCACTCCCCCTACCAGGACGGCGACGGCGTGACCCGGCACCAGGAGACGTCCCTGTACCGGTCCCCGTCCGGTGCGCTCGTCTTCGCCTCCGGCACCTTCGCCTGGTCCCCGGCCCTGGACCGCCCCGGCCATGTGGACCCACGCATCCAGCGAGCCACCGCCAACCTGCTCGACCGCATCTGCAAGCGCGCCTGAGGCCCTGACGCCCCGGCCCGGCTCCCGGCACACCGGCAGGCCGCCCGCGCCCCTCCGCCTCTTTCCGCGCCCCTCCCCGGCGGGCCCGCGCCCCTCCACCCCGTCCCGCCTCTCCGCACCCCTCCGCAGCCGTCCGCACCCGGATACGGGACAATCGGAACAGCTCCTGGATCAACCTACGCGGAGGCAGCGTGTCCGGATTTGTAGAAAAGCCCGAGCCCGTGCAGGTTCCGGGACTCACCCACCTGCACACGGGCAAGGTGCGCGACCTGTACCGGAACGAGGCGGGCGACCTCGTCATGGTCGCCAGCGACCGGATGTCCGCGTACGACTGGGTCCTGCCCACCGAGATCCCGGACAAGGGACGCGTCCTGACGCGGCTCTCGCTGTGGTGGTTCGACCAGCTCGCCGATCTCGTGCCGAACCATGTCCTGTCGACCGAGCTGCCGGCCGGTGCTCCCGCGGACTGGGCCGGCCGTACGACTATCTGCAAGTCGCTGCGGATGGTCCCGGTCGAGTGCGTCGCCCGCGGCTACCTGACGGGCTCCGGCCTCGTCGAGTACGACGCGTCCCGCACCGTCTGCGGTCTCGCCCTTCCCGAGGGCCTCGTCGACGGCTCCGAGCTGCCGACGCCGATCTTCACCCCGGCCACCAAGGCGGCTGTCGGCGACCACGACGAGAACGTCAGCTACGAGGAAGTGGCCCGTCAGGTCGGTGCCGAGACCGCCGCGCAGCTGCGCCGCACGACCCTGGACGTATACAGCCGGGCCCGTGACATCGCGCGCGAGCGCGGGATCATCCTCGCGGACACGAAGTTCGAGTTCGGCTTCACGCCCACCGCCGACGGCGGCGAGGAACTGATCATCGCGGACGAGGTGCTGACTCCGGACTCCTCCCGCTTCTGGCCGGCCGCCGCCTGGGAGCCGGGCCACGCCCAGCCTTCGTACGACAAGCAGTTCGTGCGCGACTGGCTGACCTCGCCGGCCTCCGGCTGGGACCGCAGGAGCGAGCAGCCGCCGCCGGCGCTGCCCCAGGAGATCGTGGACGCGACCCGCGCCAAGTATCTGGAGGCATACGAACTCCTCACCGGTACACCCTGGAGGTAAGGGCGCGTTTCGAAAGTCCCGCCGAACCCGTCCTCCGGGCGGACGGCGCCACTTTCGAAACACGACCTGGCGCAAGCACACGAAGAAGCCCCCGGCCGAAAGGCCGGGGGCTTCTTGCTGAACCGAGCGGACGACCAGGTTCGAACTGGCGACCTCAACCTTGGCAAGGTTGCGCTCTACCAACTGAGCTACGTCCGCAAGCGCCGAAGCGCGAGAACTACTATACCCATCCTCGCGGGTGTGCGGGACGCGTTGTTGCGTGACGGCCCTCCGCCCCGGGCTTCGCGGCCGCCGCCGAGAGGCAGTTGCGCTTCGTTCCATGTGGCAGGGGCTACCGCTCCATGATCGCGTCGACCGGCGCCCTGCCCGCCGTCGGTTCCGGCACCACGGCTTCGTGGCCGGTCACCGGCGAGGCCCCGGCGGCCACCGGTCGTCGTCCAACTCCGGCTCCACGCAACGATTTCCGTGGTTCGTGGCGCGGATGATCCCGGCCGGCCGGCGGGTGCGGGCGTTCTCCGGTACGAACGCCCGCACCCGCGCTCACCTGCCCGCGACGGGCCGCTCCAGGCACCCCGGACGGTCTCTGCCGGGCACGATCACGGCCTGGCAGCCCGGGAGTTCGGCCCGAACCGATGTGGCGACGCTCACATCGTTCCTCCGCGGCACCACCCGGTGCGGGGGCGCGGACCGGCAGAGCGTTCGACGTCCGGGGCGGAGCCGGACACCCGTCCCGTGCCGCCGCGGACGGGCCGCGCACCTGTGCCGGCCCAGCCCCCGCCGCCGGGCCGCACCCCTTCGCCGCCGCAGCCCTCGTCGCCGGCGGGCCGGCCCCATAGGCGGCTCAACGAACTGGATCACCTCTGTGATCTTGATCGCCTCGACCGCGTACACATGGGGAATTCATCGAGGGGCATGAATCAAGGTTCTCTGCCGGGTGGTGCCGGGAGCAGCACGTGAGCGTTTCATCGCAGTCCACGCAACGCCATGGGGCTCAACGGCATGGGGTTCCACATCATGGAGATGGTGCGTATTGACCGGAAAGGAATACGACGAAGGCCCCGGTCGAAATCGACCGGGGCCTTCGATCAAGAGCGGACGACCAGGTTCGAACTGGCGACCTCAACCTTGGCAAGGTTGCGCTCTACCAACTGAGCTACGTCCGCATGTGCAACCACTCGGCTTTCACCGGTGGAGCAAGCACTACTCTACCCGATCCACCGGAGTGGTTGAGGAGAGCTGTGCAGAGCGGGTGACAGGAATTGCACACTGCGCCTTCCCCCTGGAAGGGGGATGTTCTGCTACTGAACTACACCCGCACGCTGTCCGGGGGTTTGGCTTTTCGGCCTTGCCCTTCGGCGTGCTCCAGACTCTAGCCGACCTGCGGGGGTGTCGCGCAAGTCGGCTCCCGCGGGGTGTCGCTCAGGGGGGCCGGTGGCGGCCGGTCCGGTGCCCGCCACCGGCCGGCCGTTGGCACCCGTCCACTCAACTCGCTTCCTGGAACGCCTCGTAGACCTTCTTGGGGATCCGGCCCCTGGCCGGCACCTCCATCCGGTGCGAGCGGGCCCAGGCGCGGACGGCCGCCGGGTCCGGCGCGAGCGAGGTGTGCCGGTACGAGACGGGGGCCTTGCCGTGCTTGGCCGCATTTGTCTGCTTGCGACCGGCTGCCACGTAGGGCGCCAGGGTCCTGCGCAGTTTCTTGGCATTGGACGGATTGAGGTCGATCTCGTACGACTTCCCATCCAGGGCGAAGGTGACCGTTTCCGTCGCTGCTCCCCCGTCGATGTCGTCGGAGAGTGTGACCACTACACGCTGAGCCACGGATATCGGTCCTTTCCTACGGCGTCCGCGCCTGACATGCGCGGATACCGGCCTTCCGGCTGTGAGCACGGATGTGGGCCGACCGGTGTCGGCCTTTTAGGGGCAATGTTGCTTTCCCTGGTAATCATTTGTACAGCGGTGGGCACCGCATTGTGAAGCCCGCCCAATTACCTGCGCGTGTCAACCGGCTTTGCGTGCTGCTGGTGAGGATCTTTTTTGCAGGATTTTCGCATCCGTTGTCAGGGTCGATATCTCGGCGTGATCCGGTCCACCCGATATCTACCCGCGTAGAATTTCTGGCCAGGTACGCTGAGTGGACCCGCGGGGGTCTGGGGAACCCCCCGGAGAAACAGCCGCACCACACCACCACACCGGGAGTGCCAGTGGCACGCGTCGTAGTCGACGTCATGCTCAAGCCCGAGATCCTCGACCCGCAGGGACAGGCTGTGCAGCGTGCGCTGCCCCGTCTCGGCTTCGAGGGAATCGCGGACGTACGTCAGGGAAAGCGTTTCGAGCTGGAGGTCGAGGGGCCGGTCGATGATGCCGCCCTCAGCCGTATTCACGAGATGGCCGAGACGTTCCTCGCCAACACCGTGATCGAGGACTTCACCGTGAAGGTGGAGAAGGCCGAGGAGTCGAAGTGACTGCTCGTATCGGAGTCGTCACCTTTCCGGGCACGCTCGACGACCAGGACAGCCTTCGGGCCGTACGGGTCGCCGGCGCCGAACCCGTATCGCTGTGGCACCGCGACAAGGACCTGCACCAGGTCGACGCGGTCATCCTCGCGGGCGGCTTCTCCTACGGCGACTATCTGCGGGCCGGAGCCATCTCCCGCTTCTCGCCGGTCATGGAGACGGTGATCGAGCAGGCGAAGGCGGGCATGCCGGTTCTCGGTATCTGCAACGGCTTCCAGATCCTGACCGAGGCGCACCTGCTCCCCGGCGCGATGCTGCGCAACAACCACCTGCACTTCATCTGCCGCGACCAGAAGCTCCGTGTCGAGAACGCGGGGACGGCCTGGACCTCGGACTACTCCGAGGGCCAGGAGATCTCCGTACCGCTCAAGAACATGGACGGCCGCTACACCGCCGACGAGCGCACGCTCGACGAGCTGGAGGCCGAGGGGCGCGTCGCGTTCCGCTACGTGGACGTCAACCCCAACGGCTCGCTGCGCGACATCGCCGGCATCACCAATGCCGCGGGCAACGTCGTCGGTCTGATGCCGCACCCGGAGCACGCCGTGGAGCCGCTGATCGGCACCGGGCGTACCGACGGTCTCGGTTTCTTCACCTCGATCATCAAGAAGCTGGTCAACGCATGAGCCTCGACACGGTCAAGCACGCGGCCGAAACCCCGGACGCCGGGCAGCCCTGGAAGGAGCTCGGCCTCAAGGAGGACGAGTACGCCCGGATCCGCGAGATCCTGGGCCGCCGTCCCACCGGCGCCGAGCTCGCCATGTACTCCGTGATGTGGTCCGAGCACTGCTCGTACAAGAGCAGCAAGGTCCACCTCAAGCAGTTCGGCGAGAAGGTCCCCGCCAACGACGCCATGCTCGTCGGCATCGGTGAGAACGCCGGTGTGGTCGACGTCGGCCAGGGTTACGCGGTCACCTTCAAGGTCGAGTCGCACAACCACCCCTCGTACATCGAGCCGTATCAGGGCGCGGCCACCGGCGTCGGCGGCATCGTCCGTGACATCCTCGCCATGGGCGCCCGTCCGATCGCGGTCGTCGACCCGCTGCGCTTCGGTGCGGCCGACCACCCCGACACCAAGCGTGTCCTGCCGGGCATCGTCGCGGGCATCGGCGGCTACGGGAACTGCCTCGGCCTGCCCAACATCGGCGGCGAGGTCGTCTTCGACGCCTGCTACCAGGGCAACCCGCTCGTCAACGCCGGCTGCATCGGCGTGATGAAGCACGAGGACATCCACCTGGCCCAGGCCTCCGGCCCCGGCAACAAGGTGATCCTGTACGGCGCCCGCACCGGCGGCGACGGCATCGGCGGTGTCTCCGTGCTCGCCTCGGAGACCTTCGACGACACCAAGCCCACCAAGCGGCCCGCCGTGCAGGTCGGCGACCCGTTCCAGGAGAAGCTCCTCATCGAGTGCACCCTGGAGATCTTCAAGGAGAAGCTCGTCGCGGGCATCCAGGACCTCGGCGGCGCCGGGCTCTCCTGTGCCACCTCCGAGCTGGCCTCGGCCGGTTCCGGCGGCATGCGCGTCGAGCTGGACACCGTGCCGCTGCGCGACTCCTCCCTCTCGCCCGAGGAAATCCTCATGAGCGAGTCGCAGGAGCGCATGTGCGCGATCGTCGAGCCGCAGCACGTGGACCGGTTCCTGGAGATCTGCGAGAAGTGGGACGTCATCGCCACCGTCATCGGTGAGGTGACCGAGGGCTCCCAGCTGGAGATCTTCTGGCACGGCGAGCAGATCGTGGACGTGCCGCCGCGGTCCGTCGCCCACGAGGGCCCGACCTACCACCGCCCGTTCGCCCGCCCGTCGTGGCAGGACGCGCTGCAGGCGGACGACGCCAACAGGCTGGCCCGCCCGGCGAACGGTGCCGAGCTGCGCGAGCAGGTCCTGCGGCTGGTCTCCTCGCCCAACCAGGCCTCGAAGTCCTGGATCACGGACCAGTACGACCGGTTCGTGCAGGGCAACACCGTGCTCGCGATGCCGGAGGACGCCGGCATGGTCCGCATCGACGAGGAGTCCAACCTCGGCGTGGCCATGGCGACCGACGGCAACGGCCGGTACGCGAAGCTCGACCCGTACACCGGTGCGCAGCTCGCGCTGGCGGAGTCGTACCGCAACGTCGCCGCCTCCGGCGCCAAGCCGCTCGCGATCTCGGACTGCCTGAACTTCGGTTCGCCCGAGGATCCGGACGTCATGTGGCAGTTCGCCGAGGCCACCCGTGGTCTGGCGGACGGCTGCCTGGAGCTGGGCACCCCGGTCACCGGTGGCAACGTGTCGCTGTACAACCAGACCGGTGAGACGGCGATCCACCCGACGCCGGTCGTGGCCGTGCTCGGTGTGATCGACGACGTCACCCGGCGTACGCCGGTCGCGTTCAAGGAAGAGGGCCAGCTCCTCTACCTGCTCGGTGACACGCACGAGGAGTTCGGCGGCTCGGCGTGGTCCGAGGTCGTCCACAACCACCTCGGCGGCATGCCGCCCAAGGTCGACCTGGGCCGCGAGAAGCTGCTCGGCGAGATCCTGATCTCGGCGTCCCGCGACGGCATGATCGACGCGGCGCACGACCTGTCCGACGGCGGTCTGATCCAGGCGGTCACCGAGTCCTGCCTGCGTGGCGGGAAGGGCGCCCGGCTGGTCGTGCCGGACGGGCTGGACGCGTTCACGTTCCTCTTCTCCGAGTCGGCGGGACGCGCGATCGTCTCGATCCCGCGCAGCGAGGAGCTCCGCTTCAACGACATGTGCGGGGCGCGGGGTCTGCCCGTGACCCGGATCGGTGTTGTGGACGGCGAGGAGATCGAGATCCAGGGCGAGTTCAGCATTCCGCTGAGCGAGCTGCGTACGGCGCACGAGGGGACGATCCCCGCGCTGCTCGCGTAGCCCGGCGGATACGCCCGTCACAGGTCGCGGAAGCCCTCGCCCGGTCCGACCGGGCGAGGGCTTCCGCCGTGGTTCGTCCGGCCCGGTGTCCTGTCGCGGGCGGGTGCCGCTTCCTGCGTAAGTGTTCTGAGTAAATTATTAGTACCGGATTAACTTTAATCCTGTCATAATGATCGTATGCTGACCGAGGGGCTGGGCCTGCGCGAACGCAAGAAGATCCAGACGCGACGCCGTCTGCTGGCCGAGGCCATGAGGCTCTTCGGCGCTCGCGGGTTCGATCAGGTCTCGGTCGCGGAGATCGCCGAAGCGGCCGACGTATCGAAGATGACTGTCTTCAACTACTTCGACAGCAAGGAGGATCTGGTCCTCGCTCCCCTGGAGAAGCACATCGGCGATGTCGCCCGGGTGGTACGGGACCGGGCGCCCGGTGAGTCGGTGGTGGCCGGTGTCCGGAGCCAGTTCCTGGCCGCCGTCGAGAGCCGGGATCCGGCGGTCGGGATGAGCGATTCACCGGTGGTCCTCGGGATCCTGCGGCTCATCCAGCAGACGCCGTCCCTGCTCACCCGGGCCCATGCCCTCTTCGTCCGCACCGGCGAGCTGCTCACCGACGTCCTGGTCGAGGAGGGCGAGGAGCCGGCCGTCGCGCGCATGGTGGCCGCCCAGCTGATCGCCACCCGCAATGTCCTGATCGCCGAGAACCAGCGACGGCTGTTGGCCGGCGAAGCGGCCGACGCGATCGCGGCGGACGCCGCGGCGCTCGCCGAGCGGGGGTTCGGCCTGCTCGACAGGGGCCTGAGCGGTTTCGCGACGCGGGCCTGAGCAGTTTCGCGACGCGGGCCTGAGCGGTTTCGCGACCCGGGCCCGGGCGGTTTCGCGACCAGGACCTGGGCCGCTTCGCGCCGTTCCGTGCGGCCGTCCCCCGCCCCGCCCGTTCGCCTTGTGTGGGGTGGTCGCCGAGGCCGTAGGCTCGCCTCCATGCCACCGTCCCAGAAGCGCGCCCGCCGCTACGACCCGGTCAGGACCCGTACCGCGGTCCTGGCGCAGTTCGCCCATGTCCGGGACGCCGTACGCACCCTGACGCCTGAGCAGCTCAGCGCGCCGAGCGGGCTCGGCGCGTGGACGGTGCGTGAACTCGCCGTCCATCTGACCATGGCCCTCTCGCACGTCAGCAGGAACCTTGAGCTCCCTGAACCGGCCCTCGCCAAGCCTGAGGTGAGCCTGCTGGAGTGGCCCTTCTCCACGGCCGGGCGGGCCGGCCGGATCGCCGATGACACCGTGGCGCTCGCCGCCTCCCGCCCCGATACGGACGCCTTGTACGCGGAGGTGGCCGACCGCTTCGAGGCGCTGGTTCCGGGGGCCTCCGAGGACCGACTGCTGGCCACCAGGGTCGGCGCCATGCGGCTCGGTGACTTCCTGGTCACCCGCGCTGTGGAGCTCGTCGTCCACACGTACGACCTCAACGAGGCGACCGGGCTCGGTATCCCGTACGACCGCCAGGCGCTCGCCGCCTGCACCCGGTTGCTCGCCGACGCCCTCGCGGAGAAGGCGCCGGGGGGCTCGGTCGAGGTGAGGGTCCCGCCCTTCGCGGTCGTCCAGTGCGTCCAGGGCCCCCGGCACACGCGGGGCACGCCGCCCAACGTGGTCGAGACCGACCCGCTCACCTGGATCGGGCTCGCCACCGGGCGTACGGACTGGGCACGGGAGCGGGACGCGGCCAAGGTCAGCGCCAGCGGTGAACGCGCCGACCTTGCCGCTCTGCTGCCCCTGATGGGGTGAACGAGGGTTCGGGCGGAGTTCAGGAGGCGTTCGGGTACGGGAGCAGGCCGGCGTTCGTCCGTTCCCAGGCTGCCCGCAGCTCGGCCAGGAGCTCCGGTTCCGCGGCGGCCCGGTTCGCCTGCTCCCGCTGGTCGACCGTCAGGTCGAAGAGCTGATCGGCCCCGCCCTTGCCCCGGTAGTACTTCCACCCGCCCCGGCGCAGCGCGCGCTCTCCGCGCACCCGCCAGAACAGGTCCCGTTCCTTCGGCTGCTCGCCACGCAGCAGATATCCGGCCAGGCTGACGCCGTCCAGCGGATAGGCCGGATCGGGCCGGGCGCCACCGAGCTCCAGCAGTGTCGCCGTCCAGTCGGGCGAGAACAGCGGCAGGTCGCTCACCTGGTGCGGATCGATCCTGGTCGGCCAGCGCAGCACGGCCGGGACCCGGATGCCGCCCTCCTGGAGGGAGCTCTTGTTGCCGGAGAGAGGCCACTGGTACGAGAAGCGCTCACCGCCGTTGTCGCTGGCGAAGAACACCAGGGTGTCCTCCTCCTGGCCGGATCGCTTCAGCGCCTTCAGTACCTCGCCGACCGACCGGTCCAGGTCCTCGACCATCTCCTTGTACTTGGCGAGCGAGCCCCCGTCGGCGTGGAACAGCCCGCCGAGTCCGCCCTCCTTGATCTTCCGTACGATCTCGGCGCTCTCCGCCGTGTCGCCCTCGGCGATCCAGGGCCAGTGCGGGGTGGTGAAGTTGAGGTTCAGCAGCCAGGGCTTGTCGTGGTCGCGCTGTACGTACTCGCCGGCCCGCTCGGTGAGGATGCGGGTGTAGTAGCGGAGGTCCTTGTACTCGGCATCGCCCTCGTAGAGGTCGTACTCGCCGCCCAGGCCCAGCTTCGAGTAGTACTCCAGCGCCCCTCCGAAGTTGCCGAAGAACTCGTCCCAGCCCGACTTGGTGGGGCTGTAGTCCGGCAGATAGCCGCAGTGCCATTTGCCGATCAGCGCGGTCGCGTATCCGGCGCCGCGCAGCAGCGAGGCAAGGGTCGGATGAGTCGGTTCGAGACCGACCGAGCGGTCTGCGATGGGTTCGGCGAGGCCGCCCTTCGTACGCCCGGGATAGCGGCCGGTGTACAGGCTGAACCGGGTCGGCGAGCAGGTCGCGGACCCGGCGTAGGCATCGGTGAACCGGACGCCCTGGCGGCCGAGCCGGTCCAGGTTCGGGGTGCGGATGTCCGGCGAGCCGTAGGAGGAGAGGTCGGCCCAGCCGAGGTCGTCCCCGAGGATGAAGAGGATGTTGGGCCGCCGCGAGTGCCGGCCCCGCGCCGCCCGGAATGGCCGCTCGTGCGCGGTGGGCTCCGTCGGTGCGGCTGTGGCGGGGGCGGCGGTCAGTCCCACTGCGGCGGTCGCGGCCGTGGCGCCGACGGCCGTGCCGAAGGCGCGCCGCGTCAGAGGATTGCTGGAACCTGTGTTCGGGTCGCGAGAGGGCATGGCTGCTCCAGGGCAGGGCTCGGCCGCGCGGGGCGGCGAAGGCGATGGCGAAGGGGCCCGTCCCGGAACCGGAGCCGGAACAGAGCCGGAACCAGAGCGGGAACAGGGCCGGAATCGGAGCCGGAACCGGCTGAAGACCGGCTGGGGACCGGGCAGGCGGTTACGGACGCGCGAAGGGCGCAACGGGGGCAAGCGGCGCGAGGGACTCAGGACGCGGCGGGAACCCAGGGCTCGCGGCAGTCACAAGGATGCCGGGAGAAGGGGGTGAAGAGCAGACCGAGGTGAGGGGAAGCAGGAGTCCTCGCGCGCGCCGGCGAATCAGGCGTGGCGACAGATGGCGCTCGACACACGTCCCAGATCGACGTGACGGCGCTCCACGAGCGTGACCGTGCGGTCACCGAGGGGCTGCATGAGGCAGGAGCCTGCCAATGAGGCATGGGCCTGTCAACGCCGGTCTCGCACTCCGGACGGTCTCCGCAGCCGCGGCCGGTGCCTTTCCCGGCCCGTAAGGCACCGCAAGCACTTCTCCCCCGGCCCGCACGAGCACACCCCCGCCCGCACGAGCACACCCCGGCGCGTAAAAGCACTCGCCCTGGCCCCACAAGCGCCCCCGGCCCGCGCAAGCCGTCTCTCCCCGGCTCGCACCAGTACGTCCTCGGGGTGTCACAAGAAGCCGCATACCGGTCGCCCCCACGTGCACCCGGTGTGAGGCTCGCCACGAAACGAGCGTTCGGCCACCCCTCGCTCAGCCGTGCCGGGACTCCTCACAGGGCGCCACGAACCGGTGGGGTCGCCCCGTGGACCGCTGGCCGGAACCCGTCGGTAACCCGCCGTCGATCCGGGCGACAACTGCCCTGAGGCGGCTGCGGCGGACCGTTGGGCATCGGGCAGTGATCACTCCGCGTCACTGTCCGACCCGGCCCCGGAGGGGGGTCGGGGGGCGCTTCTTCCGCAGTCCGGCGGGGCGTCCCCAATTCGGACCAGTGGTCGATCTCGCCTACACTCGGTGGCGTGCCTCGTGGTGATGGACGACTCAACCACGACCTGCTCCCCGGAGAGAAAGGCCCCCAGGACGCTTGCGGCGTCTTCGGTGTCTGGGCTCCGGGCGAAGAGGTCGCCAAGCTCACCTATTTCGGACTGTATGCCCTGCAGCACCGTGGACAGGAGTCCGCGGGCATCGCAGTGAGCAACGGGTCCCAGATCCTGGTCTTCAAGGACATGGGACTGGTCTCGCAGGTCTTCGACGAAACTTCTCTGGGATCGCTCCAGGGTCATATCGCGGTCGGTCATGCCCGCTACTCCACCACCGGTGCCTCGGTGTGGGAGAACGCGCAGCCGACGTTCCGTGCGACCGCGCACGGCTCGATCGCCCTGGGTCACAACGGCAACCTGGTCAACACGGCGCAGCTCGCCGAGATGGTCGCCGACCTTCCGCGCAAGGACGGTCGCGCCACCCAGGTCGCCGCGACCAACGACACCGACCTCGTGACCGCGCTGCTCGCCGGCCAGACCGACGACGAGGGCAAGCCGCTCACCATCGAGGAAGCCGCCACCCGGGTGCTTCCCGAGGTGAAGGGCGCCTTCTCCCTCGTCTTCATGGATGAGCACACCCTCTACGCGGCCCGCGACCCGCAGGGCATCCGCCCGCTGGTCCTCGGCCGTCTGGAGCGCGGCTGGGTGGTGGCCTCCGAGTCCGCCGCCCTCGACATCTGCGGCGCCAGCTTCGTCCGCGAGATCGAGCCGGGCGAGCTCGTCGCCATCGACGAGAACGGCCTGCGCACCTCTCGATTCGCAGAAGCGAAGCCCAAGGGCTGTGTCTTCGAGTACGTCTACCTGGCCCGCCCCGACACCGACATCGCCGGGCGCAACGTCTACCTCTCCCGGGTCGAGATGGGCCGCAAGCTGGCCGCCGAGGCCCCTGTCGAGGCCGATCTGGTCATAGCGACTCCGGAATCCGGCACCCCCGCCGCCATCGGCTACGCGGAGGCCAGCGGCATCCCGTTCGGTGCCGGTCTGGTGAAGAACGCCTATGTCGGCCGGACCTTCATCCAGCCGTCCCAGACCATCCGGCAGCTGGGTATCCGCCTCAAGCTGAACCCGCTCAAGGAAGTCATCAAGGGCAAGCGGCTGGTGGTCGTCGACGACTCGATCGTCCGCGGCAACACCCAGCGCGCACTCGTCCGGATGCTCCGCGAGGCCGGTGCCGCCGAGATCCACATCCGGATCTCGTCCCCGCCGGTGAAGTGGCCCTGCTTCTTCGGCATCGACTTCGCCACCCGCGCCGAGCTCATCGCCAACGGCATGTCCGTCGACGAGATCGCCACGTCGATGGGTGCCGACTCGCTCTCGTACATCTCGATCGACTCGATGATCGAGGCGACGACGATCGACAAGCCGAATCTGTGCCGCGCCTGCTTCGACGGCGAGTACCCGATGGAGCTTCCTGACCCGGAGCTGCTCGGCAAGCAGCTGCTGGAGACCGAGCTGGCGGCAGGCCCTGCGGCGACCGCAGCGGCCGACGCGCTGCGCCGTCCGTGACCCGGACCGCACGGCAGCCCTTCCACCAGCCCCGTATTTCCACACGAAAGATCCCAGGCAATGTCTGAGACAACAGGTGCTTCCTACGCGGCAGCGGGCGTCGACATCGAGGCCGGCGACCGTGCCGTAGAGCTGATGAAGCAGTGGGTGAAGAAGACGCAGCGCCCCGAGGTCGCAGGCCTCGGCGGGCTCGGCGGCTTCGCCGGACTCTTCGACGCCTCGGCGCTCAAGCGCTACGAGCGTCCGCTGCTCGCCTCCGCCACGGACGGCGTCGGCACGAAGGTCGACCTCGCCCGTCAGATGGGCGTGTACGACACGATCGGCCACGACCTCGTCGGCATGGTCGTCGACGACCTCGTCGTCTGCGGTGCCGAGCCGCTCTTCATGACCGACTACATCTGTGTCGGCAAGGTGCATCCCGAGCGTGTCGCGGCCATCGTGAAGGGTATCGCCGAAGGCTGTGTGCTGGCGGGCTGCGCCCTGGTCGGCGGCGAGACCGCCGAACACCCCGGCCTGCTCGGCCCGGACGACTTCGATGTCGCCGGCGCCGGTACGGGCGTGGTCGAGGCCGACCGCCTGCTGGGCCCGGACCGCATCCGCAAGGGTGACGCCGTCATCGCGATGGCTTCGTCCGGTCTTCACTCCAACGGGTACTCGCTCGTCCGTCACGTCGTCTTCGACCGGGCCGGCTGGACGCTGGACCGCCAGGTCGAGGAGTTCGGCCGGACGCTCGGCGAGGAGCTCCTGGTGCCGACCAGGATCTACTCCCTGGACTGCCTGGCGCTGACGCGTACGACCGAGGTGCACGGCTTCAGCCACGTCACCGGCGGCGGTCTGGCCAACAACCTGGCCCGGGTCATCCCGGACTCCCTGCACGCCACGGTCGACCGCTCCACCTGGACACCCGGCGCGGTCTTCGACCTCGTGGGCAAGGCCGGCCAGGTCGAGCAGCTGGAGCTGGAGAAGACGCTCAACATGGGCGTCGGCATGATCGCGATCGTTCCGGCGGATTCGGTGGACTCCGCACTGACGACCCTGGCCGACCGGGGCGTCGATTCCTGGGTCGCCGGGGAGATCACCGACCGGGGCGCGCACACGACGGGCGCCGAGCTCGTGGGCACGTACGCGCGCTGAGGTACGGGGCGACCGGTCCGGCGGACGCGCGCATCACGGGGGTGGGCGAGCTGCGGGATGTCATACGCAAGGCCGGGCGGGCCGGAAGGCCTGCCCGGCAGCCGGGAGCCGTATCGGATCGGGAAGCCGGATCCGACCGATACGGAAGGCCTGGCGGATCGGATCCGGACCGGGACAGCACAGAACCCGGTCCGGGACAGGCCCGGACCGGGTTGATGTGTCAGCGCGAGGTCAAGCGCCGCGGCGCTGTGACGACGGACCGGACTGATCGTCCTCGTCGTCGTCATCGTCGTTGTACTGATCCGCGTACTGTGCGTACGGGTCATCTTCCTCGTCGTCGTCCTCGAACGGCTCGGCGTTCGGTGGTTGACTCGAAGGTGATGCGCCCAGCTCATTGGCCAGACGCGACAGGTCAGTCCCGCCGCTGCTGTACTTCAGCTGACGGGCGACCTTGGTCTGCTTGGCCTTTGCCCGGCCGCGCCCCATGGCTCGACCCCCTCGGTGACGGGGCTCGACGGCCCCAGAGTCTTGACACGCGTTCATGTTTCAGGACGGACTCTCAGCAGAGAGACCGCGCCTGTAGGGCTTTAACGGTACCTGCTTCCGTGGCCATACGGTACGCCGCCCGCGTCACACGCCCCGGAAGAGGACCCGTGAGGAGCTCCGTCCTCGCTGGTCAACTCCGATTTTAACCTCTTATTGGCATGCGACCCGCCGACCGGCGTGAGTCTTGTCTCGCCGGTCGGCGGGTCGCGGGGCCAAGCGCGGAAATGACGCCCTGTAGGGGTTTCCGCACGCTGGGCCACCGGTGCCCGGGCTCAGCCGCGGCGGGCTTCGGCCATCCGCTGCTCGGCGATCCGGTCGGCGGCGGCAGCCGGCGGAATGCCGTCAGCCTTCGCGCGCGCAAAGATGGCCAGGGTCGTATCGAAGATCTTCGACGCCTTCGCCCTGCACCGCTCGAAGTCGAAGCCATGCAGCTCGTCCGCGACCTGGATGACACCGCCCGCGTTCACCACGTAGTCGGGGGCGTACAGGATCGAGCGGTCCGCCAGGTCCTTCTCGACGCCCGGGTGCGCGAGCTGGTTGTTGGCCGCGCCGCACACCACCGATGCGGTGAGCACCGGCACGGTGGCGTCGTTCAGGGCGCCGCCGAGTGCGCACGGCGCGTAGATGTCCAGACCTTCCGTACGGATCAGGGCCTCGGTGTCGGCCACGACGGCGACCTCGGGGTGCTTCTCGGTGATCCGGCGCACGGACTCGTCCCGCACATCGGTGATCACGACCTCGGCGCCGTCCGACAGCAGATGCTCGACGAGATGGTGGCCCACCTTGCCGACGCCCGAGACCCCCACTTTCCGGCCACGCAGCGTCGGGTCGCCCCAGAGGTGCTGGGCGGAGGCCCGCATGCCCTGGAAGACGCCGAACGCGGTGAGTACCGAGGAGTCGCCGGCGCCGCCGTTCTTGGGGGAGCGGCCGGTGGTCCAGCGGCATTCGCGGGCCACGACGTCCATGTCGGCGACGTAGGTGCCGACATCGCAGGCCGTCACGTAGCGCCCGCCGAGCGAGGCCACGAACCGGCCGTAGGCCAGGAGGAGTTCCTCGGTCTTGATCCGCTCGGGGTCGCCGATGATGACGGCCTTGCCGCCACCGTGGTCGAGACCGGCCATGGCGTTCTTGTACGACATGCCACGCGCCAGGTTCAGCGCGTCCGCGACGGCCTCCTGCTCGGAGGCGTACGGGTAGAAGCGGGTACCGCCGAGGGCGGGGCCCAGGGCGGTGGAGTGGAGGGCGATGACGGCCTTGAGGCCGCTGGCGCGGTCCTGGCAGAGCACGACCTGTTCGTGTCCCCCCTGGTCCGAGTGGAACAGGGTGTGCAGTACGTCAACAGGCACGCCGGTCACATCGGTCACTGTGGTGACTCCCAAGTACGAAGCGGCGGGTAGACCCCCCTGAAGGTGGGGAGGGCCCCGGACCGCCCGGCACGGACGGTCCGACTGGGCAAGAGCGTAAGTCCTCCGGGGCCGCGGATCCGTGCCAGTGCCGTGGATCACCCACTACAGGAGTACTGGCGTGACACGATCGCTGCATGTCGGTGGTGTCTTCCGTGCTCGTCCCTTACGCGTCCTACCTCCGGGTGTACGAGCCACTGGCGGCCTTCCCGGAGGCCGAACGTGCTCACTGGGCCCGCTATGCGGGCCGCGGGCTGATCCCTACGGCCCAGGACGAACTGCGCCGTTCGCTGGCCGACTTGGTGTCGACGCCGCCGGTCGGAGTGCCGGTGCACGAGAGCGCCGACGCGTTCGTCGCCGAGGCGGACGGTGTGGTGTGCGTCTGCCCGTGGCGGACCCGGCTGCGCGGGTGGCTGGCGCTGGACGGGCTGGCGGAGATGTTTCCGGGTGCGGTGCTCGACGCGGTGCTGCCGCCGGTGGTGCGCGGGCAGGCCGCGGCCGACCACGAACGGTGGGCGGAGCGCAATCCGGATGCCCGGCCGTGGATCAGGACGGCGGTGTGGCAGGTTCCGGTGCGCTGGTTCGTCCTGTTCTCGGACGAGGAGCGCGAGTACCGGGAGGCGGGGGAGGGCGGTGAGCCGCCCCTGCTGCGCTACCGGACGCCGATGGTCCAGGCACGGCGCAGGCTGGCCCGGGGTCTGAAGACACTGCGGGAGTCCATGGACGACGGCCCGTTGAGCGAGGGGCTCGTGGACGTCGGTCGGTGGCTGGAGGAGTTCCATCCGCGCGCGCTCGTGGAGCTGGACTACGGCGGGCTGGTGCACGCCCTGTCGGCCGAGCAGCTTGCCGGGGACCGGAGCGCCGCGGATGTGGCGGAGGGCATCGCGGCGCTGGGTGCCGGGGACGCCGAGAGGGCGAGCGAGGCATATACCCGTCTCGCGGAGCGCTGGAGAGCCGTGAGGGATCGCCAGTTTGCGAACTGACGCTCTATGAACCTGTGGCCTGTGTGACACGTGAGAGTGAAGAGGTAGAACCCTACTTCAGTGGTTGTGGGACCTACGTCCCGAACCGGGCTTTTTTCTCAAGCGTGATGGATTGCACTTACGGGGCTCTTGCGTCCTTCCCTACCCCTCGTGCCAAAATAGGACAAGGAGTCCGGGGAGGGCTCCATCCGTCCAAGTGTGGGCGGAATGCTCAGCATTGCACTCTATGGGGGGTCTGATGGCTCCTGATCGCTCTGTGACTGATCGTCACGGCGGTGTGACTGTCCGCTATGGCATGGTCCATCGGCTTCCGTCGCTGATGAACACCTGGGAGGGCAATTCCATCGGTTTGGCCGACGCGGCTGGACGGATGGTGTAGTTGTAGTGCCGAGGACAAGCCGTTCGTCCTATAACCGACTCGGCCCGCGTCCGCCATTTCGGGCAACGCGGGTCAAGGTGCAGAATTTAGAGGAAAGAACCGAGATGGTTCGGTTCTCCCGAGGAGGCCGCTCATGACCGCTCGCACCCCTGATGCCGAGCCGCTGCTGACCCCGGCTGAGGTTGCCACGATGTTCCGCGTGGACCCGAAGACGGTTACCCGTTGGGCGAAGGCAGGCAAGCTCACGTCCATCCGCACGCTCGGTGGACATCGCCGGTACCGCGAGGCAGAGGTCCGCGCACTGCTTGCGGGTATTCCGCAGCAGCGCAGCGAGGCCTGATTCACCCCTGTCGCCGCGTCACAACTGGGCTTTTGGGTCCCCCAACCCATATAGCCCACCCATAGCTCCATATGACGGGCGCCCGCCCCAACGGGCGCCATACCTGTGCCATACGGGTGTCGTCATGAGATCGCGCTGGACTCCGCCGGGTCCAGCGCGATCTTTTTGTGCGCCCGGCCGGCGTCGGCACCCGCCGCTCAGCTCGTCGCCCCTGTCGTCCGTCAGTATTTCGCCATTTGAAACCGGGCGTCCGGTTGGCTCCGGGGCGGGCTTGTGCGGGCGTGTTCGCCTCTGTCGGGAGGCGTGCGCCCAGGCCCTCGTGGAGGGTGGATCGGGGCGGGGCGGAGGTTCCCGGGGGTGCGTCTGCAGAGTGGTGCAATTGCACATATTAAATTCGCCAGTTGTAGGAAGGGTGTAAAGCCACCCCTTCTGAAAACTGATTCAGTGACACCCGTCACACGGCATGAGTCTTGCCAACTACGAGCCTGCCACTGCGATGGAGCGGAACGCCAAGCCATTGGTCACGTGGCGCGAGGACTTTCGACCTGCGCCCCTGTGGGGCCGTGCCGCTTCCCGGCGACCTCTTCGGTGCGACAGGGCGGCACCGGAGGGGGCGAGAGGACCGGGCGGGCCGGCGTCCGCCGGCTGACGGGCTCTCCTGTGGGGGCCCCGTCCGGCGGTTCGGCGGCCCCCTGCGGGGCTCCGGAGCCCCGCAGGGGGCCCATCACGGGGCCCGGAGCCCGTCCTGGGCGGCCCGGGGGCAGTCGGGGGCCTCGTGGCTCGCAGCGGCCGTCTGCGGGCCATCTCGGGGTGTGCGGTCTGTTCCCGGGGCAGGGAGTGGCCGCGGGCCGTTCCGGGACTCCGGGAGCGGTCGCGGGCTGCGCGGTCGGTTCCGGCGGCCCGGGGGCCGTCACGGGCCGTGTGGTCTGTTCCGGCGGTCCTGGGGCCGGCACGGGCCATGTGGTCTGTTCCGGCGACCAGGGGGGCCGTCAGGGGCGCCGTGGCGAGCCGCGGCAACCGCGTGCGGACCGCACGGCCCCGGGGGCGGTGGCGATCGCCGGAGGCCGCCGCCAGGGGGGCGCGCGGCAGGGCGTGGATCTCGTGGCGGGGTGGCCTCTCGCGGGCGGCGCCCGGCACGCGGGCACCCGGCCGGTCCGGCCGTAAGCCCTCGTCCGTGGATGCCGCCATTCGCGCCACCTCCCGGTGGATGCGCGCCGCCCCGTCCGGGAAAACAGGGGCAGCCCTTGGCTTCTGAGTACTAGTCGGCGGATACCGGAGTCAAGACGCGCGAAAGCCCGGATCCAGAGGATCCGGGCTTTCGTTACTGCGGTCCTGACGGGATTTGAACCCGCGGCCTCCACCTTGACAGGGTGGCGAGCACTCCAAACTGCTCCACAGGACCAGGTTTTCGCTGCTGCCTTGCGGCTGGCTGCGAAGACAGACTGTACAGGAGGTCGGAGGGTGCGGTCGAACTCACTCCTGGTGGTGGGGCCGTTACGCGCCCACCGTCCCGCGGTCTACGGAGCCGCCGCGTCGATCGCCTTCACGATCCGCTTGTCGGAAACGGGGAACGCGGTGCCCAGGGCATGCGCGAAATAGCTGACCCGCAGCTCCTCGATCATCCAGCGGATGTCCAGGACCTCCTGCGGAACGGGCCTGCCCTGCGGCAGTTGCTCCAGCAGCCAGGCGTACTCGTCCTGCATCTCGTGGACCTTCTCCATGCGCGTGGTGTCGCGCTGGACGTTCGTCGGCATCTGCTGGAGCCGGCGGTCCTCGGCGACCAGGTAGCGCATCAGGTCGGGCAGCCTGCGCAGCCCGGTCAGGGTGACGAAGCCGGGCGGCACGAGACGGGCGAGGTGCTCCCGTACGTCCGTGACGTTGTTGATCAGGACCAGGCTGCTGGTGGACTTCAGCCGGCGTTCGCAGGCCTGCCAGGCCGCCAGGATCTGCTGGACCTGGCCGATCGTGCGGACGGTCAGGTCCACCAGGTCGGCGCGCACCTTGTCGTACAGCTTCCGGAACGACGCCTCGTCCCAGGCGGGGCCGCCGTGGGCGGCGATCAGACGGTCGGCGGCCGCGGTCGCGCAGTCGTCGAACAGTGCCTGGACGGAGCCGTGCGGATTACGGGACAGGGCCAGCTTCTGCTGGTTCGTCAGCTTGTCCGACGCGAACTTCGCCGGGTTCACCGGGATGTTCAGCAGGATCAGCTTCCGGGTGCCGCGCCACATCGCCTGCTGCTGCTCGGCCTCGGTGTCGAAGAGGCGTACGGCCACGGTTTCGCCCTGGTCGACGAGGGCCGGGAAGGCCTTCACCGGCTGGCCCGCCCGCCGGGTCTCGAAGACCCGGTCCAGCGTGCCGATCGTCCAGTCCGTGAGGCCCGAGCGCTCGATGGACTCCCCGGACGGCCCCGCGGTCGCCGCGGCGGCCTTGGAGAGGGCCTGACGGGCCTTGGGACGCAGTTGGGCCCGCAGCGCCTCCAGGTCCTTGTCCTCGGCGACCTTGCGGCGCCGCTCGTCGACGACCCGGAAGGTGATCTTCAGATGGTCCGGGACCCGGCTCAGGTCGAAGTCGTCCGCGGTGACCGGGACACCGACCATCCGCTGCAGCTCGCGGGCCAGTGTCAGCGGCAGCGGCTCCTGGAGGGGCACGGCCCGGTCCAGGAACTTGTCCGCGTAGTTCGGCGCGGGGACGTAGTGCCGGCGGATGGGCTTGGGCAGCGAGCGGATCAGTTCGGTGACCACTTCCTCGCGCAGGCCCGGGATCTGCCAGTCGAAGCCCTCGGAGGTGACCTGGTTGAGCACCTGGAGCGGGATGTGGACGGTCACACCGTCGGCGTCCGCACCGGGCTCGAACTGGTACGTCACCCGGAACTTGAGCTTCCCCTGCCGCCAGGAGTCCGGGTAGTCGTCCTTGGTGACGGCCCCGGCCTTCTCGTTGATGAGCATGGAGCGCTCGAAGTCGAGCGCGTCCGGCTCGTCCCGGCGCTTGTGCTTCCACCAGGAGTCGAAGTGCGCGCCCGAGACGATGTGTTCCGGGATCCGCTGGTCGTAGAAGTCGAAGAGCGTCTCGTCGTCCACCAGGATGTCGCGGCGCCGGGCGCGGTGCTCCAGCTCCTCGACCTCGCCCAGGAGCTTGCGGTTGTCGTGGAAGAACTGGTGGTGCGTGCGCCAGTCGCCCTCGACCAGGGCGTTGCGGATGAAGAGGTCCCGTGAGGCCTCCTGGTCGATCCGGCCGAAATTTACCTTGCGCTGGGCCACGATCGGTACGCCGTACAGCGTGACCCGTTCGTACGCCATCACCGCCGCCTGGTCCTTCTCCCAGTGCGGCTCGCTGTAGGTGCGCTTCAGCAGGTGCCCGGCCAGCGGCTCGATCCACTCCGGCTCGACCCGGGCGTTGACGCGCGCCCACAGCCGGGACGTCTCCACCAGCTCGGCGGACATCACGAACCGGGGCTGCTTCTTGAAGAGCGCGGACCCCGGGAAGATCGCGAACTTGGCGCTGCGGGCACCCAGGTACTCGTTCTTCTCGGTGTCCTTCAGGCCGATGTGCGACAGCAGACCGGCCAGCAGCGAGGTGTGCACCGACTGCTCCGGCGCGTCGTCCTCGTTGAGCTCGATCCCCATCTGCTTGGCGACCGTGCGCAGTTGCGCGTAGATGTCCTGCCATTCGCGGATGCGCAGGAAGTTCAGATACTCCTGCTTGCACATCCGGCGGAAGCTGGAGGAGCCGCGCTCCTTCTGCTGCTCGCGGAGGTAGCGCCACAGGTTCAGGAACGCCAGGAAGTCGGACGTCTCGTCCTTGAAGCGGGCGTGCTGCTGGTCGGCCTGGGTCTGCTTCTCCGAGGGCCGCTCGCGCGG
Organism: Streptomyces sp. NPDC026062; assembly: GCF_055568375.1. Taxonomy (NCBI): domain Bacteria; kingdom Bacillati; phylum Actinomycetota; class Actinomycetes; order Kitasatosporales; family Streptomycetaceae; genus Streptomyces; species Streptomyces sp. NPDC026062. Next base: position 35,130 of record NZ_JBVHOQ010000035.1, read on the forward strand.
GTCCTGGATGGAGAGCGCGGAGGCGATGACCATGACCTCGCGGACACAGCCGTTGCGGTCGGCCTCGATGACCATGCGGGCCAGGCGCGGGTCGACGGGCAGCTGGGAGAGTTTGCGGCCCAGCTGGGTGAGCCGCTTCTTCGGATCCTTCTCCTGCGGGTCCAGCGCGCCCAGCTCCTGGAGGAGCTGCACGCCGTCGCGGATGTTGCGGTGGTCCGGCGGGTCGATGAAGGGGAACTTCTCGATGTCGCCGAGTCCTGCGGCGGTCATCTGGAGGATGACGGAGGCCAGGTTCGTCCGCAGGATCTCCGGGTCGGTGAACTCCGGACGGGTCAGGAAGTCGTCCTCGGAGTACAGCCGGATGCAGATGCCGTCCGACGTACGGCCGCAGCGGCCCTTGCGCTGGTTGGCACTGGCCTGCGAGATCCGCTCGATCGGCAGCCGCTGGACCTTGGTGCGGTGGCTGTAGCGGGAGATACGGGCGTTGCCCGGGTCGATCACGTATTTGATGCCGGGGACGGTGAGCGAGGTCTCGGCGACGTTGGTCGCCAGGACGATCCTGCGTCCCGTGTGACGCTGGAACACGCGGTGCTGCTCGGCGTGCGACAGGCGCGCGTAGAGCGGGAGCACCTCGGTATGTCTGAGGTTGCGTTTGCCGAGCGCGTCCGCCGTGTCGCGGATCTCGCGCTCTCCGGAGAGGAAGACCAGGACATCGCCCGGTCCCTCGCCCTGGAGCTCGTCGACGGCGTCGCAGATGGCGGTGATCTGGTCGCGGTCGGAGTCGTCGCTGTCCTCTTCGAGGAGCGGGCGGTAGCGCACCTCCACGGGGTACGTACGGCCGCTGACCTCGACGATCGGGGCCTCGCCGAAGTGGCGGGCGAAGCGCTCCGGGTCGATGGTCGCCGAGGTGATGACGACCTTCAGATCGGGACGCTTGGGCAGCAGCCGGGCGAGATAGCCGAGCAGGAAGTCGATGTTCAGCGACCGCTCGTGGGCCTCGTCGATGATGATCGTGTCGTAGGCGAGCAGCTCGCGGTCCGTCTGGATCTCGGCGAGCAGGATGCCGTCCGTCATCAGCTTGACGAAGGTCGCGTCAGGGTTGACCTGGTCGGTGAAGCGGACCTTCCAGCCGACCGCCTCGCCCAGCGGCGTCTTCAGCTCGTCGGCGACGCGCTCGGCCACCGTACGGGCCGCGATCCGGCGCGGCTGGGTGTGCCCGATCATGCCTCGTACGCCACGGCCCAGCTCCATGCAGATCTTGGGGATCTGGGTGGTCTTGCCGGATCCGGTCTCACCGGCGACGATCACGACCTGGTGGTCGCGTATCGCCTCCAGGATCTCGTCCTTCTTCTGGCTGACCGGCAGCTGTTCGGGGTACGAGAGGGCAGGCATCCGCCCGGCTCGCAGCGCGAGCCGCCCGGCTGCCTTCGTGGCCTGGGCCGCGATCTCGTCCAGCACGGCCTGCTGGGCCTCGGGTTTGCGAATGCGGCGCGCGCCTTCGAGGCGGCGGCCGAGCCGGTGCGCGTCGCGGAGCGAGAGCTGCCCGAGCTGGGACTGGAGATCGGCAAAGGAAGTAGACATACGGATCCCAGGATCTCACCCGGGCCCGAGGAACGGCGAACCTATTTCGCGCGGTCCCGGTCACCTGGCCCGTACGGCCGGTTTCACGCGTTTCCGGTCACCTGCGCCGTACAGCCGGAGACGGCGTGATCACAGCACGTACCATTCCGGACAGCTGATTCTCTTGCCGAGCTCCCTGCCGGAAGGCCTGCCCGCCATGTCCCGTTCGTCGTGGTGCTGCTGCCTGGTGGCGGCCCTCGCGGTCGTCCTGGGACTGTTCTGCGGACCGTCGACGGCTGTCACGTCGGCACCTTCTTCTTCTCCTTCTTCGGATCCTGCGGTGGCCGTGTCCACGAACGCCGCGTCCATGAGTGCCGGGCAGGGGGACGGGCTTCCCGGCTGCGGCAGGAAGGGCAAGCACGACGGCACCGAGCCGGCCGTTCCCGGGCCGTCCCGCGCCGCCCACGACCAGGCGCCCGGCCTCGCCGAATGGGGCCTGCCCGCGGCCACCGTGCCGGGGCCGCTCCGGCAGTCCGCGCCGATGACACCGCGCGGACCGGACGAGGCCGCGCCGAGCCCGGTGGAACTCTCCGTACTGAGGGTGTAGACGGCCCGCCGCGCCGTCCCCTGCCCACTCTCCCGCACCACCAGCTCGGAGTTCCGCATGCCCACATCCATGCCCAAGCCCTCCCCGAAGCCGTCCCCGAAGCCGTCCCCCAAGCCTTCCCCGAAGCCGTCCGCGAAGTCCTCCGCGAAGCCGAGGCGGGCAGCCGGCAGGAAGCCGCTGGTCTACGGCGTCGGGGTCGTCGTCGTGGCCGCGCTGTTCGGCTACGTCTCCTACCGGGCGACCGCCCCCGACGCCCCCGGCCCCGATTCCTCGTCCTCGGCGGTGGCCGATGTCACCCAGGACCCCGAGGAGGGCGTCTACCCGGAGCTGGCGAAGCTCGCCCGGCGCGACGCCGGCGACAAGCTGGCGCTGGGCCGGGTGGACGCCCCCGTGGTGCTCATCGAGTACGCCGACTTCAAGTGCGGCTACTGCGGAAAGTTCGCCAGGGACACCGAACCCGCCCTGGTGAAGAAGTACGTCGACAACGGCACCCTGCGCATCGAGTGGCGCAACTTCCCGATCTTCGGCGCCGAGTCCGAGGCCGCCGCGCGCGCTTCCTGGGCCGCCGGGCAGCAGGGCCGCTTCTGGGAGTTCCACCGCGCCGCGTACACCGAAGGGGCCAAGGAGAAGGGGTTCGGCACGGACCGGCTGAAAGCCCTTGCCACCGAGGCCGGGGTGCCCGACCTCGACCGCTTCGTCCGCGACACGGACGGCTCCGCGGCCGCGGCAGCGGTGAGCGAGGACCAGGAGCAGGGGTACGGGATCGGCGCGACGTCCACCCCGTCCTTCCTGATCAACGGCCGCCCGATCGCCGGGGCGCAGCCGGCGGAGACGTTCACCCAGGCCATCGAACAGGCCGCCCGCCGCGCGAAGAACCTGGGCAACGCGGGCCAGGACACCAAGGGCTCCGCCTCCCCGGAAGCGGGCCCGGCTTCCCCCAAGAGCCCCGCTTCCCCCGAGACCTCGGCTTCCCCCGAGGACGCCCACAAATGACGGCGGACATCGGCTACTTCGCCGCCTTCCTCGGCGGGCTCCTGGCGCTGCTCAGCCCGTGCAGCGCCCTGCTGCTCCCCGCCTTCTTCGCGTACTCCATCGACTCCGCCTCCCGGCTGCTCGCCCGGACCGGGATCTTCTACGCGGGCCTGGCCACCACCCTCGTCCCGCTCGGAGCCGCGGGCTCGTACGCCGGACGGATCTTCTACAGCCATCGCGACGCCCTCGTCCTCGGCGCGGGCTGGCTGATCATCGGGCTCGGCGTCGCGCAGATCGTCGGTCTGGGCTTCGCCTCGCGCCGGATCTCCGAGCTCAGCGGCCGGATCCGGCCCACGACGGCTCTGTCCGTCTACGCGCTCGGTGCCGTATACGGCCTCGCCGGTTTCTGCGCGGGGCCGATCCTCGGCAGCGTGCTCACCGTCGCGGCCGTGAGCGGCAGCCCGGCGTACGGAGGACTGCTGCTCGCCGTCTACGCCCTGGGCATGGCGGTGCCGCTCCTCCTGCTCGCGCTGCTCTGGGAGCGGTTCGAGCTGGGCCGGAGGGTGTGGCTGCGTGGCCGGGTCCTGCGGCTCGGCCGCTTCGGGCTGCACAGCACGACGCTGCTGTCGGGGCTCTTCTTCATCGGCCTCGGTGCGCTGTTCCTGGTGTACGACGGGACGACCGCGTTGCCCGGTCTGCTGAACGTGGACCAGTCGTTCGCCGTCGAGCAGTGGGCCCGGGGCATCGGTGAGCACGTACCGGACGAGATGCTGCTGGTCGCGGTGGTGGCCGTGGTCCTGGTGGTGCTCGCGGTGCGCTCGGGGCGGAGCCGGGGCAGGGCCGGGGCGGACGTCGTGGACGCGGACGCGGTGCACGCGGCGGAGCGGGAGGACGCCTGACACGGCGAAGGCCCCGTCCACGTGGACGGGGCCTTCGGGTGGTGGCTGGGGCCGGGATCGAACCGGCGACCTATCGCTTTTCAGGCGATCGCTCGTACCAACTGAGCTACCCAGCCACGCAGTTCACCGGAGTGATCTGCAAGCGGTCCTGACGGGATTTGAACCCGCGGCCTCCACCTTGACAGGGTGGCGAGCACTCCAAACTGCTCCACAGGACCAAGCTTTGTGCGACCAAGTGTCGCACAGGTTGTGCGTGCCCCCAACGGGATTCGTACCCGAAAACGATACCTCGCTGACCTGCGGAGATGTGCGAGAGCCGGGCTATTGCCCCGTTTGGGTCCTGCTGAGTCCCGCTCGGCGACTACTGGACCGGGAACCACTCCATGAGCCGCTTGGCGATCACGGGCACGTCGAGATGGTCCTGCGCGATGGCCTCGACGAACGGGCCGGCCTCCTCGGCCGGCGGGACCGGATGCCCGGCGGGCAGGCCGTTGACGCGCAGGAAGAAGCGCATGGCGAGCCAAGCGGTGCGCTTGTTGCCGTCGATCAGCGCGTGGTTGCGGGCAACGGCATGCAGCAGGGCTGCTGCCTTCTCGTGGAGCGCGGGATACAACACGGCACCGAACGCGTTGGTCCGTGGTCGCTCGACGGCCGAGACGAGCAGGCCGAGGTCACGCACACTGTGTTCGGTGCCGTTGATCTTGGCCGCGATGGCCAAGATCTCGTCGAGCTGGACGTAGCGGACTTCGCTCACTTCAGATAGTCCAGGATCTCCGAGTCGGTGTCCGTCAGCTCGGCCAGGATGTCGTGCACGTTGAGTTCGGCTCGGGCCTCGGCGTCCCGGATCGCTTCGATGGCAAGAGTCTGCTTGCTGCGGCCGGTGCGCTCGGCGCGTTTGGTGAGCTTCGCGTCGAGATCGTCGGGGAGGCGGAGTGTCATGGCCATACATGGATGATACCGCGTTGGTATCAGACGTGGATGATGTCGTTCTCGTCGATGCGGCAGACCAGTCGGTGTTCGGGGTTGATGCGCCGTGACCAGCAGCCGGAGAGGTCGCTACGCAGCGGTTCGGGCTTGCCGATCCCTTCGTGGCCTCCCCACTCGTCGTGGGCGAGCATCCGGTCCGCGGTGATCCGGGCGCGCGTCGAGATCCTCCGCGGCTCGCTCTGCTGACGTTCGCTCAGCGGCCTTGCCAGGGCCGCGAACTGGCAGTACTGGGCCTGGCTCGGATGGGTGAGGAGCCGGGCCCGCACGGATTAGAGGGAGAATCGACCCGCGCCCGGACCGATGAGCCGGCCGCGACAGAGCGTCCGGAGCGCATGAAAAAGCCCCGGACGGCGGGCCGTCCGGGGCTCTTCGCGGTGGCTGGGGCCGGGATCGAACCGGCGACCTATCGCTTTTCAGGCGATCGCTCGTACCAACTGAGCTACCCAGCCACGCAGCTCACCGGAGTGATCTGCAAGCGGTCCTGACGGGATTTGAACCCGCGGCCTCCACCTTGACAGGGTGGCGAGCACTCCAAACTGCTCCACAGGACCAAGATCTGTGCACACGTGAAGACTGCACAGGGTAAGACGTGCCCCCAACGGGATTCGAACCCGTGCTACCGCCTTGAAAGGGCGGCGTCCTGGGCCACTAGACGATGAGGGCAGAACTGCTGTTACAGCTTGCTTCTACGTCTGTCGCCCGAAGGGAAAGTGAGAAGCCGGTGACTCCGCTTCCCCCCAGGAGGTTCCGCTTCTCCTTCAACCTTTGAGGTTTCAGAACGGTCGAGCCCTGACCGGTGCCCTTGGGCACGTCGGAGACAATACACGTGCGTTTCGGTGTCAGCCAAACCGAATAGGGGAGGGCGTCGCTCCGGGCCGGCTTTCCTCGGGCAGGTGGCGGCTGACCTCGGCGGTCGTCAGACCGAGGCCGCCCAGGGTGATCTCGTCCCAGGCCTGCAGACGGCGGGTGGAACGGTCCAGATAGAGCACCGACGCGAGCACCTGCTCCGGCTTCTCGTTCTGTACGGCACGCAGCCCGCCGCCACCCGTGGAGCCCTCGACCATCAGCCGGGTGCCGCCCTCCATGAGCTCGTTCTGCCGGTGGTGCACATGGCCGGCCAGGGCGAGGGGGACCGTTCCGTCCGCCTGCCTCACCGCCTCCGGCTCGTGGGCGACGGCGATGTCCGCCGGGGTGCCCGCCCGCCGCTGGTCGCGCAGCGCGGCGGCGAGCCTCAGGCCCGCCGCCCGCTGGGCCCCCTCGGCCTGCTCCGGGCCCGTGCGGTCCGGGGTGAACTGCGGGTCCCCGGTGCCCGCGACCCGCAGACCGCCGACGGTCACCGCGCGGCCTTCGTCCAGCACATGCACGTTCCTGAAGCGCTTGTCGCTCTCCAGGTACTTCTGCGTCATCGCCGAGTCGTGGTTGCCGCGTACCCAGACGTAGGGCGCGCCCAGATCGCTGATCGGGTCGAGGAAGCCGTTCTCCACGGCCGTTCCATGGTCCATCGTGTCGCCCGAGTCGATGATCACGTCGATGCCGTACTGCTCGACGAGTGAGCCGATGATGTGCCACGCCGCCGGATTGAGGTGGATGTCGGAGACATGCAGGACGCGGAGCGTGGCGGGGTCAGGGCTGTACACGGGGAGCGTCGACGTGGCGTCGTACAGCTTGGTCACGTTGGTGACCAGCCGGGCGAGTTCCTGCTGGTAGACGTCGAATTCGGTGACGATCGAGCGGGCGTCGCCGACGACGGAGGGGGCGCTGGAGAGCAGCCCGGAGAACTTCGGCTCCAGGACCGACTCGGGGTTCCAGGTGGCGTACGCCCCGGCGCCCGAGGCGGCCAGCAGCGTGAGCGCGAGACCTCCGGCGGCCAGCGCGCGCCGGGGCCTGCGGTAGACGGCGAGTCCGAGCGCGGTGGCGCCGAAGACGGCTGCGACGACGGAGCGCTCGGCGAGTTCACGGGTGCCGGCGCTGACATCGGCGCTGACCTCGTCCTCCAGACCGGCGAGCCGTTCGGGGTGCTGGACCAGGGCTTCGGAGCGCACCGGGTCGAGGCGGTCGACGTCGACGTCGAGCCGGACCGGGGCGTGGTGCGAGTCCAGTTCGAGGGCGCCGAGCGGGGACACGTCGATCGTGGTGCCGCCGCTGAGGGAAGGCCGCAGGGTCATGGTCGTGTCCATCGGGCCCACGGGCGTACGGACACTGCCGACGGCGAGCAGCCCCAGCCAGGCGCCGAACAGCACGACGGCGACCAGGCCGAGCGCGTGGGCGAACGGACGGGCCGGACCGGCGAGTGCACCGCCGCCGCCGGAACGCCCGCCGGGCCGGCCGACGGAGCGTGGGCGTGGGCGGGAGCGGAGGAGGTGCCGGACGCGGGCTGCTGCGGCACGGAACGGGTCGCGGGCCATTGGGCGCGTATGCCCCGGCCGCAAGGCAGATATGCGCCTTTGGTGCGCCGGGGCACATCCGGCGCCCGTACGTGACAATGGCGGGGTGCTGGAGATGACGCGGGAAGCGTTCGAGGAGCTGGTCGGCGAGGCGCTGGACCGGATTCCGCCGGAGCTCACCCGGCTGATGGACAACGTCGCGGTGTTTGTCGAGGACGAACCGGAGTCCGACGACCCGGAACTGCTCGGCCTCTACGAGGGCACGCCGCTGACCGAGCGCGGCGAGTGGTACGCGGGGGTGCTGCCGGACCGGATCACCATCTACCGGGGGCCGACGCTGCGGATGTGCGAGTCGCGCGAGGACGTCGTCGCCGAGACGGAAATCACGGTCGTGCACGAGATCGCCCACCACTTCGGCATCGACGACGAGAGGCTGCACGCGCTCGGGTACGGGTGAGGAGTTGCGCGGCGCGGCGCGCTCGGGACCGGGGCGGGCCGCGGCGGGACGTTGTACGCACGCGGGTTCGGGTGGTGGCGGGGGCCGCGCACGCGGGTCGCGCGACGCCCGCGTGCCTGCGGCTTGCGGGGGTCGCGGGCGGGCTGCGGCACCAGCCGCGCGGTGTGAATGAGGTGTGCGGTCCTGCCCGGGAGCGTGTCCCCGGCGGGGCGGCGGGAGTTGGGCACAGCGCTCCCGGCTCGTTTCCGCGATGCCTCGTCTTCTTCGCGCCTCCGGAGGTGCCCCCGTGCGCCAGTTGCCCGTTCCCGTCCGCTGGGCGGCCGTCACCGCGGTGACGATCGCCGCGTCCACCGGCTGTATGAGCATCGGTTCCGAGGGCGGGGAGCCCGAGCCCTCCCGCGCCTCCGCTCCGGAGGGCTCGGCGGTGGAGCCGGACGGATCCACGGTGTCCGGTACCGGCCGGGTCCGTACCGGTGGCGGCGCCGGGGCGCACTCCGGGCGCGAGGGCGACCGGTCCGCCGACCCGAGTGCCTCGGCCGCCCCCTCCGGCAGCCCCGGCACCGCCACCGGCCGGCCGGGAGAGGTACGGGCCGGCCGGCCGCCGACGCAGACGCCCTCCGCCCCGGGGCCCGGGGTTCCGGAGCCGGCGGAGTCGCCGGCTCCGCCCGTACCGGAGCCCGGAACCCCGGGGACCCCGCAGCCGCCGGAGCTGCCGGAGCCCGAGCCGGAGCCTTCCGAGCCGGTGTCACCGGCGCCCTCGGCCTCGCCGGCCGCTCAGCTCCACAACGAGGCCTGGGGCGCTCCGGACAGCGTCTACGCGATGCGGACTCCGGAGGCATCGCCGCAGGTGGGGCCGGCCTGAGGGGGTGGCGGACCGGAGGCGGTTTGCGCAATGTGGGTGAGAGTGCGTATGGTGGTAGATCGTTTGATCCCATTGCCCGGCGCCGACACAGAAGAGCGCCGCGTGGCGCGTACTCTCCCTTGCCGTGGCTGGACCGCATTGAGGCGGTCGAAATTGCGAAAACACGGAGTTACGGGCGCGTGCCGAGACTCCGAGAGGTTTCGCATTTCGCATGTCAATTTCCAGTTCTGACCACACCGTCATGCCCGAGAACGTCGAGAACGACGAGCTCATCGAGGCCGCAGAGGCCGTCGTCGCCGAGGCCGCCGAGTCCGTCGAGACCGACGCCCCGCAGGCCGACACCGCCGCCGACGAGGCGGACGCCGAGCCGACCATCACGTTCGCCGACCTGGGCCTGCCCGAGGGCATCGTCCGCAAGCTCGCGCAGAACGGTGTGACCGCGCCCTTCCCGATCCAGGCCGCGACCATCCCGGACGCCCTGGCCGGCAAGGACATCCTGGGCCGTGGCCGTACCGGCTCCGGCAAGACCCTCTCCTTCGGTCTCCCGACCCTGGCCGCGCTGGCCGGTGGGCACACCGAGAAGAAGAAGCCCCGCGCGATCATCCTCACCCCGACCCGTGAGCTCGCGATGCAGGTCGCGGACGCGCTTCAGCCCTACGGCGACGTGCTCGGCCTGAAGATGAAGGTCGTCTGCGGCGGTACGTCGATGGGCAACCAGATCTACGCCCTGGAGCGCGGTGTCGACGTCCTCGTCGCCACCCCGGGCCGGCTGCGCGACATCATCAACCGGGGCGCCTGCTCCCTGGAGAACGTCCAGGTCGCCGTCCTCGACGAGGCCGACCAGATGTCCGACCTGGGCTTCCTGCCCGAGGTCACCGAGCTGCTCGACCAGATCCCCGGCGGCGGCCAGCGCATGCTCTTCTCCGCCACCATGGAGAACGAGATCGGCACCCTGGTCAAGCGCTACCTGAGCAACCCGGTCACCCACGAGGTCGACTCAGCCCAGGGCAACGTCTCGACCATGTCGCACCACGTCCTCGTCGTGAAGCCGAAGGACAAGGCGCCGGTCACCTCCGCCATCGCCGCCCGCAAGGGCCGCACCATCATCTTCGTCCGCACCCAGCTGGGCGCGGACCGCATCGCCGAGCAGCTCATCGAGTCCGGTGTGAAGGCCGACGCGCTGCACGGCGGCATGACCCAGGGCGCGCGCACCCGCGTTCTGGAGGACTTCAAGAAGGGCTACGTCAACGCCCTGGTCGCCACCGACGTCGCCGCCCGAGGCATCCACGTCGACGGCATCGACCTGGTCCTGAACGTGGACCCGGCCGGCGACCACAAGGACTACCTGCACCGCTCGGGCCGTACCGCCCGTGCCGGCAAGTCCGGTGTCGTCGTCTCCCTGGCGCTGCCGCACCAGCGCCGCCAGATCTTCCGCCTCATGGAGGACGCGGGCGTCGACGCCTCGCGTCACATCGTCCAGGGCGCGGGCGTCTTCGAGCCGGAGGTCGCCGAGATCACCGGCGCCCGTTCGCTCACCGAGGTCCAGGCCGACTCCGCGAACAACGCCGCCAAGCAGGCCGAGCGCGAGGCCGCCGACCTGACCAAGCAGCTGGAGCGCATCCAGCGCCGTGCCGTGGAGCTGCGCGAGGAGGCCGACCGGCTGGTCGCCCGCGCCGCACGCGAGCGGGGCGACGACCCCGAGGCGGCCGTCGCCGAGGTCACCGCCGAGGCGGAGGCCGCACTGCTGGCCGCCACCTCCGTGCCGGAGCAGCCCGCGGCGCGCGATGACCGTCGCGACGACCGGGGCAACTACGAGCGCCGGGACAACCGGGGCGGCGACCGGGGCGGTTACCGGGGCAACAACGACCGTGTCGGCGAGCGCAGCGGCCGTCCGGCCGGCAGCAACGGTTACCGGGGCAGCAGCGACCGTCCGTCGTTCCGGGGCAGCAACGACCGCCGTGAGGACCGTCCGGTCGGTGGCGGTTTCCGCTCCGGTGGCGACCGTCGTGACGACCGTGGCGGCCGTTCCTTCGAGCGCCGCGACAACGACCGTCCGTCGTTCAGCCGCGACCGTCGTGACGACCGTCCGTCGGGCGGTTTCCGCTCCGGCGGCGACCGTCGTGACGACCGCGGTGGCCGTTCCTTCGAGCGCCGCGACAACGACCGTCCGTCGTTCAACCGCGACCGTCGTGACGACCGTCCCTCCGGTGGCTTCCGCTCCGGCGGCGGCGACCGTCCGTTCAACCGCGACCGTCGTGACGACCGTCCGTCGGGCGGCTTCCGCTCCGGCGGCAACGACCGTCCGACCGGCCGCCGCGACGACCACCGCTCCACGGGAACCGGTACGAGCACCGGCTCCTTCGGCCGCCGCGACGACAAGCCGCGCTGGAAGCGCAACGGCTGATACCGGCTGACCGCCTGACCGAGAGGCCCTGCCCGACGCACCGCGCCGGGCAGGGCCTCTCGGCATTCCCTGAGCAGACCATGCCAAGGGGGCCACCGCTGATAACCTGCGTCCTCCAGGTACGTGGCCCACACACGCGTACTTGTGCACACGAACTTTCCCGGTCCCGTGCCCGCGCACGCGGTACCGCCCGAGGGCCCCACCCCTCTTCGCTGCCCGGAAAGCGCCATGCCGCGTTCCGGCCTCCGCAGATTGGGGAGGTCCCCCTGTGGGACGTCATGTCCTGGCACGCCCTCGTGCACTCCGAAACGTCACTGCCGCAGTGGGGGTCGCCGCTGCTCTCGCCGGGGTCCTGGGGCCACTGGGAGGCCCGGCCGGCGCCGCCGTCCCCGCGTCCGAGGCGGTGCTGGACTCGATCACCAGAACGATCAGCCCCGTCTATCCCGTGAGCGCCGGCCGCACCGGCTTCGCGTACCGGATGAGCGGCAGCGTCGGCTGGACGGACTACGCGAGCGGCGAGACCTCTTTCGTGCCGGTGAAGGACGCCTCCGGCCCTTCCGTCAACACCATGGCGGACGTGATCGCCTATCGCGGCCCCGACAACACGGTCGAACTGGTCGACGTTCCGGGCGGCACCGCACGGACCATGCGACTGCCCGAGGGATTCAGCCTTCTGACGGTGCACGGTGAGACCGCCGTGGCCTACACCAGGAGCGGGGACGCGGCAGGCGAGTGCCACCTCTTCCGCCTGGACGGTTCCGCTCTCGTCGACCGCAAGGTGACCGGGCTGCCCCCGGGCGCCGTGTGCGGCGCCGCCCAGCTGCCGCCGTACGGGATCGGCGACATGTCCAGCACGGTTGTCGCGTACGGGCTCGGATCGGTCGTCCACTACGGGCTCGTCGATCTGGACGACGGCACCTTCACCGAGCTGCCGATCACCGAAGCGCCGAAGAACATGCAGGTCACCGAGGACTCCGTGTCCTGGTACTCGACCGCGTCCAAGAGCGTCAAGGTGCTTTCCCGCGCCGATCCGGGGGCGGCACCTCGCGAGATACCCGTCGATTCGTCGACCGGGAGTCCGCTCACGTTCCTGCTCGGCGACTACGTGGTCTGGGTGAGCAGCGTGAACGGTGTGCTCCACGCCATCGCACCCGACGGCACGACCACCGCGCTGCTCTCCTTCGCCTACGGGCGCGGCGCACTGGCAAGCGCGGACGGCAGCCTGGTCGTCCTGGGCCACGGACCTTCGGGCGACTACGCCGTACAGCGCTACACCGTGGGCCCGGACGGGGCGCCGCAACGCAGTGAGGTCCTCCCCGTGCCGTGGGAGCCGTCGCGGAGCGCGCGGCTGGGTCTGAGCGGGAACCGGCTCGTCACGTACGAGACGGATCCGTCGGGCAGCGGCATCGGCTTCTACGAGCGGCAGCCGGCGCTGACGGGCACGCCCTCGGTGAACGGGCGGACGCGCCTCGGACCGGAGTCCGACTCGTACAGCGCGGCGTGCGAGGACGCGGCGGGCTGCCCTGACCTGTACCCGACAGCCGACGGATCCGTTGTGTACACGACGCAGGAGAGCGACGGGTACCGGATCCATGTGGCCGACAAGGACCATCCCGCCCCAGGACGTCAGGTGAACGTCGGCGCCACAGCGCCCAAGGTCTACGGCGTGTCCGGCCACTACGTCGCGTACGGGACGGGAACCGGTACCGAGGCGCGCACCGAAGTGCGCAACCTGGACTCCCTCAAGGTGGTGCGTACGGTGCCCGCCGGGGCCGCCGCCCTCTGGGGCAACACGCTCTGGCAGCTGTCCACGGCGGGCAAGCTGACGGCCACCGCCGTGGCGAAGGGCACGCCGACCCGCACGCTCACCACCGGGGCGTCGTGCGCCGCTCCCGTCCTGCAGGCTTCCGAGCGCTATCTCTACTGGGAGTGCGGTGCGGTACCGACCGCCGCCGGCGTCGTCTCGCTCGCCGACGGAAAGGCCAGGAAGGTCGGTGCCGGCGTCACCCCAGGCCGGCTCGGCGACGGTTTCGTCTCCCGGCTGGACGCCGGGAACCGGGTGGTCGTCACGGACCTCACCGATCCCTCCGCCACCGACGTGGTGACGGGAACGGCCGGCTCGTCCGTTCCCGGTGCCGGCTGGACGGCAGACCCGCACAGCGGCCTGGTGGCGTACAACGGCACGGACCACAAGGTGCACCTCGCGCCGACCGGGACCGGTTCGTCCCCGCTCGTCCAGATCGACTCATCGGTGAAGGACGCCGTCGACGTGGACAACGAGGGCTCTCCCTGGACCCCGAGATGGTGGCTGTCCAAGGCGGTGGGGTCGTGGAAGCTGTCGCTGAAGAACAAGGCGACGGGCGTCACCGTGCAGACGCTCTCCGGAGGAGAGACGCGCGGGCTGGTCGACCCCTCCTGGTCCGGCGTGCCGTCGGCCGGCCACCCGGTGCCCGACGGGGCGTACACCTGGACACTGACGGCGCAGCCCGCCGACGGTTCGGGCGCACCGCTGACGAGGTCGGGCACGCTGAAGGTGACGGGCGGCGCCCCGGTCCACCGCGACTACAACGGTGACGGCATCGGGGACGCGCTCACCCTGAACACCAGGGGCGAGTTCACCTTCCAGCACGGCGACGGGGCGGGGAAGTTCTCCGGGAAGACCTCGGGCGGCGGCTGGCCGACGTCGGTGGTCGCCGTCCCGTTCGGGGACCTCACCGACGACCACCGCAACGACGTGCTGGTGCGCATGACGGACGGATCGCTGCGGGGCTGCAGTCCCGCGCGCGGGAAGGCCGTGACGCCCACCACCGCCTGCACGAAGCTCGGCACGGGCTTCCAGGTGTACAAGACCCTCACCACCGCCGGTGACCTGACCGGTGACGGCCGTGCCGATCTGCTCGGCTGGGAGAAGACGACCGGCGACCTCCACCTCTTCCCGGTGAAGAGCGACGGGACCCTGGCGGCCAGGAAGAAGATCCGCTCCAAGTGGACCTACACCAAGGTCGTGGGGGTGGGCGACCTGAACGGCGACGGGTACGGCGACCTGCTGGCCACGGACAAGTCGAACGAACTCTGGCGCTACAACGGCACGGCGTCGGGCCAGTTCAAGGAGCGGGTGCTGGTCTTCAAGGACTGGGGTTCCTCGTACGACACCATCGTCGGAGTCGGTGACATCACCGGGGACGGCAAGGCGGACATCGTCGAGCGCGACTCGGCGGGCAAGCTGTTCCGCAACAACGGTGACGGCAAGGGTTCCTTCGGCAGCCGTACGCAGATCGCGACCGGGTGGACCTACAAGGGAATCTTCTGACCCGGCTGCCACCCCGGCACGGGTGAGGACGAGGGCGCGCCCTCGCGCCGTCGTACGCCGTCGTACGCCATGTTTTCCCACTCGTGACCCCGGCGGCGGCATGCGGACACCGGGGCCAGGGCATCGCTGGGGTCATGACAACAGACATCAGCGAGGACGAGCCGCCACCCGGCGTTTCCGACGAGGAGCGTCTGGCGCAGCTCGGATACACGCAGACACTCGCCCGCCGGATGTCCGCCTTCTCCAACTACGCGGTCTCGTTCACGATCATCTCGGTGCTCTCCGGCTGCCTGACGCTGTATCTGTTCGGCATGAAGACCGGTGGCCCCGCCGTCATCACCTGGGGCTGGGTCGGCGTCGGCCTCATGACGCTGTTCGTCGGTCTGGCCATGGCCGAGATCTGTTCGGCCTACCCGACCTCCGCCGGCCTCTACTTCTGGGCGCACCGGCTGGCTCCGCCGCGCTCGGCGGCTGCCTGGGCCTGGTTCACGGGCTGGTTCAACGTCCTGGGCCAGGTCGCCGTGACCGCCGGGATCGACTTCGGTGCGGCGTCGTTCCTCGGCGCCTACCTGAACCTCCAGTTCGACTTCCGGGTCACGTCCGGCCGTACGATCCTCCTTTTCGCCGCGATCCTGCTGCTGCACGGCCTGCTGAACACCTTCGGCGTGCGCATCGTCGCGCTCCTCAACAGCGTCAGCGTCTGGTGGCACGTGCTCGGCGTCGCCGTGATCGTCGGTGCGCTGACCTTCGTACCCGACTCGCACCAGTCGGCGTCGTTCGTCTTCACCGAGTTCGTGAACAAGACCGGGTGGGGGAGCGGCTTCTACGTGGTGATGATCGGGCTGCTGATGGCCCAGTACACCTTCACCGGCTACGACGCCTCCGCCCATATGACCGAGGAGACGCACGACGCCGCGACCGCCGGCCCGCGCGGCATCGTCCAGTCGATCTGGACCTCCTGGATCGCCGGTTTCGTCCTCCTCCTCGGCTTCACCTTCGCCATCCAGTCGTACGACGGTGCCCTGGGCTCCCCGACCGGCGCCCCGCCCGCCCAGATCCTCCTCGACGCCCTGGGCGCCACCACGGGCAAACTCCTCCTCCTGGTGGTGATCGGTGCCCAGCTCTTCTGCGGGATGGCCTCCGTGACCGCCAACAGCCGGATGATCTACGCGTTCTCCCGGGACGGCGCCCTGCCCTACTCCCGGGTCTGGCACACGGTCAGCCCCCGCACCCGCACCCCCGTGGCAGCGGTCTGGCTGGCCGCCTCCGGCGCGCTGGTCCTCGGCCTCCCGTATCTGATCAACGACACCGCGTACGCGGCCGTCACCTCCATCGCGGTCATCGGCCTCTACATCGCGTACGTCATCCCGACCCTGCTCCGCCTCCTGCGCGGCGACGACTTCCGCCCCGGCCCCTGGCACCTCGGCCGCTGGTCCCGCCCCGTCGGCATCGTCGCGGTGGTGTGGGTGGTGGTCATCACGGTGCTCTTCATGCTGCCCCAGATCTCGCCCGTCACCTGGAAGACCTTCAACTACGCCCCGGTCGCGGTCCTGGTGGTCCTCGGTTTCGCCGCCACCTGGTGGTTCGCCTCGGCCCGCCACTGGTTCCTCAATCCGGATCACAAGCGCACGATCGCCCGCAATACACCCCGCTGAAGAGGGCCGCTGCGACGACGACGGGGCCCGGCAACCGATACCCGATCGGCGGCCGGGCCGTGGCGGGCTATGCTCGGGGGTGATTCGCAGAGGGCCGTTAGCTCAATTGGTCAGAGCAGCGGACTTTTAATCCGTTGGTTGTGGGTTCGAGTCCCACACGGCCTACGCGACGCAGGACGGGGAAACCCCTTTTGACCTGCCACTTGGCGCCTCGACCGGCTTCGGCCGGCCGGGGCGCTTCGTCGTTTCGGGGCTTGCGTGGGTGATGCCTGAGCGGTCGGTCCGACGGCGGGCGCTACGGAGGAAGCCTTACGGGCACGCGGAACCAGGGCGACGACCAGACCGCACAAGGCCAACTGGTACTACGCGGTGCGACATCCTGGCTCTCGGTCACCGCACCCTGGACGATGCCGACAGCCCGCCCGCGCTGACCTGACGCAGACGCCGCCTCGCGGACCTTCCCGCCCCTGGTCCCCTCGCCCAGGGCCCCAGCAAGCTGCTGCCTCCGCCCACCCGGCAGCAGCCCCGCCGCCCGCACCGCGGCGCCGATCAGGCCCGTGCGGACAGCTCGGGAGCAAGCAGTTCCAGCGCCTCTTCCCAGCGGTACTGGTCCGCCCCACCGCCGGCCTTCGGCTTGTGGGGCTCGTACGAACCGATCAGGACGCCCATCTCGCGCAGCCGCTCCAGGCTGTGGCTGTATGCGGGATGGGCGGCCTGCGCCGAGTTCAGGTAGGGCATCACGGCAGTAGGGATGCCGAAGCCGTACGCCTCGCACAGGATGCCCAGCGCCAGGGTGTCCGAGATTCCGGCAGCCCATTTGTTGATCGTGTTGAAGGTGGCCGGGGCCACTGCGATGGCGTCGGCGGGCGGCAGCGGCCGTGGGTCGCCGGGCGAGCGCCAGGCCGAGCGGATCGGGTAGCCGGTCTGTGCCTCGACCGCCTCGGTGTCTATGAAGCCGAGGGCCTGCGGGGTGGCGACGACACCCACATCCCAGTTGGCCTTCTGGGCCGCGGTGATCAGGATGCCGACGTCGCCGGCGATGCCGGAGGCGCACACGACGACGTAGAGGAAGGGCTTCTTGGTCTGCCGGTCCGGCTGATCACTCACGCGGGGACTCCCAGTTGACGGCTGAAACGGTGCAGTTCCGGCAGCGTACGACGGCGGTCGCGGGCGGCCATGTCGGCCACCAGCTCACGGACGGCGGGGCGACGGATGTCCTGGGCCGCGCAGCTCTCCGCGATGCGAAGCGCCTGGTACCCGTCCGCCAGGCGGCCCTGCTGGCTGTAGGCGCGGCCGGCCTCGATCCACAGGGCGGCACGACGTTCAGGGACGGGGATGTGGCGGCGCATGAGAGGCCGGGCGGTGTCCAGGGCGACGCCTGCGTCGCCGAAGACGACGGCCGCGCTGAGTCCGTGCAGGGCGACGTTCGTCGGGCTGAAGTTGGCCCAGGCGTCGGGGCTGTCGAGTGCCACGTAGCGGGCGACTTCCTTCGCCTCGGTGAGGAAGTCGCGGGTGGCGGAGCGGTCGCCGCCGCTGCTGGCGGCGGTGACCCCGCGCAGAAGCAGCAGTCCGAGTGCCGCGAGGTACTTCGGGGAGCGCTGGTCGTACGAGCCCGTGAGCTGGTCGGCGGTGTGCCGGACGAGGGCGACGGCCTGAGCGGTGTGGCTGTCGCGTGCCAGGGCGTGGGCGTGAACGCGGACGCTGGAGGCGAGGACGACGGGGTCGCCGGAGCGTTCGGCCTCGGACATGGCGCGTCCGGCCGCGAGCCAGGCATTGCCCTGGTCGCTCTGCTTGAGCAGCAGGCTCGCCGAGGTCTGGTACGCCGTGGCGAGGAGCCCGGACAGGTCGCTCGATCCGGGACTGTCGCTGATGGCCTGCCGTAACTGCCCGATCAGGACGGGCAGTGTGCCTTCCAGCTTTGTGTAGTCGCAGGTGTAGAACAGGCGGCATACGCCTGTGACTTGGTCTCGCATGCTTTGGAGATCCGGCATCGGTTCGGCAGTCACACGGGCTGTTCCAGGCAGCAGGGACTGGACCAGGTCCTGATGGGCGGTGCTGGGGAGGGTCGGTGCAGCGAGCGCGGCGATGCCGGCGGCGAGAACGGTACGGCGGTGCATGTCCTCTGTCTCGGGTTCGGAGTGGTTGATGTCCGAGGTGGAGGCGAGGCCGAGGCGGTAGGGCGGAATCGCCAGCACGCGCGAGACCTCGCGCAGCATACGGACATCGTCCGTGCCCCTGCCGCCTTCCAGCCGGCTCACCTTGGACTGGTGGTAGCCCAAGGCGAAGGCGACTTCCTTCTGCGAACGCCGCTGTAATACGCGGGCCTGACGGATCACTTCACCGATCCGTCTCGCTTCGCTGTGATCTTCGGCCATCTGCGCCACGGCTCCTCCCGCCGTCGCCGATCCTGCCTTCCCGACCGAGCGTAAGGGACCAGCAGTGCACCGTGATGCAGCTCCTGCATAGACGATGCAGCACCCGCACACGCCCTGGTTCAAGAGGCTCGTCCGGCGGTTACGTGGAGTGGCCGAACCAATCAGGAGGCCGCTCATGGAAGCGCACCACATCCGGATTCCCGTCCACGGCACACCTGCCGGCGCCGCGTCGGCGCGCCGACAGATCGCCGAGGCGATACGGGATTGGGGTGCCGCTCTCGGCCCTGCGCTCCTGGATGCGGCTGCGTTGGTGGCCTCGGAGCTGATCACCAACGCGGTACGGCACGCAGACAAAGGACCGATCACGGCTGGTGCCTACCTCAGCGACGGGGCGCTACGGATCACGGTGATCGACACCAGCTTCGACATCCCGCAAGTCGGCCTGCCGGATGCGGAAGAGGAAGACGGACGCGGCCTGTTCCTCGTCGCCGCACTCGCCGACCGCCACGGATTCGACCCGCTGCCTTCCGGTAAGCGCTGCTGGGCCGAGCTCGATCTCAGCGCCCCGCTTCCCACCGTCGCCACACACGTGTCCCAGATGAGGAGCTGACTGTTGCCAGCCGTACGCATTCCCCCAGTCGCCGCAGAAGTCGTCGCCGTGCGCCCGAGCGTTCCGCTCGCCGGGGCCGTGACCGTAGACGGGTCGAAGAACGCGGCTCTGCCCCTGCTGGCCGCCGCCGCAGCCATGCACCGCCCGGTGCACCTGAGCAACGTCCCGGCCAACACGGATGTCGGGACGATGCTCACCCTCCTCCAGCAGTCCGGCTGGCACGCGGCCCGCCCGGTCAGCGATCCACACACCACGGTGATTCTGCCGAGCGACAAGCAGCGGCCGGATCCCGATCCCGAGGTCGCTGCGCGGATCAGAGCTTCGTACTACCTGGTCCCGGCGCTTCTCGGCGCCTATGGGCGGGCCCGTTTGCCGTGGCCGGGCGGCTGCGCCATCGGGGATCGTGAGATGGAGCAGCACTTCAAGGTGTACGAGCGGTTCGGCGACCGCTCGACCGTCGATGACCGCGGCCACCTCGTGGAGGCAGCCACTGGTGGACGCGGGACGGTGTCGATCATGCTCCCCTTCCGCTCCCGCGGAGCGACCATCGCGGCTGTCCTGCGTACGGTCGTCGCCGGACGGCCGCTGCGCTTGGGCCAACCGAATCTGTCGCCCGAAGTACTCAGTGTCGTGTGGGCGTTGAGGGCCTCCGGGTGGGAGTGCCGGGTCAGCGAGGCTGTCCTCACCCTTCAGCCGCCTCGATCCGTCTCCGGCGAGGAGATCGCGTGGCGGGTGCCTGGCGACAAGATCGAAGCGGGCACTCTGGCCTGCGCAGTCGCGGTAACAGGCGGCAACGCACACATCCACGGCGTACGCCGCGACGACATCACCCCCCTGATCACCGCGCTCCGCTGGCTCGGCATTCCCGCCGACGCCGAGGACGGCACCCTCACCGTGCAGGCCCGGGACGCTCAGCCCACCGGCCGACCTCTACGGGCCATTGCCTCCCTGTCCCCCGGCGGCCTGGACGCGGACTTCGAGCCCCCGCTGCTGGCCCTGGCCCTCACCCTGCCCGGCACCCACCTGTTCGCCGACGACATCAACCCCGGCCGCCACCGCAACCTGCTGCCCCAGCTCGCCCGCCTAGGAGCCACGATCGACGAGCTGTCGCCCACGCAGTGCCGCTTCACCGGGCCGCAGCAGCTGACCGGTGCTGGAGTGGAAGCCACCGACATCCGCACGGGCTCCGCCCTGCTCATCGCCGGCCTCACCGCTCGCGGCGTGACCACCCTCGGCGGCCTCGAACAGCTCCGGCGCGGTCACGCCGACCTGCCCGTCAAGCTGCATGCCCTCGGAGCCGACATCTGCGAGGTGATCCCGTGAACCGG
The DNA here is from genome assembly GCF_055568375.1 of Streptomyces sp. NPDC026062. Lineage (NCBI taxonomy): Bacteria > Bacillati > Actinomycetota > Actinomycetes > Kitasatosporales > Streptomycetaceae > Streptomyces > Streptomyces sp. NPDC026062. Next base: position 55,540 of record NZ_JBVHOQ010000035.1, read on the forward strand.
CAACTGCGACAGATCATCGCGACGACCGACGTCCACTCCGCCTTCGACTCGGCGGCTCCGATGCTCGCCCACCTCCACGCTGCGAGGACCGACAGCCTGATCGTGGACTGCGGAGACTTCTTCGAGGGGAGCGGCTACTACCACCTCGGCGAAGGACGCATCGAGCGCGAAGTCCTCACCACCCTGTACGACCTGATCGCGCCCGGAAACCACGGGTGGCCGCACTACTTCGAGCCGCAGCTGCGCCGGATGACGGTGTGCGCGAACACGACCGACGACTACGGCACGCCCCTCTTCGACCGCGTACGCATCCGGGACATCGGCGGACGACGAGTCGCTGTCAGCGCGGTGATGGGCCCGCAGGCGTTCAACGCCATCCCTGCCGACCAGCGCGCCGGCCACTGCATCAGCAACCCGGCACAGGCTCTCCACGAAGTGATGCAGGAGAACCACCATCACGCTGACGCGTGGATGGTGCTGTCCCACTCCGGCTTCGAGGAGGACCTGAAGCTGGCCGCAGCCTGCCCGCGCGCCGATGTCATCTTCGCCGGGCACTGCCACAGCGACAGCTTCGGCCCCGTGCACGTCGGCGACACCCTCGTGGTCAAGGGCCGCGAACTCGGTGTCGGATACGCCGCAGCCGAGCCTGTCGGCAGCGGCTGGGGCGCCCGCATCGGGTCCTTCCCCGACGCTCGTTCCGTTCCTCACGAACTCACCTCGCTGATGGAGAAGATCTCAGCCATCGGACTGCGGCTGAGAAGTCCCATCGGCGCTGTGGACGAGCGCCTCCGCGATGCACCCTTGGATCGCCGCGGACTGCTCGAAGAGATCGCCGGCCTACTGCACTCCTGCCTCGGCGCTGACGCGGTCATCCTCAACGAGACCGCCCTGCGTCCCGTGCCACTCGGCGCCGCGCTGACCCTCGGCGACCTGTTGGCCATCGAGCCCTTCGGCAACCAGCTCGTGCACGCCTTCCTCCCCGAGCAGCACGTCCAGGACCGCGGCAAGCTGCTCGACCACCTCACCCAACTCGTCGGCCCCCTGATCGTCGCCCCTGCGCCTCTTCCCCCGGCGATCCGAACCGTGCTGACCACCGACTACCTCGCCGACAGCTACCTCGGCGGGCGAACTCGTCAAGCGGGCTTACGCCTTCGCCAAGCCGTAAGCCATGTCCTGACCACCTCGCTCCCCAGCTCCGCCGACTCCCAAGAAGGAGGCCAGTAATGATCCTCACCGGACCTGAGATCAAGGCTGCCGTGGCCAACGGGCGCTTACGGATCACTCCCTTCACCCCGGACCAGACGAACCCCAACAGCTACAACGTCCGCCTCGGTACGACCTTGCTGACGTATGCCGCCAAGGTGATCGACGCCCACCAGACCAATCCCACGCGCTCGATCCTGATCGGCGACGACGGATACGTCCTGCAGCCCGGCGAGCTGTACCTCGGCCACACCGTCGAGGAGGTCGGCTCGGACATCTTCGTCCCCCTGCTCTTCGGCCGCTCCTCGGTCGGACGCCTCGGCCTGTTCGTCGAGATCACCGCGCCGATCGGCGACATCGGCTTCCACGGTCAGTGGACCTTGATGCTCTCGCCCATCCGCCCGCTACGGGTGTACGCGGGCATGAAGATCGGGCAGATCATGTTCTTCGTCTCCACCGGCGACGTCGACCTGTACCGCGGCAAGTACCAGGGTGCCGCCGGCCCCCAGCCCTCCCGCTGCTGGCAGGACACCGCGCCCATCCAGGCGGTCGCCTCGTGATCCTCACAGGCTCAGCCATCGCCGCTGCCGTCAGCACGGGAGAGATCACCATCTCGCCCTATGAGCCCGAGCGGATCTCACCCAATGCGTACGACTGGCGGCTGGGCGACACGATCCGCATCTCTGACGGCGACCTCGACGCCGCCACCCGCACCACCTTCACCGAACACCCCATCCCCACCACCGGTTTGGTCCTGCGACCCGGAGTGCTCTACCTCGGCGTCACCCTGGAGAAGACCGGCTCGGAAACGTACGCACAGCTCCTCAACGGGGACCGCACCATCGGCGCCCTCGGCATCTGGGTCCACGTATCTGCCCCGCTCGGCCACCAGGGCCACGCGATCCGCTGGACCTTGGAGATCCGTGTCGCCAGGCCCGCCCGCGTCTATCCAGGGATGACCTTCGGGAAGCTCGTCTTCCTCACCACCGTCGGCAGCCCGTCCAGCTACCAGCAACAACGCGCCAAGTACGCGGCGACGAACGGCATCGACATCTCCCGCCTGTACGAAGAGATCCCCCAAGGAGCGTTGTGAAGTCCGTCGTTCGCCCAACCGCGGGCCCTCTGGCAGCCACCTTTCTCGACCTTCCGGCCGGCAGCCCCGGCGGCAGCGTCGAACTCTTCCTCGACCTCTATACCGGCGCCGAGCCCCTCATCCCCGCACGGGCCTTCATGCTGGCACCCCCGGGCCCCAGGCCCCGTCTCCCATCGGGCCTCGACCTGCTGTCCGTGTCCGGGAAGTGTCTGGAAGGTGCCGGCTTCAGTCGCTACGTCGCAGCCCTGCGCCGGGCCCTGGTGACAGCGATCGATCCGGCACAGATCGGCGTTCTGCACCTGCAGCATCTGGCGTTCGGCGCCACCCCCGCCTTGCTCCGGGCCTTGCCAGCACACCCGAGGATCGCGATGGTCCATGGCACCGACCTGCTGTTTGCCGAAACCCACCGCGACCAGCTCCAAGTGCTGCGCGAGACAGCGAGGGCCGCCGACGCCATCGTGGTGTCCACCGGCGCCATGGCCGATCACCTGCTCAAACTCGCCCCGCAAACAGACCGCCGCAAGGTCGTCCACATCCCGTGGGGCATCCCCGACCATCTGCTCACTGATCCACCGGCCCGGCCCACCCGCACGTTCAGCAGCCATCTGCGAGTGCTCTACGCAGGACGGCTGACATCCGAGAAGGGCGTCGAGCGCCTCATCACCGGCCTGGCTCCCATTCCCGGCGTCGAGCTGAGCGTCGCCGCCCCCAGAGCCCAGTTCCGCGCCTTCACCCCGCTGCTTCGACGGGCCGGCGTGCGGGCCAGCTATCTCGGCTGGCTCCGCCGTCCACAGCTGTGGAAAGCCTTCACCGAACACGACGTACTGGTCCTGCCGTCCACCACCCTTGAGGCCATGGGCCTGGTCGCACTGGAGGCCCAAGCCTGTGGCCTGCCTGTCTTGTACCAGCCCGTGCCCGGCCTCACCGAGGTCCTCGCAGGGTCCGGAGTGGCCACCGACTTCACGCAGTCCACCGCACTCGCCCGCGAACTGAACCGGCTGCGGACCGCACCGGGACTGCTGCCCGCTCTCCGACAGGCGGGCTACGCGAACGCCGCCCGCTACCCACTCTCGACGACCGCTCAAGCCCTGACCGACCTGGGCCGCCGCCTCACATGAACGTCGCACAGCAGACAATGCCGCCACGCCGATCGCCCACCGGACCCGCCCACGTCACTACGCTGACCCGGCGGGATGCACACGGCGAACAGGGAGACCATGACGTACCGCACCGACAGCATCGAACACCTCCTGAGCGAAGGCGTCCGCGACAAGGTCTACCCAGGCGCCGTATGGGCCGTCGGTGACGCTGCCGGCATCCACGCCTCCGGCTCCACCGGAGTGCTCGACCCCGACGCCCCCGGTACGCCGATGCGGGCGGACACTATTTTCGATGCCGCCAGCCTGACGAAAGTCCTCGCGGTGTGGGCCTCGATCGGCGCCCTCTGGGAGGAAGGCAAACTCGATCTCGACATCCCGCTCGGCACCTTCTGGTCCGAAGTCGACGGCCACCCGCTCGGGGTCGTAACCGCCCGACAGCTGCTGACCCATACCGCTGGTCTCCCCCTACGAGCCCAACTCAAGAACCTCTACGGCACGGACCCACAAGACGTTCGGGACGGAGTCCTCCACGAAGCTCTGCACCGTCCACCCGGCGAGGCCGTCGAGTACACCGATCGAGCCGCCCTCATCCTCGGATACCTCGCCGAGCATCTTGCCGGCCAGCGCCTCGACGAGCTCGCGACTCAGCGGACGTGGCAGCCACTGGGCATGCATACGACCGGCTTCGGGCCGCTGCCCGCCGAGACCGCCTCACGATGCGCCCCGACCGAACTCGACCCGGAGACCGACACCCACCTCAAGGGCACCGCCCACGACTTCTCCGCACGGCTCCTGGGCGGGGTGTGCGGGATTGCCGGCGCTTTCACCGTCCTGGACGACATCTGCGCCTTCCTGCGCTACATGCTCAACCCCAGCAACACGCCCAGCCGGGCAGGGTTCGGCCCCGCCTGGGCCGCAGAATCGCTGACCATCCAGACCGGCGAGCTGCAGCCGGTACGCGGTCTGTTCTGGCACCCCGCGCCCGGAACTACCCCCACCGACGATGTCTGGGTCCACTACGGCTTCACCGGCACTGGCATGTGGATCTCGCCAGGCCAGCGCCGGTGGGCGTTGCTCCTGACCAACAAGCTCTACTACACCCGCGACCGTCAACCCTTGGCGGACGTCCGCAACGCCTTCTGTGGGCTTGCCTTCGGCTGAGATGGCGGCTGCGTACCGAGACTGTGCGGGCTCATGCCGCGCGGCGCGCCTTGACGGCGGCTTTCGCCGGGTGGGAGGTAGGGCAGCCGCCGAGATCGGCAGCCCTGCATGGTTGCGACCGGACGGGCCCCGCCCGTCAAAGTACCCAGGCAGGTCGCCACTCGATGGCGTCTTGGACACGCCTCAGCGCCTTGGCCGGGAGGGGGTCTCCCCGCACGAAGAGAATCCAGCGCCAAGGGCCATCGGCCCATTGTTGGGCGTGCACGATCAGTTCCGGGTCGTCCTCTGGATGCCAAGCAGCGCCGGGCCAGCCGTAGTCGAACGGTGGCTCTTCACGAGGTTGTCGCACAAGGACCGCCTCCGGATCTACGCGATCATGCTCTGGCAGCAAGTCCACAGCCACCATGCCCGTGTCGGGGTCACCATCCCTGTGACTGACCTCCTGGAGAGGCCACGGCCACCATCCTGGAGTCGGCAGCAAGGGCTCTTCTTCGGCGTAGCGTTCATTCCACCGCCGAAACCTCTCGCCTGCCAACCGGTCGGGATCATCGGCGTCGAATTCGGGCACGTCATCTAGCCCTTCGCGGTGGTCTTGCAGAGGCTCGTGGTCTTGGCTTTTACACAAACATCCCAACCGCGGAATTTCTGCCCGAGCTGACCGTCATCGCCGCGAGAGCGGGAGCCGTCTGCGAACTTGACATCGATCATGAACATCGGAAACTTCTTGACATTCGGGGTTCTGCCGAAGTTCTTATCGACGACCAGCCCGTTTTTCCCGCCGCCGCCGGCGGATCGATCGGCACCGTCATCGCGCCAGCTCGAACAAGTACGGTCCCTCTCTTTTGAGAGGTTCACGCCGCACTCGTAGTGGTAGCTGGTCTTGAAGGTGCGTGGGCCCGAATAGGGCTGGGTGTACATCGTCAACTTCCAGCGCTTGGAATTGCGGCCCTGCACATTTTCCCTGAACCGTAATTTCACTTGCTGCTTGGGCTTGCAACCACCCTGGCCGCAGCTCGCATCGATCGCGTAGATGTCTGCCGACTGGTAGATGTATTTGCCGTCGCCCCGCAGTCCTCCGCGGCGTAGCTTGTAGCCGAGCGGTGTAGAAGTCCGCAACTGCGTCGACGAGCTGGCAGAGGTGGAACGAAGCTATTTTTGTACATGCGCCGGAAGTTCCGATGTGGGTACCTCCCTATCTACGGGAAGAGAAGAATCAGAAAAATATGAGACTTTATGCGCTGCCGGTGCACGATCGGCGTCAGCCAAGGCCGGTGTCATCGAAGCGACAGCCAGGACACTTGAAATGCCGAAAATCAGGTTTGCTCGCTTGGTAGGCAAAGCAAGCCTCCAGGGATAGGTGAGCCGCGAAGCGTGGATCATGTTTACCCTGGTCGGCAGGTGATTCGGTAGGCGCGCTATGAGGATCACTCGATCGGGCGTCGCCCACCGCCGCTACCCCCGCACAGCAGGCGGCCCAAAACTGAGGCCGACGACTTCCGGATCCTGATCAGGAGCCCTGCTGGCCGATCCGGGCGGAACGGGAGGGGCTCATCCACTCGGCTGGTGGGGCTCGCCGTCCTGCCACCAATGCAGTGAGTCCGGGATGTCAGGCCCCGCTCCGGGGTCGGTTCACGAAGTGGGCCGGGGCTGGACGCCAGTGCCGCAGGCACGATCAGACACTCAGTCCTTGAGCCCCGATGCGTGAGCGATGCGTGAGCGGACGTGTTGGCACGACGCGCTCAGATCTTGGACCGGACGGCAAGGACGGGTCTCTGACCAGGAATTTCTGGATCCCCGGAGTGCCCAACGGACGTCCCGGCATGAATGTGCCGGGACTCTTAATCCGTTGGTTGTGGGTTCGAGTCCCACACGGCCTACGCGACGCAGGGCGGGGAAACCCCTTTTGACCTGCCACTTGGCGCCTCGATCGGCTTTGACCGGTCGGGGCGCTTCGTCGTGAGCGGCCCGCTGTGGTGAGGGGACAGGGTGACGGCAGGCGGCCCTACTCCGGTCCAGCGGTGCGGGGTTCCGGCTGCGCGTCGGACGGCCCCTTCCAGCGAAGAAGCCTGTGCTGGGCGGATCCTCGGCCGAGATCACCCGCGCCTGCCAAGGGCTTTGCGTGCCGTGCCCGTTGGTGGCCGGGCACGCCTCTGCCCGAGCAGTGACGGCGTACCTGGTCCCGAGTGCCTTCTCCTTCCGTTCAGCGGCCGGGCCCTGCCGCTGAACGGAGGACGCGGTGGCGGCAGGGTTCTCTCAGCGGCCGGCGAGTGCCCGGATCTCCTTGGCGATCAGGGCGGGGTCCTCCTCGGCCATGAAGTGGCCGCAGGACACCGTGCGGTGCTCCAGGTGGTCGGTCCACGCGCTCCACAGGCCCTGGGCGTGGTAGCCGAGCGCGCTGCCCCAGTCCTGCTGGAGGACGGTCACCGGCATGGCCAGCCGGTTGCCCGCGTCGCGGTCGGCGGTGTCGTGGTCCACGTCCACGCCGGCCGAGGCCCGGTAGTCGGCGACGATGGAGGGCACGGCCGCCGCGGATGCGGCGAGGTAGCGGGCGCGGACGTCGGCGGGGATCGCGTCCGGGTCCTGCGTCCAGGCGTCGAGGAAGTAGGAGAAGAAGGTGTCGGCGGACGCCTGGATCATCTCCTCCGGCAGACCGGGGGCCTGTGCCATCAGGTACAGGTGGAAGCCGACCGAGGCCGAGACTCCGTGCAGGGCGTCCCACATGTCGAGAGTCGGCAGTACGTCGAGGAAGAGGGCGCCCGAGACGGTGTCCGGGTGGTCCATCGCGGCGCGGAAGGCGACGAGGGCGCCGCGGTCGTGACCGGCCAGCACGAACCGGTCGTGTCCCAGCTCGGCGGCGAGGCGGACAACGTCCCGGGCCATGGTCCGCTTGGAGTAGACCTCCGGGCCGGTTTCGGCGGGCTTGTCGCTCGCGCCGTAGCCGCGCAGGTCGGGACAGATGACGGTGTGGTCCGCCGCGAGGTCGGCGGCGACGTGCCGCCACATCAGGTGGGTCTGCGGAAAGCCGTGCAGCAGGACGACCGGGGTGCCCGTGCCGCCGACGGCGGCGTTGAGGGTGACGCCGTCGTCGACGCGGACGCGGTGTTCGGTGAAACCGGGGATGCGCGGGGTTGTCACGGTGACTCCGCCACCGCCGGTCTGCTGCGCGACCTCGCGGTGACCGGCCCCGACGGCCTGGAGGAGGCACGGCGGCACCGCCTCGACCTGGTCGAGGCGGCCGAGACGACCGGTGACACCGAGCTGGCCGCCAGGATCATCGGCTCCTACGACGTCCCGGCGGTGTGGACGCGCGCCGACGACCCCGACGGCGCCGGTGAACTGTCCAGGGCCGCCGCCCGGCTCGGCCCCGACGGGCCGCCCGCGCTGCGAGCCAGGCTGCTGTCCGTCGTGGCGGTCGAGTCGCGGGGCGATGCCGCCGCCGACGCACCGCTGCCCCGGGCGGCCGGTCCCCGCACCACCGAGCCGTGGCGGCAGCGCGCCGAGCGCTCCGCCGAGGAGGCCGTACGGCTCGCCCGGCGGCTGGGCGACCCCGCACTTCTGACGTTCGCCCTCAACGGCGCCTTCATGCAGTCGTTCGCCGACTGCGGTTCGGCTGCCCGCCGGGACGCAATCGGCACCGAACTGACCCGGCTGGCCGTCGACCACCAGCTGCCCGGGCACGAGGTCCTGGGGCGCATCGTCCGCCTCCAGGCGCTCGCCGGCCTGAGCGACCTGGCGGAGGCGGACGCCGAGGCCGAGCGGATCGATCGGCTCGCGCAGCGGAACGAACGCCCGCTCGCCGGGGTCTTCACCGCCTGGTACCGGGCCCTGCGGATCTGCGAGACCGATGGCTGGGCGGCCGCCCGCCCCCAGTACGCACACGTCCTGGCGGAGTCCGCCGACTGCGGCATGCCCGGACTCACCGGCGGCGCAGCCGCTCTGGTGGCACTGGCCCCGGTCATGCGGGGCGACATCCCCCTCGACCCCGAGGACTTCGCACGCCTCGACGCCGGTCCCTACCGGCCGTGGCTCTCGCCCCTGCTGCTGGCCGCCTCGGGCGCCGCCGAACAGGCCCGCCAGGCGCTGACGACGGTTCCCCGGCCCCCGCACGCCCTCCTCCAGGAGGCGCTGTGGTGCGTACTCGCCCGTGCCGCCGCATCCGTGGGTCACCTGCCCGTCCTGCGCCGTGCCCGCGAGGAACTCGCCGCCGCCGGTGCGGAGTCCGCCGGAGCGGGCAGCGGCCTGGTCTCCTTCGGCCGGGTCAGCCACCACCTGGAGGCGGCCGAAGTGGCGCTCGCCGCGCTCGCCCCTTCGCCCACGGGGCCGGACGACGACGGAAGCTGAGGGATGTTCACGGGTGACTCCGGTGCCGACCGCGGAGCGGCCTGCACCGGCGCCGTGAGACCCGAGGGGTCAGACGAGGAGCTTCGTCTTGGCCCGCTGGTACTCCTCTTCCGTGATGGCGCCCTTGTCCTTGAGGTCCGCGAGCTTCGACAGATCCTCGACGTGGCTGCTCTTCTGCGCACCGTGCGCGTCGGACGTGCCCGCCGCGTCTCTCACGTACGCCTTGAAGGCGGCGTCGCGTTCCTTCGCTTCCTTCATGTCGCGTGTCCCCATCGATCTGCCGCGCGCGATGACGTAGATCAGCACGCCCAGATACGGCAGCACCAGGGCCAGGATCAGCCAGCCCGCCTTCGCCCAGCCGCCCAGGTCGTCACTACGGAAAATGTCCATGATGACCCGGAACAGGAGGAACAACCACATGATCCAGAGGAAGAACCAGAGCATGGTCCAGAACAGGTTGAGCAAGGGGTAGTCATCCATCGTTCCACTCCAGGCGCCGTGTTGAATGGCTGAATCTGAAATCAGTCATATCACCGCATTTGTGCACTCGCCCGTTGGGGTTTCCCCTGTTCCGCCGGTCGGGCGAGGGGGAACGGGCGGGCGCGACGCGGCGTGACGCGGAGTGGTGTGGAGTGCTGCGGGGCGCTGTGTGACGCGCTGCGATATGTGCGGTGACTACTTCTCCGATACGGCGGGAGCGGGGGTTCCGGCCGTGGCCGCCGGGGCGGTGGAGTCCTCCGCGGGTTCGGTCGCTGCCGGGTCGCTGGACTGCTCTACGGGGCCGGCCTGCTGCGGCAGCGGGGGCGCGGACTGGGTCTCCGCCGCACGGGCGGCCGCGGAGGTCTTGCGGCTGTGCGCCAGGATCCCTATGAAACCGGCGATGAACCCGCTGATCAGACCCGATATCGCGTGGTTCGTCGCGTTGGCCGATTCGCTGTCCGGCAGGCCGACGGCGGCGTAGTTCACCACCGCGCTCATCACCGCACCCATCAGGCCCCCGATGACACCGCTGATGACGGCACCACGCACGGGCGAGGGCGGGGCGGCTGTGACGGCCGGGGCTGGGGCGGGAGCGGGGGTGAGCGGTGCGGTCATCGTCGAGGGCCCTCCAGACAGGCTGCGATGAGAGACCGGGAGCGGCTTGACGGGCGCGGTGACATGCGCGTTCCGGGCCTGCTCGCACGGGCAGCCCACCGGTCCGGGGGGTGCAGCAGTTACCTTGCGGCAGAACACGTGTTCCTTGCAACACCTTCTCGTTTTCGACACTTTGACGGCACAGCGGACATCGACGTGAAGATCGTCGGCGAGGATGGTGATATGCCGGGTTGTCAGAGAAGCTGCCGGGGTGGTCCGTTCTGGTCCGGCGACGTCGATCTGCCGTTCGTGCACCGGGGTTGGGAGCTCGGGAGCTCCACTTGAGGCAGAGGGCTTCCCGGGGTGCCGTGCGGAAACCGGCCGGTCACCGCGTCTGCGGCAGGCCGGCCCGGGCGGCGCCCGCGGGGGGTGCGGGCGTCGGGTGGTCATGAGTTCCTCGAACATGCCGTAGAGTTGTGTTCACCGACGCGGGGTGGAGCAGCTCGGTAGCTCGCTGGGCTCATAACCCAGAGGTCGCAGGTTCAAATCCTGTCCCCGCTACTGAAGGATCAGGCCCGGCACGCATACAGCGTGCCGGGCCTGATGCGTTTCAACGCCTCCCCGGCGCCGTTGCCGCTGCCGTTGCCCCCGGACGCCGGACGCCGGACGCCGGACGCCGGACGCCGAACCCCCGGACGCCGGACCGCCGGGCCCGCTCACTGCGGGCCGTACGTCCGCCCACGTACCCCCATTGGCCGACGAGGAGTCGCCCCGGGCCCCTGCTCCGGGAAGCCTGGGGGTGGTGCGCGGTACCTGCCGCGGCCGTGGGCGCACCGGGCAGGAGAGCAGCAGGTGGGGAAGCGGGTGGGGAAGCGGGTGGGGCGGCGGGGGAGGCATGCCGGGGATGTGCGGGCCCGCCGGTTCGTCAGGGCACTGCCCGCGCTGATGATTGTCGGGGGTGTCCTCATCGACGCCCTGAGCCCGCCCGAATTCACCGCCATCCCCCTGTTCGCGGCGGCCCCTCTGATCGCCGCTCCCACCTTCTCGCGCGCCGGTACCGTCCGGGTCGGGATCGCCGCGTTGCTGGCCATCGCCTCGCTGCGGATCTACCACGGCACCCTGATCCACGTCGTCCCCGTCATCGAACTGCTCACTGTCCTCACCGTCTCTGTGCTCGCAGTCGTGATCAACGGTGTCGTGCGGCGCGGCAACGAGCAGCTGGCCTCGGCCCGCGTCATCGCGGAGACCGCCATGCGAGCTGTGCTGCCGAAGCCCCCCGAGCGGATCGGCGGGCTCCAGGTGGCGGCGCGGTACGAGGCGGCGCAGGCGGACGAGTTCGTCGGCGGCGATCTCTTCTCGGTCACGGACAGCCCGCAGGGGGTCCGGCTGGTGGTCGGGGACGTGCGAGGCAAGGGGCTGGATGCCGTGGGGGCGGTGGCGCTGGTCATCGGCGCCTTCCGGGAGGCGGCCGAACAGGAGGAGACGCTGGAGGGTGTGGCGCTGCGGCTGGAGCGCGCGCTGGCGCGCGAGTCGGACCGGCGTGGCGGCCTGGACGCGTTCGAGGGGTTCATCACCGCCGTGCTCGCCGAGGTCCTGCCGGGGGCGGGCCGGGTGCGGATCGTCAACCGCGGGCACCCCGAGCCGCTGCTGCTGCACATGGACGGGGTGCTGGAGGTGCTCGGCCCCTCGGTGCCCGCGCTGCCGCTGGGGATGGATCTGGGGGTGTGGCCGGACCGGGTCGACGTGTGGGACCTGCCCGCGGGGGCGACGCTCCTCCTCTATACGGACGGCCTCTCCGAGGCCCGTAACGCCGAAGGTGTCTTCTACGACCCCGCCGAGCGGCTGCGGGGACGGATCTTCCCCGGGCCCGAGGAGCTGCTTTCCGCGCTGACCGATGACGTGCGGCTGCATACGGGCGGTGAGTCGACGGACGACATGGCGCTGCTCGCCGTCGGCCGGCCGGTCGAGGGGCAGCCCGGCCGGCGCACGACTGTGAAGATCGTCGGTCTGAGAGGTGGCGGGAAGCCGGGCGCGGAGCCCCGGGCCGGGCGCGGTGAAGGCAGTCGGGAGCGATACCACCGTCCGTAGTCGAAAGACACCCCTCCGCATAACATTTGACGCAACGTCAGAAAGCGGATGGTTACCGGAGGCTGATCAACTCGTCCGTTTCCACCCGGTTGTGTCCCGTAAAGTCCAGGCCAAAGACCTGAACGATCAGCGGGAACAGCTTGGAATCGGAGCCCGGTGTCTATTAACGTTCGATAACGCAGCGCGGTTGTCCCAGCCGCCGTCAGTGGCGGCACCGTGTGCGAGCGCCGAATTCCGCAAGGGAACCGGGGAACCACCTACATGGGGTGAATCGGGCATCTCTGTCTTGTGATGAGACGGAGGAACCCGTAGGAGACCTTCCTGCTCCGAACCCGTCAGCTAACCCGGTAGGCGAGAAGGAAGGAAAGGAGTGCGCCCCCGTGGCGTCCAACAAGCCTGCCCCCGAAGCTCCCTCCCGGTTCGTGTCCGAGTACGGCGATGACTTCGCGGCCCGGCCCGGCACGGTTGCCGGTACGGAGTACGGGGCCGCCTACGCCGCCGATTACGGGACCGATCGGGGCAGCGGCTTCGGAAACGACTTCCGCGCCGACGACTCCGGGCCCGACAGGAGCTGGGAGGAATGGAATCCCACCGAGGACTCCGTCCGTCCCGTGCGCGGCAAGCACCGCGTCGCCAAGCAGCGCAATGGTCTGGCCCGTAGCTCCACCGTCCTCGGTGTCGGCGTCATCGCGGCCGTCGGTGCGGGTGGCATGGCCACCGCTCAGAGCAAGCCGCCGGTCTCCATCTCTCTGCCCGATTCCATCTCGGACAATCTCCCCGACGCCAAGTCCCTTCCGGGCGTCGGCGCACTGTTCTCGAGCAAGTCCGAGACTCCCGAGGAGAAGGCCGAGGCCGCGGTCGCCGCTGCTCCGCTGAGCACCGCGGGCATCACCACCGCCGAGGCGGAGCAGGGCACCACCGACGCGGGCGAAGCCCTCCGCGCGCGCATCCTCCAGCAGGCCGAGCAGCAGCAGGACGCCGCCGACGCCGAGGTCAAGGCCGCCGCCGAGAAGGCCGCGGCAGAGAAGGCCGCCGCGGAGGCGAAGAAGCAGCAGGACGCTGCCGAGGCCAAGGTCGCCGCCGAGAAGAAGAAGGCGGCGGAGGAGGCGGCGAAGAAGGCGGAGGCGCTGCGGCTTGCCAAGCTCGCCGCCAGTTACGCCATCCCCACCTCCTCGTACACGATCACCTCGACCTTCGGCGAGGCCGGTTCGATGTGGTCCTCCGGCTACCACACGGGTCTCGACTTCGCGGCGCCGACCGGTACGCCGATCAAGGCCATCCACACCGGCACCGTCAAGTCGGCCGGCTACTCCGGTTCCTACGGCTACCGCACGGTCCTGGAGCTGGAGGACGGCACGGAGCTGTGGTTCTGCCACCAGTCCTCGATCGATGTCAGCATCGGTCAGAAGGTCACGACCGGCGACACCATCGGGCGCGTCGGCGCGACCGGCAACGTGACCGGCCCCCACCTCCACCTGGAGGTCCACACCCCGGACGGCACCGGCATCGACCCGGCTCCCTGGCTGCGGGCCCGGGGTCTGACGATCTGACACCGTTTGCCCACGCCGGTCGTCCGGCCCATCGAAACCCCGGCAGCCCTGACGCTCACCCCCCGACGTCAGGGCTGCCGGTCTGTCCGCACCCGCCCGCCGGGTCCGTTCGGGCGCACGGGCCAGGGGCCGGGGGCCGACACACGGGCGAGGGGGCCGACACAGGGGCGAGGGGGCAGACGCAGGAGCCACGGTCTGATGTGCGGGCCGTGGCCAGATGTACAGGCCACGGAATAGTGAAGCCCGTGGATGCGGTTGTTCCCCCCATGACTTCTCTCCGCAAGCTCGGCTCCTCCGGCCTTCAGGTCTTCCCGCTCGCACTCGGGGGCAACGTCTTCGGCTGGACCGCCGACGAGGCTCAGTCCTTCGCTGTTCTCGACGCGTACGCGGCGGCCGGCGGCAACTTCGTCGACACGGCCGACTCCTACTCGGCCTGGGTCCCCGGCAACGAGGGCGGTGAGTCGGAGGCCCTCATCGGCAAGTGGCTCGCCGCGCGCGGCAATCGCTCCGACATCGTCGTGGCCACCAAGGTCGGCGCCCACCCCGCGTACAAGGGGCTCTCCGCCACCACCATCAAGGCCGCCGCCGAGGAGTCGCTGCGTCGGCTCGGCACCGACCACATCGACCTCTACTACACGCACTTCGACGACGAGACGGTCCCCGTCGAGGAGATCATCACCGCCCTCGACCAGCTGGTGAAGGAGGGCAAGGTCCGCGAGATCGCCGCTTCCAACATCAGTCCCCAGCGGCTCCGCGCCTCGCTGGACTTCTCCGAGCGCGAGGGACTCGCCCGTTACGTGGCTCTCCAGCCCCACTACAACCTGGTCTCCCGGGACACGTACGAGGGCGAGCTCCAGGACACCGCCGCCGACGCCGGGCTCGCCGCCGTCCCGTACTTCGCCCTCGCCTCCGGGTTCCTCACCGGCAAGTACCGCACGGGGACGGCCGTGGAGAGCGCCCGCGCCGGGAGCGCCGGCACGCACCTGGAGTCGGAGCGCGGACAGAAGGTGCTTGCCGCGCTCGACAAGGTGGCGCAGGAGCGGGACGCGGAGATCGCGACCGTGGCGCTGGCGTGGCTGGCCGCCCGGCCGACCGTCGCCGCGCCGATCGCCTCGGCCCGTACGGTCGAGCAGCTTCCCGCGCTGGTGGCCGTCGCCGGACTGCGGCTGACGGACCAGGAGCTGGCAGGCCTCACCGAAGCCTCTGCCTGAGACCGGCCGGGCGGTCTGCCCTCAACCTGTGGCGGGGCCGGCCGGTCTCAACCCTGTGGTCCGTGCCACGGCCGGTCGTACCCAGGGTTGGTGTGCGGCGGGTTCGTGTACGCAGGCGAGCTGTACGGCTGCCCGGCGTACGGGGGTGTGGAGTACGGCTGCCCGGCGTACGGGTGCGGGGTGTGGCCGCCGTGGGGTGGGTACGGCCCGTATCCCGGACCCTGGACCGGCCCTGGGTACGGCTGGTGCGCTGCGGGCACGAACCGGGGGCGCAGACGGCCCGTCGCCTGCGCCGCGTGCACGAGCGCGGGGCCCGCGGTCTCTCTGCGCTGCCACAGGTGGTGCAGCAACTCCCGCTCGCGTTCGGCGAAGTCCGGGCCCACCGCGCCCCGGCGGGCCTGTCGGCGCAGAAAGGCGAGCGAGGTCGCGAACGACTCGTACTCGGCCACCGTGCGGGCAGCCGCCCTGCCCCGGGCCTTGACCTCTTTCCGCTCTCCGGCAGTCGGTATGTGGGCGTGCGCGGGGTGAGGGGCGTGCGCGGGGTGGTGGGCGGCGTGCGCGGGAACGTGTGCCGGGTGATGGGTGTGGCCGTGAGGTCTGCCGGAAGGAACACCGGCCGCTGCCGCTGCCGCCGCCGCGCGCCTGCGAGCGATGTCCCTGGCCATGCCGCGGGCCCGCATCGAGGAGAGGGCGAGAGGTTCGGCGGGGGACAGCCAGCCGGTCGAGGCGTACGCCGCAAGCTCGGTGCCGAGGGTACGGAGCTCGCGCAGGCGGGCCCAGATCGCCAGCCAGGTCACCAGCCCGAAGACCGGGACCATGAAGACCCCGTACACGGCGTAGAAGCCGTACGGGCCGAACGTGGACGACCCGTTCCACAGGGCGTGCATGCCCATCGCGAGGAGCAGGCCCAGCAGCGGGAGAGCGAAGCGCCGGACTCGCTGATGGCGCGCGCTGCTCGCGGCGATCCCGAAACCGACGCCGGTCAGCACGGTGAAGAGCGGGTGGGCGAACGGCGTCATCACCACCCGGACGAAGAAGGTGGCCGCGGTCACCGAGGCGAAGCCCGAGCCCGTCATCTGGTCCTCACCGAAGGCATTGCCCAGGTAGAGGATGTTCTCGGTGAAGGCGAAACCCGTCGCGGTGAAGCCCGCGACGACCACCCCGTCTACGATCCCGCCGAAGTCCCGTCGCCGGAAGAGATAGAGCAGCAGGACGGCCGCCGCCTTGGCGCTCTCCTCCACGACGGGCGCTATGACCGTGGCGCCCAGTGTGTCCGCGCTGCCCGGGTCGGCCGTGGCGGTGGCGATCCACTGCGTAGCGAAGGAGTTCGCGATGATCGCGACCAGGGCTGCCGCGCAGGCACCCCAGGCGAAGGCGAACACCATGTTGCGCCACGGCCCCGGTTCGACCCGGTCCAGCCAGCGGAACGCCGTCATCAGCACCGGGACGGGCAACACGGCCAGGCCCAGACCGACGAGGAACCCCTGAGTCCCCGTCTGATCACGGACCAGGGCGAGGATCACCAGGCCGCAGAGCGCCAGCACGGTGAAGACGGCGACGACGCGGAGCGTCCTGCTCCGCCACAGCATGCCGACGCGACGCGGGCGGTAGCGCCACTGGCCCCGGTCCGGCGCGGCACCCAGGATCTCGCCGACCAGGTGCTCCTCAAGCACTGGAACGGCCGGCTGTGACTGTCGCTGAACAGACCCGTCGGACACCCCACGACCCTAACGAGCCGGACTGACAACGGCCACGGTGCGTGAACGGCTCCCGGACCGAGGGCAGGTCGGCCGCAGACCGTACGCCCCGGCTCACCCGGCCCGGTTCCCCGGTCCGCCTCACCCGGCCCGGTTCCCCGGTCCGGCTCACCCGGCCCGGTTCCCCGGTCCGGCTCACCCGGCCCGGTTCCCCGGCTCACCGGGTGCGCTCCGGTCGGCCCGTGCACCCCGTTCAGCCGTTCAGGCCGTCCGTTGGCCGTCCGGCGTGAGTCCGGTGGCCGGGCGGTGGCCGGGCGGTCCGGTGTCAGAGTCCGGTGGCCGCTCGCCGACGGCCCGGCGTCGTCCGGTGGCCGTCCCGCCGCCGCTCAGCGGCGGGCGAACATCAGGTCGTGCACCACGTGGCCCTTGTCCAGGCCCTGGCCCTCGAACCGGGTCAGCGGCCGGAACGCGGGCCGCGGCGCGTAGCCGCCGTCCGCCGCCGTGTTCTCGAAGCGGGGGTGCGCGGTCAGCACCTCCAGCATCTGCTCCGCGTACGGCTCCCAGTCGGTCGCGCAGTGCAGGACCGCTCCGGGCTTCAGCCGCTGCGCCGCCAGGTCGAGGAACTCCGGCTGGATCAGCCGCCGCTTGTGATGGCGCGACTTGGGCCACGGGTCGGGGAAATACACCCGCAGTCCGTCCAGGGCGTCGGGCTCCAGCATCTCGCGCAGCAGGATGATCGCGTCACCGTTGGCGACCCGGATGTTGGAGACGCCGTTCCGGTCCGCGAGACCGAGCAGGTTGCCCTGGCCCGGAGTGTGCACGTCGACCGCGAGAATGCCGGTGCCCGGGTCGTCGGCGGCCATCTGCGCGGTGGCCTCGCCCATGCCGAAGCCGATCTCCAGGACCACCGGGAGTCCGTCGAAGAGCTCGCGCAGATCCAGGACGCGCAGCCCGTCGATGTCCAGCCCCCACTTCGGCCACAGCCGCTCCAGGGCGTCCTGCTGGCCGGGCGTGACCCGGCTGCGGCGTGGCTGGAAACTGCGGATCCGGCGCTCGTGGTGCGAACCGGCCGGATCGGCCGCGGGGCCGCCGGGGAAGCGGGGCTCCTGGCGGAGCCTGCGCGCGCGATCCAGGGCGGCGGCGCGCAGATCGTCCGGGATTCCGGCCGTCGCCGACGTCGCGCCGTCCGTGCCGACGGGCACCGTGCCGTCTGACCCGGTGGCGGGCGCGCCGTCCGGCCCGTCGGCGGGCGGATCGGTGGGCAGCGCACCGGAGGGGAACGCGCTGTCCGTCTCGGCAGCGGCGTCGCCGGGCGTCGCGGGGGAGGGGTTCAAGGGCTCAGACACAATGCCCTGATTCTACGGCGGGCGGCTTCCACCCCGTCCCCTGTGCCCGGAGCAGCGCCCTGCGTGCCACCTCCCGCCCGATGGGCAGCGCGGCCGTGGCGGCGGGTGACGGGGCGTTCAGCACGTGCACGGTGTGCGGGGCCTCGCGGATCAGGAAGTCGTCCACCAGCGTGCCGTCCCGAAGCACCGCCTGGGCCCGGACCCCGGCAGGCGCGGGGCGGAGATCGTCCTCCGTCACCTCGGGCAGGAGCCGTCGCACGGCGGCCGTGAACGCGTGTTTCGAGAGCGAACGGTGGACCTCGCCCGCCCCGTAACGCCAGTGTCTGCGGGCGATCCGCCAGGAGCCCGGCCAGCTCAGCGTGGAGAGCAGTTCGCGGGGACGCACCACCGGCCAGCCGTATCCCTCGCGGGCCAGCGCCGGCACCGCGTTCGGCCCGACGTGGACGGTGCCGTCGTGGCCGCGGGTCAGATGGACGCCGAGGAAGGGGAACGCCGGATCGGGCACCGGGTAGACCAGGCCGCGCACCAGCTCGGGCCGGGCCAGCTCGTAGTACTCACCGCGGAAGGGCACGATGCGCATCCCCGGATCGTCGCCCGCCAGCCGGGCCACCCGGTCGCAGTACAGTCCCGCGCAGTTGACCAGCACCCGTGCCCGCACCACCAGGCCGTCCGCCGTCCGCACCGCGACGCCCCACGGCCGCCGGTCGATCGCGGTGACCTCCGCGCCGAACCGGATCAGGCCGCCGCCGTCCCGTACCTCGGCGGCGAACCGGTCCGCCACCGCGCCGAAGTCGCACACGCCCGTCGTGCCCACCCGGATCGCGGCGAGGCCCCGCACCCGTGGCTCGTACTCGGCGATCTGCGCGGGTCCCAGCTCGCGCACCGGCAGTCCGTGCTTCCGGCCGCGCTGTACCAGGGCGTGCAGCCGGGGCAGCTCGGAACGGCCCGTGGCGACGATCAGCTTGCCGGTCACCGCGTGCGCGATGCCGTGCTCGCGGCAGAAGTCGGTCATCTCCGCGCTGCCGCGCACCGCGTACCGCGCCTTCAGGGAGCCAGGGGGGTAGTAGATCCCGCTGTGGATCACCCCGCTGTTGCGCCCGGTCTGGTGGCGCGCGGGGCCCCACTCCTTCTCCAGCACCGTCACCCGTGTGCCCGGTGCGGTCCGCGTGATCGCATACGCGGCCGACAGGCCGACGATCCCGCCGCCGATCACCAGCACATCGCAGTCGTACGCCGCGTGCGTCATCATCACGCCACCTCCCACCCCGATAGTGCACTGACCCACTGACAACGCACTCAAACCCGTACGGGCACAGCGTGGCGCATCTCGTGCCTGCCGGGCCCCGGAAACCGCCCCCGGAAACCGCCCCCGAAAGCCGGCCTGGGAAGGCGGCCCACCCATCCGGCCCCGGAACCGGCCCGGGGAACCGCCCCGCCCATCCGGCCCGGGGAACCGCCCCGGACGGGGCCGGATGCCGGGCCGGGCGCGGACGCGGTTACGCGGGCGCGACCAGCAGCGGGCGGGCGCGCTCCCGCAGCTCGACGACGCGCGGCTCGTCGCCGTAGGGCTCCAGCCTGTGCAGCAGGTCGCGCACGTACTCGGTTGTCCGGGCCGACGAGATGCGGCCCGCCACCTCCACGGCCCGGGTGCCCGCCGCGCAGGCCGCGTCCAGGTTGCCCGACTCCAGCTCGGCGACGGCCGAGACGACGAGCCGCAGACCGTGCGAGCGGACGAACTCCTCGGTGGGTCTGGACAGCGCCTGTTCGGTGAAGCGCCGCACCTGCCGCGGCGCCTTCAGGTCGAGGTGGCACTCCGCGGCGTCGGCCGCGAACCGGTCGTACGAGTAGAAGCCCAGCCACGAAGGGTCCGAGTCGCCGTCCCTGGAGCGCTCCAGCCAGCTCTCGGCGGCCTTCAGCGCGGCACCGGCGGCCGGCGCGTCGTTCGCCTTCGCGTGGGCCCGCGCTTCCACCAGGCGGAAGAAGCTCATGGTGCGCGCCGTCGCGAGGCCGCGGTTGCGCTCGACCGCCGCCTGCGCGAGGTCGACACCCTCGTCGGCGAAGCCGCGATAGGTCGCCTGGAGCGACATGGACGCGAGGACATAGCCGCCGAGCGGAACATCGGCCGCGGCCCGCGCCAGGCGCAGCGCCTGGATGTAGTAGCGCTGGGCGGCCTCCTGCTGCCCCGTGTCGAACGCCATCCACCCGGCGAGCCTGGTCAGTTCGGCCGCCGCGCCGAAGAGCGCCCGGCCGACCTCGTCACTGTAGGAACCCAGCAGCAGCGGTGCCGCGTCGACCCGTAAACACTCCGGGACCATGGACGAACGCCAGTCCCCGCCGCCGTACTTGGAGTCCCAGCGGCGGGCGTCCTGGGCGGCCTCACGCAGTTTGGACACGTCGCTGTGGCCGACCCGCAGCGACGAGACGTCGTGCGCGGAATCCGGGCCGGGCTGGACGGGGATCGACACGCTGTGTCCGGGAGACAGCTGTGTTCCGTGGCCGGTCAGCGCGGAGGGGACGGGCGTGGTGGACGTGTGGCGTCCGTGGGCCGTTGCCGTCGGCTGCCCCGACGCGTCCCGCGCAGGTACGGAGCCGGATCCGCCCGACGCCGGTGCGGAGCCGGACCCGCCGGGCTGCCCATGGGTGCCGGACGTCAGCGAGGCTCCTGGCGGGTTCAACGCCCTCTGCGCCCCTGATGCACCTCGTGCGCCCTGTGCGCCGGGTGTACCCAGGATGGCCGCCACCGCCGCCGCCGAGGGGCGTGCCACTGACGGGTCGGCGGGGGATATCAGCCAGCGGGACGCCGGGGTGGCGTACGCACTCACAGAGAACGAACCCGCCAGCGACTGCCAGATCCCCCCGCTGCCCGCCCGGCGCCCGGCCAGATCCAGCCGGTACAGCTCCGTCGCCGAACGGACCGCTTCACCCACATCGCGCGGGAACGCCAGCCCGACCTCCGGCGCCGGGTCGGCGTCGGCCAGCCCGATCTCGTGCAACGGGACCGGCCGGCCGAGTTTGGCGCCGATCGCCGCGGCGATGAGATGGGGTGCGGCCCCCTGGGGCACCATGCCCTTGGAGACCCACCTGGCCACCGAGGTCTTGTCATACCGAAGTGTCAGTCCGCGCTGCGCCCCGAGGTCGTTGACCCGCCGGGCGAGCCCGGCGTTGCTGATTCCCGCGAGGGCGAGAACGGTTCCGAGCTTCTCGTTCGGTCCGCGTTGCTCTCTGGACATGCGCCACCCCTCGACACACAGACGGCAGCCGCGTCACCGATGTGGTGCGCGGCATTCGTACCGGGTTCTCCCCAGGGACGAAACCTGGCACTCCGGCCGCACACGCATTTGGCCGAGCCCCGAGGAATATGCCGCCCTGCTGAGAACATCAGTAAACCCAGCGTAGTTCGCCGCATCCCTACCGTTAAGGGCCGGACGTCCGTATGGCGGGATTGTTGTCCGTCCCGGCCTGCTCATGGCGAACAACGGGGAGCCGGACGGTCCGAGGGGCGGAAGGGGCGGGACGGACGAACGGGAGGGGGGCGTCCCGCGCAGGAAAGGCGGAGGAAGAGCGAAGGAAAGACGGAGAAACCGCGGACGGGTGGCGGGGAAGGACGCGGAGGGAGCGCGGGGAGAGCGAGGGAGGGGCGGAGAAGTGTGGGGGAAACGCGGGGGAAGGGTGTGGGGACGGCGGGGGAGTGGTGGCGGAACGACGGGGGGCCGGGCAGGCCCTGCGGGGCCTGCCCGTGCCGCTGTACCCCCGTGCGGAGACCGCCGAGGCGGCACCCGGGAGGGCGGCGGGCGGTGGTCGGCGACGTGGTGCGGAAGGGGTGGGCGGAGGCGGCGGATGCGGTGCCGGGGGTGCGGGCGGCGATGCGGTCCACCCCGCCCACCACCCCGTCCACCAGGCCGAACCCGCGCGTCGGGGCGGCGTCCGGTGCCCTGCTCGTACGGCCCCGCCGGCCCTCGCCGTAGCCTCTGCTCGGGGTGTCCGCGCGTGCTCCTCGTGTGTGGCCGTGCGCCCGCCCGTGCGCTCTGGCCCGGCCTCGGTGAGAGCGCTTGCATGGTTGCTGCGTGGGTCGGCCCGCCGCACTGGAATCGGCGGGCTGGGGGAGCACCGTCGCCTCATTCCCCGCAGGCGGCGGACCGGTCCGGGGGGTGACCACACCTCCCGGACCGTGTGTCGAGCCGGTGCGGTGCGGATCACCGGTGAGTTCCGCCGGTGTGGGGTGGAGGGTGCGACGGGATTCCTTCCGGGATTTCGCCGGGGCGGGCAGCGAACCCGGGCGAGTCGCACCGCGTCCCACGCGCGGCCGGGAGCAAAAGGGTACGAACGATGGCGTATGTTTCCGCCGCGCGCCGGTTGAGTGGTTCCCCTGTTTCCCGAGATTGGCCTGATGTCGCCGGTCGGTCGAGGTTGAGCCGACGGGTTCGCGGACATCTCGACCACCGCCTGACCGAGGCATCGGCCGTGGCCGGATCCCGGCCGTTACGCCGCGAGGCGTACGGGGAACGCAACATGCGGAATCCGTAACTCCGTTGCGGCCGGGGCCGACGCGCGCGGGCCGTTCGCCGAACGCCGCGGCCGACGGCCGTTCTCCGGCCTTTGCCAGGGGCGCATGCGCTCACGACGTGCGCCGTCCGTAGCCCCTCCTGTGCGCCGTTGTCGTGGCAGCATGTCCGCAACGGCGCCGTGCGTTACCGGAGTTCTCCCGTTACTGCCCTGCTGCGCCATTTTGTCCACAGCCTGTGGAGGCGGCGATGCGTTGGTTGGTGGGCTGGAGCAGCATCGCCGCGAGCTTCGGCACGGCCGGAGCGGTCGGCGGCAGTGACGAGGGGCGCACCATGCACCCCGTGGGTTCCCAACTCCTGTGGGGAGACCCGGACCCGCTGTGGGCGGTGGGCGACTGGCGGCCCGACGAGATCCGCACCGTCCGGGTGGACACCGCCGAGGGCACCCCCACCGCACGGCTCGCCGTACTCGGCTGCTGCGGCGCCACGGACGAACAACTGCGCGTCGGCCTGCTCGCCGCACGCGGCGGGGCCCTGCGCCACCTCACGGCATGGACCGGCAGTTACACGGCCGTCGTCCAGATAGGCCGCCGGATCACCGTCGCCGGAGACCTCGCCGGAGCCCGCCCGGTCTTCTACACGCCCTGGGCCGGCGGCACGGCCTACGCCACCGCCGCGCTCCCTCTCGCCGACCTCATCGAGGCCCAGCTCGACATCGGTCACCTCGCCGCCCTGCTCGCCTGCCCCGAAACCCCGGAGGCGCTGCGCGACGGCACTCCGTACGAAGGGGTGAAGCGCATCCCGCCCGGGCACGCGCTGATCCTCCGCGAGGGGTCACGGGAGATCACGGGGTACGAGGCGGTGGCCTCCCTCGCCGTGGCCGCGCCCGAACTCGACCCGGTGAGCGCCGTCGAAGGGGTGCGCGACGCCCTCGTCGATGCGGTACGGGCCCGGCTCCTGGCCCCGCGCCATGCACCGGAGACCCTCCCCCCCGATCCCGGCCCCGTCCCCGGCATGGGCCCTGCCGAACGCCGCGCCGCCCGGGGCGCACCCGTCCCCGGAATCGGCTCCGACCTCTCCGGGGGCAGTGCGTCGGCGACCCTCGCCCTGCTCGCTGCCGGGCTTCCCGGCCTTCCCGGCACGATCCTCGGCCACGGCACGGGCGCGGGGGAGCGGCTGCTCGCCGTCACCTTCAACGACCTGACGACCCGCGCCCATGAGGACGAGCTCGAACGCGCCCGCGTCATCGCCGCCAACCCGCGGCTCCATCATGTCGTCGTCGCGGCGGGCGAAGAGGCCCTGCCGTACGCCGGCATGGGCCTGGAGAGCGGCCCGCTGACCGACGAACCGGCTCCCTCCCTCGTCCTCGTCGAACGCAACCGCCGCCGCCTCTCCGCAGGCAGCGCCGACCATTTCGTGGGCGACGGCGCCCGGCAGGTACTCGACGCGCATCCGGCCCGCCTCGCCGATCTGCTGATCGACCGCAGACGCCGCCATCTGCTGCGCCCGGTCGCCGCACTCGCCAAGGCCGAAGGCCCGTCCGCACACTCCCTGTTCGTGCCGCTGACCGTCTACCGGGCCGCCCGCCGACTGGCCCGTACGTCCTACCGCACCGGTCTCGAAGCGGCGGCCGACCGGCTGTCCGACGCCAACCGCCTCACCCCCGGCATCGACACCCCGGCCGACGCCTCGCTCGCCGCGCTGGCCTGGTCCCGCCCGGGCCCCGCGGCCCGGTGGCTCACCGGAGAGGCACTGGCTGAAGTATCGGTCCGTCTTCAGGAGGCGGCGATCCGGCCCACCGCCGTCCAGCGCCCCGGCGAGGCGCGGGCCCGCGCCGCCCTCGCCCGGCACGCCGCCGGCCACCGCGTCCTGGAACAGGCCGCCGAGGTCCGCAGCCAGCGGCTGCACGCTCCCTTCCTGGACAACCAGGTCGTACGCGCCGCCCGTGCGCTCCCTGAATCGCTCCGCGTCCAGCCGGGCGCCCGCGCGGCGATCCTGCGCAGGGTTCTTGCGGGTGCGGGCATCCATGAGCTGCCACCGGGCTGGGGCACCCCGTCCCAGGCCACCTCGACCGCCGTCACCCGGACCGGCCTGCGCGCCTCGCTCCCCGAACTGATCGCCCTCTTCGACGCCCCGCTGCTCGCCGACGCGGGTCTGGTCGAGGCCCGCGTCGTACGCAAGGCCCTGCGCGCCGCCTCCGAGGGGGAACCCCTGCCCCTGGACGGCCTGGCCGACCTCGCGGCCACGGAACTGTGGCTGCGCCGCCTCGTGTCGCGGCGCGGTACCTGCTGGACGGGTACGGCGGCGCCCCGGCAGCGCGCGGTCGCCGGAGGGGTGGCCCCGGCCCGGCGGTCGCTGCAGGCATAGCGCGGGGAGCGGCCCGCGCCCCGCGGCCTTCAGCCCTCGACCCCGCAGTCCGCAGTCCGCAGTCCGCAGTGTGCGTTCCGTAGCCCTTGGCCCGCGGCCCGTGACCCGGAGTCGCGTCCCGCCGTCCCGGAGCCGTTTCCCGTCGCGCATGCGGTGGCGCGGCCTGCGATGCCCCGGAGCCGTTTCGCGGCCTGCATGCGATGGCCCGGCCTGGTGCACCTGCCCCGTTGTCCGAGCGACGGGACACAATGGCGGAGTGCGGTATCTGATCCTGGGCGTCACGGAGGCGCGAGACGAGAGGGGCGTCGTGCTGCCTCTCGGCGGTACGCGACTGCGTGCTCTGCTCGCGGCCCTGGCCCTGCGGCCGGGCCGTGCCGTACCCGTCTCCGAGCTCGTCGCGGACGTCTGGGCGGACGAGCCCCCGGCGGACGCCACCGCCGCGCTCCAGGCCCTGGTCGGGCGGCTGCGCCGGGTGCTGGGCAGGGAGGCACTGGCCAGCGACCCCGGCGGCTACCGGCTCGTCGTCGGGCCGGACGAGGTCGACCTGTATGTCTTCGAGCGACTGGCCCGGCAGGGCGGCGCCGAACTGGAGGCCGACGCCCCGGCCGCCGCCGCGCACAGCCTGCGTACCGCACTCGCCCTCTGGCGCGGTCCCGCCCTGGCCGACCTGCCCGACGGGGACCACGGCCACGCCCTGCGCCCCGAAGCCCAACGGCTGGCCGCGCTGGAACGCCGTATCGAGGCCGATCTGCGGTGCGCGGCGGCCGAGGGGGACCCACCGGCCGGCCTGCACTCTGCGAGGACTCCGCCGACAGCCGAGCAGACCACGCCGGGCACCGAGCAGACCACGCCGGGCACCGAGGAGACCACGCCGGGCACCGAGGCGCCCCCACCCGGCACCGAGCAGACCACGCCCGGCACCGAAGAGACCGTGCCCAACGGCGAAGCGTCCCCCGCGGCCCCCTCCCGCGCAGCCCAGCCCCCCGCAGCCCAGTCCCCCGCAGCCCCGGCCCTCACCTCCCAGGCCTCTGCCGCCGCTGCCTCCCCCTCCCCCGCAGCCCTCGTAGCCGAGCTGACGGAACTGACCGCCGCCCACCCGTACGACGAACGCTTCCGGGCCCAGCTCATCCGAGCCCTGCGGGCCGATGGACGGCAGGCCGACGCCCTCGCGGCGTACGAGGTCGCCCGCCGCGCGCTCGCCGACGGCCTCGGCACCGACCCCGGGCCCGAACTGACCGCCCTCCACAAAGAGCTTCTCTTCGCCGCTCCCGCCCCGCCCGAACCGGCCCCCGCCCGTGGCAACCTCCGGCCCAGACTCACCTCGTTCGTGGGACGCGAGCCCGAACTCGGCGCCATCCGCGAGGACCTGACCCGGGCCCGCCTGGTCACCCTCACCGGCCCCGGCGGTTCGGGCAAGACCCGTCTCGCTGAGGAGTCCGCAGCCCGCGAGAACCGCACGTCCACCGCTCCACGCGATGTCTGGCTCGTCGAACTCGCCCCGGTGGAGGCCCCCGAAGCCGTCCCCGGAGCCGTACTCTCCGCGCTGGGGCTGCGCGAGACGTCACTGCTGCGGGACAGCGCCCACGAGGGGCCGCCGCCGCGCACCGAACCGGTCGATGTGCTCGTCGACCATCTTGCGCACAGAACCCGGGCCCGGTCCGTTCTCCTCATCCTCGACAACTGCGAGCACGTGATCGACGCGGCCGCCGCACTGGCCGAAACGCTGCTGACCCGCTGTCCGGAGCTGCGCATCCTCGCCACCAGCCGTGAACCGCTCGGCGTCCCCGGCGAGTCCGTACGGCCCGTCGGCCCGCTCCCCGCCGACCCGGCCCTGCGCCTCTTCACCGAGCGCGCGCGGGCCGTACGCCCCGGATTCGACCCCGGACACGAGCCGGCGCACGATCCCGAGGCCGTCGCCGAGATATGCCGCCGCCTGGACGGTCTGCCACTCGCGATCGAACTCGCCGCCGCCCGACTCCGGTTGCTGGGGCCGCGCCAGATAGCGGACCGGCTGGACGACCGGTTCCGCTTGCTGACGGGCGGCAGCCGGACCGCGCTGCCCCGCCAGCAGACCCTGCGGGCAGTCGTCGACTGGTCCTGGGACCTTCTCGACGAGGACGAACGCACCGCCCTGCGCCAGGTCTCCGTCTTCGCGGGCGGCTGGGACCTGGCCGCCGCGGAAGCCGTTGTCAGCACGCCGCCGGGCCCGGGGAGGAGAACCGCCGCGGACACGGCGGACCTGATCGGCGCCCTGGTCGACAAGTCCCTCGTCGTCGCCTCCCCGGCACCGGGCGGCGCGATGCGCTACCGGCTCCTGGAGACCATTCACGAGTACGCCTCGGAACGCTCCGCCGAGACCCCGGAGATACGGGAGGCCGCAGGCCACGCGCACACCGCTTACTTCACCGCGCTCGTCGAGGAGGCCGAACCGCTTCTGCGCTCCGGCGAGCAACTTCCCTGGATCCAGCGACTGGAGACGGACCTCGACAACATCCGTGCCGCCCTCCAGCGGGCCACGGCCGCCGGTCTCCCGTGCGAGGCGGATGCGGCACGACTGGTGCTCGGCATGGCCTGGTTCTGGTGGCTGCGCAACTACCGTCCCGAAGCCCTCGCCTGGACCGAGCGCATCCTGGCCCTCGGCCCGGAGCCCGCTGACGACACGGATCCCCGGTACTGGCCGTGGATGAATCTGCAGATGCTGCGGTTCTTCTTCGCGATGGACAGCCGGCCGGAGGACCAGGACCGGAGCGACCCCGGGGACCAGGAGCTGATGGGCCGCCTGGCCGTGGCGTTCGCCGCACCCGGCCCGCAGGGCGGGCGGTTCCCCGGGCTGCTCTGGCCCATGACCTCGTTCCTCAGCTGGACCACGGTCGACGTACGGCGGAGGATCGACATGGCCGTCGGCAACGCCCGTACGCACGGCGGGGACTGGGAGTACGGCGTCACCCTGATGTTCCGCACGCACATGGCCGTCGACATGCCCGGCGGCATGCCCGGCGTCGACGAGGACCTGAGCGAACTGCGCGTGCTGAGCCGCCGTATCGGCGACCGCTGGATGCGCGCCCAGGTGGCGAGCGCCGCGGCAGAGGCGGGCATGATGCGCGGACGGTACGAGGAGTCGCGTGCGGACTACGAGGAAGCGCTGCTACTCACCCGCGAGGTCGGAGCCCACGCCGAGTGCCCGTTCCTGCTGGCCCGCCTCGCTGAACTCTCCTACCGGACCGGCGATCTGACCGCCGCAGAGGAGGGCCTGGACCGGTCGGAGGCCGAGGCGGAGCGCCAGCGTACGAATGACGCCACTTCGTACGTGCACTACCTGCGGGCCCGCATGGCACTCGACCGGGGCGATGCGGTGGCGGCCCGGCGGTGGCTCACCTTCGCCCAGGAGGAGAACGTGCGCGGTGGCGCGGCGTCGCACTTCACCGTCGTCCAGGACGGTCTCTCGGCCCGGATCGCGATGTACGAACCGGAGCCCGGGGGCGGCCCCGCCGCCGGGTTGCGCGGTCTGGCGGCGGCCCTGGTCAAGGCGGAGGAAGGGCAGTGCGCCGAGATCGTCACGGGGTATCTGGCGGACGGCGCGGCGATCGCGCTGCCGAAGGTGGGCCGCCCCGCCGAGGCCGCACGCGTGCTGGCCGCCGCCGACAACTGGCGCCTGTACGGCCACCGACCGGCGGCGGAACAGGCCGAGGTGGACGCCGCCGAGCAGCGAGCCCGCGAGGAGCTGGGGACGCTGCGGTACGAGGAGGAGCGCGCCGCAGGCCATGAGCTGACTCTCGACGATGTCATCGTCCTGATGCGGGGCGTCGTCGCAGATCTTCCGTGAGCGCGGAGATCACGGAGATCACGGAAACCTTTGAGCCCGGAGGCCCGAGGCGTGGAGGCCCGGGGCGCAGAGGCCTGAGGCGCGGAGGCCTGAGGCGCGGAGGCCTGAGGTGCGGAGGCCTGGGCCGGTGCCGCTGTCCTGCCCGCTACCCGCTACCCGCTGCCCGCTGCCGGCGCCCGGGTCAACGGCAGCTGATGCGTGATTCGGCCCAGTCGGCCAGGGCGACGCCGCCGAACGGGGCCGCCGGCTCCACGACGAGCTGGATTCGCTCCTGCCCTTCGATGCCGACACTCACCGGAACCGCCGGGTCGTTGCCGTTCATCACCGGGGACTGCCACAGCCGCACCCCGTCGCCGTTGAGCACCGAGAACCGCACCGAGCCGAGCCCCCTGGTCAGGTCGTCCACGCCGACCATCGCCTCATAGCGCGTGCACGGGCGGTTCAGCTGGATCTGGACCGAGGAGCGGCCGTGGACCGTCACCCCATGGGCGTACGGCGTGCCGCCGATCGACATGCCGGAACGCTGCCAGACCCAGCTGCTCTCACCGAGCACCACCTCGGGCCCGGTGTGGTCGCCGAGCAGTGTGTAGTCCAGCTCGCTGACCTGGTACACCTGCGGCGCGGGAACGGGCGGGGGCGGCGGAGTCGGAGAAGGGGGCGGCGTGGGCTCAGATGCGGGGGGCGTAGGCGTCGGGGTGGGCGTGGGTGTGGGCGTGGGCGTAGGTGTAGGGGTGGGCTCCGGCTGCGGAGGTGCCGGCGGCATGGGTGCGGGGGGTGCGGGTGCCGGTGGCGTCGGCTTCGGGGGTGTGGGAGTCGGCGCCGCGGGCGCCACGACCGGTGGCTTGGCGGCGGGCTTCGCCTCGGGGCGTGGCTGGTCGTCCCCGACCAGCGCCCACACCAGCCCGGCGGCCGCCGCGACGGCGACCGCCGCCGCGATGCCGGCCTTCGCCGGAGCACCGAGCCCCTCGGAGGCGGCGGCGCCCCCGGCCGAACCCGCGGACGAGCTCCCCCCGGTCGCCGCGGCGGCGGCTCCCGCACCAGCGGCACCGACAGCGCCGCCTGCCACGATCCCGGCGGCCTTGAGCGCGTACCCGGCGGCGAACCAGCCGATGACCGCGACCGGAAGCAGCGCGGGAATCCCGGCGTTTACATGAGCCAGTTCGCCCGCCGCGAGCCGGCACTTCGCACACTCGTCCAGATGCCCGCGCAGCCCACGCTCGGCCCGCATCCGCAGGCCCCCACGGGCATAGGCGCCGAGCCGGTCGGCGTAGCGCGCGCAGTCCCCGCCCGAGGTGAGCGCCTGACTCACGTGGGCTTGCAGATAGGCCTGCTTGAGTCCTTCGCGGGCGCGGCTGGCCAGCACCGACGTGGCGTTGGCCGTCAGCCCGAACAGCGGGGCGATGTCGCTGGGCGACTCCTCCTCGACGGTGGTGTGCCACAGGACGGCCTGCCAGCGCTCGGGGAGGCTGCGGAATGCCTGCATCGCCATCGACTGCTCGGCCTCGTGCATCGCCATCACGTCGGCGCCGAGATCGAGCGTGTCCGCGTCCGAGACCTCCGAGGTACGCGACGCCTGCGTGGCGAACACCGCGAAGTCGTCGACCAGATGCTCGCGCTTCGCGGTCTTCGTCCACGCGGCTGCGACATGCCGGACCGCCGTCATCAGGTAGGCCCGCACGGCCTCCTCGGGCCCCTTGCCGCCCCGTACCGCCTGAAGGGTCCTGGCAAAGACCTCGGCCGTCAGATCGTCGGCGGTGTGCGCGTCCCGGCAGCAGGTGCGCGCGTAGCGGCGCACGGCGTCGGAGTGGCGAAGGAACAGCGCCTCGTACGCGAGGTCGTCGCCGTCCCGCATCCGCAGAATCAACTCGGCGTCGGAGGGCGTGTCCCCGGCGGGCGTACTGCTGGGCCCCCGCTGCATGGGCACCGCGGCGGCCGGGGTATCGGCCGAGCCCGTGTCCGTGTCGCTGTCTGCCGGGTTCTCGGCCGGAGCGGGCGGCCACGGTCCCGGCAGGACGGTGCCACCACCCTCGTCACCGTCGTCGGAGCGCCGGGGCCCGGCCTGGCTCGGCACCTGATGCCCGGACAGCTCGGTCGTCTCCGTGCCGCCCGTGGTGGAGACACCGTCGAGCGATTCTTCCTGTTGCCCGTCACCGCTCATCGCGGACGCCCCCGTATGCGCTTTCGGACCCAAACACCGGGCAAGCGTGCCACAGAGCGCGGAAGAGGCGGTCCTTCAGCCCCGCCAACCACTCATCCGGGCGTTTTCCGGAATGCGAGCACTGGCGGACACCCATTCGGGGAAGGAGCAACGGGACTTGTTGACAGGATAGTTGGGGCGGATCGAGACGAGCACGGCGGAAGTGCGCCCTCCGGATGGCGAACGGTGACCGGAAGCACCTTCTCCGGACGCCGATGGGCACGGCCCCGACGAGGACCGCGTCTCCGGACGGAGAACTTCACGTACCGACCCTGCCCGGGGCAGTCTTCTGCGAACGGCGACGGTCGCGGGCAGGCGAGGGCTGCTCCAGCCGCACGGGAGCTGCCGCACCGGCTGAGGCCAGCCCCGTCCGGACGCGGCTGCCGCACCGGCCGAGGGCCGCCCGTCCGGACGGCGACCGCCCCTTCCGAGACGGCGATCGCCGCACGCTGACGAGGCCGGCCTCAACCGGACAACAAGGGCCGCACTCCGACGGCAGCCTCACCCTCCGGACGGTGACCGCCCACGGAACCGGACGGTGACCCCGCAGAACCGGAAGGTGACCGTCACTCAGAAGAAAACAGCCAGGCCATCGCCCTCAAGCCGGCCGCGAGCGCAGTCCCTCCAGCAGGATGTCCAGCAGCCGGGCGGAAGCCGCCGCCTGCTGAGCCGCGTCGGGCAGCGAGGGTGCCGCTGTCGCGATGACCAGCAGCACATCGGCCACCGTCACATCACGGCGAAGCTCACCGGATGTGCGCGCCCGGTCGACCAGCCGTCCTACGACCTCCAGCAGATCGGTCGCTCCGGCGCCGAGGTCCTCCTCCTCGGCCGCCTCGACCGGTCCGGAACGGTGCTCGGCCACCTTCGGACCGCTCTGGGCCGACGCCTGTCCGGTCTCCTGGCGCTGCTGGGGCACCCGGGGTTCGTCCCACTCGCCGGCCGGCGCCCCACCCGAGGCCCGCACCGCACCCGGGTCGGCGGTCACCGCAGACTCGTCCGCCTCGACGCCGACCCGCAGTATCTGCGGAGGGAGCAGCCGTCCGGCGCCCGAGGCCACCGAGGTCCGCAGGAAGCGCGACAGCGCCGACCACGGTTCCTCCTCCTGGCCCAGCGCGGACCGGGCCTGGTCGGTCAGCCGGGAGGTCTCCTCCTCGGCTATCCGGCGCACCAGCACGTCCTTGCTGGGGAAGCGCCGGTACACCGTGCCGACACCCACCCGGGCGCGACGCGCCACGTCCTCCATCGGAGCGCCGTAACCCAGCTCGCCGAACACCTCGCGGGCAGCCCGCAACACGTGTTCCAGATTGCGCTGCGCGTCCACGCGCAGTGGCGCCGAGCGGCTGTGGGTGCCGGCACCGCCGGCCTGGACGCCCAGTGCGGCCCCCAGCGTGCTCACGGCCGCCGGCGGTGCGGTGGTCCCGCTGGACCCGACACCGCTCACCGTGCCTACTGCCCCGATCCGTCCGTTTCCTTCGGACGCGACCGCACCAGTCGGCCAATGCGATTCCTGAATATGCATAACTTTTCCCCCGGTTATGACGTCTCCCCCCGGAGACTCCCGCCGTGTCAGTCGAGGGTGGACCGATGGTCACCGTCCGACGCCCCGACGACATACGAACATAGTTGAGGCAGGGTCAATTCAGAAGAGGGCAGCCCGCCGGGAGCTTCCCCCGATTGGTCCACGGACCGGCCGGTCACCGGTCCGGACCCCTCCCGTCCCCCTTCCCGTAACCCCTGACCTGCGGGCTTCCGTAAACGCGGCACGGAGGCCGGTCGCGGCCAGTGGAGAACCTCCGGTCACACAATTTGCCGGGGCTGTGGACAAACTCCTGCGCACGTTGCGTCATGGGGTGGTGATGGCTTCAGATTCCGGGGGAACACCCCCCGGCCCCCCGCCGGGTGTGCGCATTCTTGTCGTCGGTGGGGGCTATGTCGGGATGTACACGGCGCTGCGTCTCCAACGGAAGCTGAAGCAGAGACTGAGAAGCGGTGAGGCGGAGATCGTCGTCGTCACCCCCGACCCTTATATGACCTATCAGCCGTTCCTCCCCGAGGCCGCCGCCGGCTCCATCTCACCGCGCCATGTCGTCGTGCCACTGCGCCGGGTTCTGAAGCACTGCACCCTCGTCATCGGGGAGGCCCAGCGCATCGATCACGCCAAGCGCACCGCCACCGTCACCACGCTCGCCACGGGCGAGGACGGCACCGGCGCCGTCGAGATCCCGTACGACGAACTCGTCCTGGCCCCCGGCTCCGTCTCGCGAACCCTCCCGGTCCCCGGCCTCGCCGATCACGGCGTCGGCTTCAAGACCGTCGAGGAGGCCATCGGCCTGCGCAACCATGTGATCGAGCAGATGGACATCGCCTCCGCCACCCGCGACCCCGCCATCCGCGACGCCGCCCTCACCTTCGTCTTCGTCGGCGGTGGCTACGCGGGCGTGGAGGCGCTGGCGGAGCTGGAGGACATGGCCCGCTACACCTCGCGGTACTACCACAACATCAAGGCCGAGGACCTGAAATGGATCCTCGTCGAAGCAACCGGCCGCATCCTGCCCGAGGTCGGGGAGTCGATGGGCAGGTACGCGGTCAGGGAGCTGCGCGGCCGCAACATCGACGTACGCCTCGAAACCCGGCTGGATTCCTGCGAGGACCGGATCGCCGTGCTCAGCGACGGCTCCCGCTTCCCCGCCCGCACGCTCGTGTGGACCGCGGGAGTCAAACCCGCCCCGCTGCTCGCCGCCACCGACCTGCCCGTCGACGAACGCGGCAGGCTCGTCTGCACGGCCCTGCTCACCATCGACGGGACCGGGCACGCCTGGGCCGCCGGTGACGCCGCCGCCGTCCCCGACCTGACAGCCGCCGAACCGGGCAGGAAGACCGCCCCCAATGCCCAGCACGCGGTCCGCCAGGCCAAGGTACTCGCCGACAACCTTGTCGCGGCGATGGAAGGCCGTCCGCTCAAGGAGTACCGGCACAGCTACGCGGGCTCCGTCGCCTCGCTCGGCCTCCACAAGGGCGTCGCGCATGTGTACGGGCGTCGGCTCAAGGGATATCCGGCCTGGCTGATGCACCGTACGTACCACCTGAGCCGCGTCCCCACCTTCAACCGGAAGGCCCGGGTGCTGGCCGAATGGACGCTCGCCGGGCTCTTCAAGCGGGAGATCGTCTCCCTGGGCTCCCTGGAGCACCCCCGGGCCGAGTTCCAGATCGCCGCAGGCAAGCGCCCCCGGCCCGACGACGGCGACTGTCAGTAGGGTCCGGCACACTGGACGTGTGACCATAGGTGGGCTCACATCTGCACAGAGTGACCCGGCCGGCAGCGACCGACAGCGACCACCGAGGAAGACCGTCCCAGGGGCAGAAGACCGCCACCGCACACTTGTGACGCCCCGGCAGAGAAAGCAGCCCGCCCGAGCGGACCAGACCGACACACGAGGCAATGGATTCCGTGAACTTCACGCGTTGGAGCGCCCGCCTACCCGGTACACAGCGTCGAGCCGCCCGGGACGACCGCAGTCCCGTACCGGCGGCCCGCGCGGAGTACGCACAGTCCGACACCGGGTCAGGCCCTCCGGAAGGCGATCCGGACGGCGGCCCCGGCACCCGGTCCGCCGCACTCACCCTGGAGGGCCTCTCCGCCCGTGACATCCTCGGCCGGCTGCCCGCCCTCGTCGCCCTGGTGCACGGACCCGACCACCGCATCGCCTACGTCAACGACGCCTACAGCGCGGCGTTCGGCCCCCGCCCCTGCGGGGTCCCGGCAGCCGAGGCCATGCCCGAGCTCACCGAGCTCAGCCTGCTGCCCCTGATGGACCAGGTCCTGCGCAGCGGCACGCCGCGTACGGTCAAGTCCCGCAAGGCCGGCAGCGGAAACTCGTACACCGTCACCTGCACCCCCGTACGCCGTGACGAGGACAAGGGCCAGGAGAGCGGCGTCCTCGTCTACGCCGCGGATGTCACCGACCACGCCGAGGCCGCCGAGCGGCTGCGCACCAGCGAAGGCCGGCACCGCGAAACGGCCGTCACCCTTCAGCGCTCGCTGCTCCCGCAGGAGCTGGAACAGCCCGACGACCTGCGGATCGCCGCCACCTACCAGCCGGGCGGCACGGACGCCGCGGTCGGCGGCGACTGGTACGACGTCATCACGCTCGGCGCCGGCCGCACCGCACTGGTCATCGGGGACGTGATGGGCCGCGGGGTGCGCGCGGCCGCGGTGATGGGCCAGCTGCGCACGGCCGTGCGGGCCTACGCCCGCCTCGACCTCCCTCCGCACGAGGTGCTCCAGCTGCTCGACGGGCTCGCCGCCGAGATCGACGCCAGCCAGATCGCGACCTGCGCCTACGCCGTCCACGACCCCAACGAGGGCCTGCTCGTCTACTCCTCCGCCGGTCATCTCCCGATCCTCGTGCGCGACGAGGACGGCACGGTCCACCGGGCCGAGGACCCGATCGGCCCCCCGCTCGGCACGGGCGGCTGGATCCACACCTCGGGCACGATCGCGCTGCCGCCCGGCTCCACCGCCGTCCTCTACACGGACGGCCTGGTCGAGCGCCGCAGCGAGGACATCGACGAGGGCATGGCCGCGCTGGAGCGCGCGCTGTCCGGCGCGAAGGGTGCGCCGCAGGTGGTCTGCGACCGTCTGATCCGCTCGCTGAACGTCACGGCGGAGCACGACGACGACGTGGCGGTGCTGGTCGTCCAGCACCCCGCCCGCACGGGTGCGACGGCCGAGCTCTTCCACAACGCCTCGCTCGATCTGCTCGGCGGCATCGAGGCCGCCCCGCGCG
Organism: Streptomyces sp. NPDC026062; assembly: GCF_055568375.1. Lineage (NCBI taxonomy): Bacteria > Bacillati > Actinomycetota > Actinomycetes > Kitasatosporales > Streptomycetaceae > Streptomyces > Streptomyces sp. NPDC026062. The sequence goes on from NZ_JBVHOQ010000035.1 coordinate 91,080, forward strand.
CCCGCGCCTTCGCGACCGGCGTGCTGACGTCGTGGCGTTTCCCGATGGAGCTGTGCGACCTGGGCGTCCTCGCCGCCGGCGAGCTGGTGGCCAACTCCCTTCAGCACGGGACACCGCCGATGCGCCTGGGCCTGCGGCGCACGGACCGGAGGCTGATCATCGAGGTGACCGACGGCGACGACCACCTGCCGCGCCGCCGCCGCGCCGAACCGGGCGACGAGGCGGGCCGGGGCATCACCATCGTCGCGTCGATCGCCACGTCCTGGGGCAGCCGTCGCACACCGGGTGGTGGCAAGGCGGTCTGGTGCGAGTTCGCCCTGCCGCGGTAGCGGACCGGATCCGGCCGGCCCGGCCCGTCAGTGAACGGCGGCGACCGGTGCCGGCCCCTCGGCCGAAGCGTTCTCCGGCAGCGACACGGCCACCACCCGCGACGGCACGGCCGTGAGGGACGGCTGGTCCTGTACGGGGGTGAGCCGTCGGCCGAGCCGTAGTGCGAGCACCGTGATGCCGAGCGAGAACAGTACGAACGTCACGATGTATGGACCGTGCAGCGAGGCCCCCATCGGACCGCCCACGGCGGGCCCGACCGCCAGCGCCAGCTGCTTGCACAGGGCGAAAGCCGAGTTGTACTGACCGACCATCGAGTCCGGCGCCAGATCCGCGACCAGCGGAGCGACGGTCGGCGACAGCATCGATTCGCCGAGCCCGAACAGTGCGTACGTGGAGATCATCGCGGCGGTGGCCATGGTCTGGCTGCCGTGCCCGAGGCCCGCGTAGCCCGCCACGATCCAGGCGAACGCCCAGATCAGACCGACCGAGGCGATGACCCGGCTGCGCTTGCGGCGCTCCACCAGGCGCAGCACCACGAACTGGGCCACGACGATGACAGCGGTGTTGGCGGCCAGCGCGATCCCGAGCGTCGAGGGCTGGATCCCGGCGGCCTCGGTGCCGTATGCCGCGAGCCCGGACTCGAACTGTCCGTAGCAGGCGAAGAACAGCACGAAGCCCAGCACGCACAGCTGCACCATGGCCCGGTGCGAGAGCAGCGCCCGCAGCCCACCACGCGAAGCGGTCTCGCCGGCCGCAGCTTCCTTCACCACCGCAGGCGTACGCGGCATGCGCACAGTCGCCGCGATGGCGCCGAGCACGAGGAACATCACGGCTTCGATCAGGAACAGCAGGGTGAAGGAAGAGGCCCGGCTCGTGTCCACGATCAGCCCGCCGACCAGACCACCGATGCCCAGCCCCAGGTTCTGCAGGAAGAACTGCATCGCGAAGGCGCGGGTACGGGTGCTGGTGTCGGAGCAGCGCACGAGCATCGTGGCGAGCGCCGGCTGCATGACCGCCGTGCCCGCACCGAGCACCGCCGCCGACAGTACGGAGGTGGTGACCTGCGAGGAGAAGCCCAGTGCGACAGCGCCCAGGGAGGCGATGACCGAGGCGACGACCAGCACGGGCAGCGGCCCGCGCCGGTCGATGACCCGGCCGGTGAACGGAAGCACGGCGAGCGCTGCCATGGCGAAGACCGCCAGTACGACACCCGCCGTACCGGCACCCAGATCCCGCACCTGCGCCACGTAGACGTACAGATAGGGAACGGTGAACCCCAGCCCGAACGCGCTCAGCGCGCTCCCCAGCTGGATCCGCCGCAGTGCTGCACCCATTTCCCTGGTCACACTCACCTACCTCAAGGTCTCGAAACCACGCGATCGAACGACTCGAACCCGAAGACTTTAGCACTAAAGTTAGAAGCTCAACAATATAGGTTGAAGGACTTCGACGGCTACGGACGGCGTGCCATACTGCGCGCCATGCCTGACACCACCGAGCCCGAGCTCCAGGAGCCGAGCCTCGACGAGCAGATCGCCGCCTACCAGCGCGAGTTCCAGGACCTGGACCCACAGGTCGAGCAGGTCGTCTCGGCCCTCGGCCGGCTGAACCGCCGGATGAACGTGGCGTACGGACGGCAGGTCGCCGCCCTCGGCATCAGCAACGCCGAGTGGGAGGTCCTCAAGACGCTCGTCCTGTCCGGCACCCCCTACCGACTGGGCCCCGGCGAGCTCGCCAAGCGCCTCGGCCTCACCCCGGCGGCGATGACGCACCGCATCGACCGCATGGCGGGCGAGGGCCTCGTGACCCGCGACCGCGACGAGAACAACCGGGTGCGCGTCATCGTCGAGCTGACGGACGAGGGTCGTACGAAGTGGCTGGAGGCGATGCGGATGGCCTCGCACTTCGAGGAGGACCTGCTCCAGGACCTTTCGGGCGACGAACGAGGAGTCCTCGGCGAGATGCTGATCCGCCTCCTGCGCCGCGTCGAACACGCCCAGCCGGACGCCGGCGGCCGTCTCACCGACCTGGGCTGAGACCACCCGGCGGGGGTGCTGTCCGGGGCAGCCGGGGAGGGGTTGACAGGGCCCGCCGGGATCCGTAAGGTTCTTCGAGTTGTCATGGAGCCAGTACGGCTCCACGAAAACCGATCCGCCGCGAATGCGGCAACCAACTCTTAGTACTGCCTCCCACTCGGGACCAATTTCGGCATGCCGAAATTGATTTGCGAAGACTCGATTATGAGTCGCCGGGAAAATTCGCTAGAGTTTGGACGTCGGAACGGCCCAACAGCCGGGAAGACAAACCCCGCTGACGGGGAATCGGACACGAAAGAGTCTGATAGAGTCGGAAACGCAAGACCGAAGGGAAGCGCCCGGAGGAAAGCCACAGAAAATGTTCTGAGGTGAGTACAAAGGAAGCGTCCGTTCCTTGAGAACTCAACAGCGTGCCAAAAGTCAACGCCAGATACGTTGATACCCCGA
>NZ_JBVHOQ010000036.1:0-90008 GCF_055568375.1 Streptomyces sp. NPDC026062
GCGGAAGTTTGCACCGCCGGTCACCCTCACGGGTGACGATGAGCATCGTGACCCACTCGACCAGCGCATGAGGCAGGTCGAGTGCGGCAGGATAGAGAACCAACAGGGCTCCATTGCTGCTGAGTTGAGACGTCGAACACCTCCCTCAACGGCACGGGGCCCTGTCCGTTGCCCATCCCGACCTCACACCGGCCCGTCACCTGATCAGTGGCCACACTGAAAATGCTCAGTGAAAGCAATTGGCACACTCCAAGGATGAAGGGGCCCCGGCCTGCGACGGCGCCCCACCGCCGCAGGCCCAAACGGTGCGGAGCGGCTGCTCGCCCCTGGTTGCCGCCGCCCGCAAACGATCAACCAAAGCAGTCAACGAGAAGGGCCTGGATCAGTTCCGTTCCTCATCGTCGGACACATTCAGGACGAACACGGTTCCGTCAACCTGAAGAACTGGCGGATCCTCTATCCCGCCTTCAGCATCTGTCGGATGAGGCGGAGGAACCGGTTGTCGTGGATCTTCTCCGACAGGATGGTCAGCAGGACCTCGTGGTCCAGCTAACAGAAAGCGGATCACTTCGCCGACAAGTTTGTCCGACCAGGACGGCAGACCGAGCGGACGCGTTTTCCCGTTGGATTTCTGAATATGGACACGCCGCACCGGGCGGAAGTGGTAACGCTCGTGGCGCATGGCTTCGACGATGCGCCCGGTCTTGGCTTCGGACATGCCGTCCGCGGTTTCCCCGCAGGCCCCGGGTGTCATCGCGCCATGGTTGGCGTAGATGCGCCCGTAGGCCAGTAGATACAGGTTCGGGTTGAACAGCTGTCGATACAGTTCATCACACGGCAGGTTCCGCGTTCCGCCTGCCGCGTTCACGCAGGACATCAAGCACCGTTTCGGCGTTCTGCGTTACGCATACCTCCCAGCATCGTGATGTCCGATCACCTGGCCCTTTCGCCCTGCGGACGGCTTCCCGGTCCTCCTTGGCAGGTCGTTACTCCTGCGACTACTACGGGGCCTCCGTCACCTTGGGGCTCACGCCCTTCAGGTGATCCCATGTTCGTCTCTGTTGTACGTATCCAGCGCGGCTTAGGCGCCCCACTCATCTCCTTGCATTCCCTCACTGGGAATCAGTCCGCGCCTCGAAGGTTGCGATGGATACGCAATCACTCCACCGCAGGGCGCGGCATCGGTGTCAGGTGTGTTTCCGATGCATGCCAGCCATTTCATCCCTTGGAGATTGGGGTTCAGGCAGTACAGCTCTCGCCATATCGCGCGGGTCCCTCAACGCATCACTTCCCTACCTGAACGTGATCGCTGATTTCCTGGCATGCTGCTGTCCCCCTTCACCTTTCGGATCCAGGTGAGCCATCAGACCCAGAAACCTCCCTTCAGTTCCTCCCGGTTGAACCGGGGATACAACAGAGCGCCTCATGGCGCACTCGCGTTGGCGGCCGGCTCGGCCGTGATAAGGCCGACCGCGCTGACGGTGTCGGAGTCGTACGGATCGCCGCTCCACTCCATGACCTGCTGCACGGCGAGGGTGCGTGCCAGCCGTGCACCACGCGGCGTGGTGCTGAGCTGAAGGCGCAGTACGCCGAGCGGAGTTCCGGCTTCACGGGTGTCTTCCTGTTGCTTCACGAGAGCCATCCTGGGACGCCTTAACCGGTCGCGACCAGGCACAACTACCGTACGGGAAAGGGCGGTACGGACGCTCCGAGCGGCACCGGCACATAGCTGTACGGGTCTTGTACGGCTCCTGTACGGGTCGCGGCCGTGTCCGGGGGCACACCCTCCCGTTGAACCTGTTCCGTCGAAGCCGAGTCGATGACCGTGCGGACGACGGGCGGGCGGAAGGAGAAGCGGTGCCGGAGAGGGGCGTGGGGACGGTGCCGGGGAAGAAGAATGGCGGTGCGGCGCAGGCGAGGGTAAGGGAGGAACATGACCTGCCTGGCGTGTGGGTGGCCTACGGCACCCTCCTCGCCCACCTGCGCAAGCGGGCCGGGTTGACCCAGCCGACACCGGGTGCCGCCATCGGCTACTCGGCGGAGCAGGTCGCCTCGGTGGAACAGAGGCGTCGGCCGGCGAAGGCCGCGTTCACCGAGGCCGCCGAGGGGGCCGTGGGCGCGGGAGGCGTGCTGGACGTGCTCCAGCCCGAGGTGGACCGGGCGAAGCTCCCGCGGTTCTTCCGCAACTTCGCGGCCATCGAAGCGGAGGTGCTGAGCCGCCTCTCGTACGATCCGCTGCTGGTACCGGGGTTGTTGCAGACGGAGGCGTACGCACGCGCGGTGTTCGCCGGGCACTGTCCGCCGTTCAGCGAGGAGATCGTGGATCAGCACACGGAGGCGAGGCCGGCACGCCAGTTGCTGCTGAGCCGGGACCCGATGGCGGAGCTGTCGTTCATCATCGGGGAGGAGGCGTTGCGCGATCCCGTGGGCGACGCGGACGTCATGCGTGGTCAGTGGCAACGGCTGTTGGAGGTAAGTGAGCTGCGCAACGTAGAAGTGCAGGTGATGCCAGCGGCACGAGGGGACAGCGGCGCGCTCCGGACCGTCCCCGCGGAGCGGAGCCGGTCCGGGCGGCCGCAGGAATCGTCAGAGGCGTTCGATGATGGTCACGTTGGCCTGGCCGCCGCCCTCGCACATGGTCTGGAGACCGTAGCGGCCACCGGTGCGCTCCAGTTCGTGCAGCAGGGTCGTCATCAGCTTGGTGCCGGTGGCCCCCAGCGGGTGGCCGAGCGCGATGGCGCCGCCGTTGACGTTGACCTTCTCCGGGTCGGCTCCGGTCTCCTTGAGCCAGGCGAGGACGACCGGTGCGAACGCCTCGTTGATCTCGACCAGGTCCATGTCGTCGATGGACATCCCAGCCTTCTTCAACGCGTACGCCGTCGCGGGGATGGGCGCCGACAGCATCCGGATCGGGTCCTCGCCGCGCACCGACAGGTGGTGGACGCGGGCGCGGGGGGTGAGCCCGTGCTCGGCGACGGCGCGCTCGGAGGCGATGAGCAGCGCCGAGGCGCCGTCGGAGACCTGCGAGGAGACTCCGGCGGTCAGCCGGCCGCCCTCGACGACCGGCTTGAGGCCCGCCATCTTCTCCAGGGAGGTGTCACGGCGCGGCCCCTCGTCCACGGTCACCTCGCCGTAGGCGACGGTCTCCCGGTCGAAGCGGCCCTCGTCGATGGCGCGCAGGGCCCGCTGGTGCGAGCGGAGTGCGAAGTGCTCCATGTCCTCGCGGGTGATGCCCCACTTCTCCGCGATGAGTTCGGCGCCGTGGAACTGGTTGACGGGCGCGTCGCCGTAGCGGGCCCGCCAGCCCTCGGAGCCGGCGTACGGGCCGTCGGTGAGGCCCAGGGGTTCGGCGGCCTGGCGGCTGGCGTAGGCGATGGGGATCATCGACATGTTCTGGGTGCCGCCCGCGACGACCAGGTCCTGGGTGCCGGACATGACGCCCTGGGCGGCGAAGTGGACGGCCTGCTGGGAGGAGCCGCACTGGCGGTCGACGGTGGTGCCCGGCACCTCCTCGGGCAGACCCGCGGCGAGCCAGGCGGTGCGGGCGATGTCGCCGGCCTGCGGGCCGACGGTGTCGAGGCAGCCGAAGACGACGTCCTCCACCGCGGCCGGGTCGATACCGCTGCGCTCGACCAGTGCCTTGATGACATGGGCCCCGAGGTCGGCGGGGTGGACGGCGGACAGGCCGCCCTTGCGCCGGCCGACCGGGGTGCGGACCGCTTCGACGATGTAGGCCTCGGCCATGACTGCTCCTTCTTCTGCGCGTATGTGAGGGTGTATCAGGGGTTCGTGGTGATGCCTTCGAGGACCATGGACAGGTACTGCCGTGCGATCTCCTCCGGGCTGTGGGCGCCGTCGGGGCGGTACCAGGAGGCGGCCACCCAGACGGTGTCGCGGACGAACCGGTAGACCAGCCGGACGTCCAGATCGCCTCGGAAGGCCTCTTCGGCGACGCCGCGTTCCAGCGTCCGCAGCCAGGCGTTCTCGAACTGCTGCTGGGAGTCGGCGAGATAGGCGAATCGAGGCTGGGCTGCAAGGTGTCTGGACTCCCGCTGGTAGATGGCGACTGCGGGGCCGTGCCGGTCTATCTGCCGGAAGGACTGGGTGACGAGCGCCCCGATGGCCTCCCGGGGTGCGAGTCCGGCGGCGATGACGGTGTCGTATCCCGTCCACAGCTCGTCCAGGAAGGCCGAAAGGATCTCGTCGAGCATCGATTCCTTGGAATCGAAGTGGTAGTAGAGGCTGCCCGCGAGCATCCCGGCGGCGTCCGCGATGCGGCGGACGGTGGTGGCGTTGTAGCCCTGGGCCGCGAACACCTCGGCGGCGGTCGCCAGCAGTTCGGCGCGGCGCTCGGCGTTCGCGTGTCCGGTGATCGCGTTCACGCCCTCTGGCTGCTGACGGAGACGGTCTCCCCCGTCATGTACGAGGAGTAGTCGCTGGCCAGGAAGACGATGACGTTGGCGATCTCCCAGGGTTCGGCGTACCGGCCGAAGGCCTCGCGTTCGGTGAGCTCGGCCAGGAGTTCCGGGGTGGTGACCTTCACCAGGTGCGGGTGCATGGCCAGGCTCGGGGCGACCGCGTTGACGCGTACGCCGAAGTCGGCGGCCTCCAGCGCGGCGCACCGGGTGAGGGCCATGACACCGGCCTTCGCGGCGGCGTAGTGGGCCTGGCCGCGCTGGGCGCGCCAGCCGATGACGGAGGCGTTGTTGACGACGATGCCGCCGTTGTCGCGGTCCTTGAAGTGGCGCAGGGCGGTGCGGGTGCAGCGGAAGGTGCCGTTCAGGGTGACGTCGAGCACCTTGGACCACTGGTCGTCGCTCATGTCGACGAGGTCGGCGGTGCCGCCGAGTCCGGCGTTGTTGACGACGATGTCGAGGCCGTCGTGGCGTTCGGCGGCGAGCGCGAACAGGGCGTCGACCTGTCGCTGGTCGGTGACGTCGCAGGCAAGCGCGGCGACGTTGTCCGCACCGAACTCCTGTGCGAGGGTGGCGGCGCTCTCCTTCAGGCGGCGTTCGTGGGCGTCGCCGATGACGATCCGGGCGCCTTCCTCCAGGAACTTGCGGGCGGTGGCTCCGCCGATGCCGGCGCCTGCCGCGGCGGTGATCACCGCGGTGCGTCCGGCGAGAAGGGAATGGCCCGGTACGTAGGGCGGCTGCGGGGTCACGGGCGGATCTCCTTGGGCAGGCCGAGGACGCGCTCGGCGATGATGTTGCGCTGGATCTCGTTGGACCCGGCGTAGATGGTGTCGGAGCGGGAGAAGAGGAACAGCCGCTGCCAGTCGTCGAGTTCGTAGGGGCCCTCGGGTGCCGTCATCCCGCCGGCGCCCAGGACGCTCATGGCGAGTTCGCCGAGTTCCCGGTGCCAGGTGGCCCAGAAGATCTTGCCGATGGACGCCTCGGGGCCGGGCGCGCCGGCCGCCACGCCGTCGAGCATCCGCAGGGCGTTGCACCGGATGGTCTCCAGTCCCGTCCAGGCGCGGGCGAGCCGGTCGCGGATCAGCGGATCGTCGGCGGCGCCGTTGCGCCGGGCCAGGGCGATCAGGGTCTCCAGTTCGCGCCGGAAGCCGACCTGCTGGCCGAGGGTGGAGACGCCGCGTTCGAAGCCGAGCGTGGCCATCGCCACCCGCCAGCCGTCGCCGGGTTCACCGACGAGGTGGGCGGCGCCGGTGCGGGCTCCGTCGAAGAAGACCTCGTTGAACTCGGAGGTGCCGGTCAGCTGCTGGATCGGCCGTATCTCCACGCCCGGCTGGTCGAGCGGGACCAGGAGGTAGGACAGGCCCGCGTGGCGGGTGGAGCCCGACTCGGTGCGGGCGACGACGAAGCACCACTGGGCGTCGTGGGCGAGTGATGTCCAGATCTTCTGCCCGGTGACCACCCAGTCCTCGCCGTCCCGCTCGGCCCTGGTGCGTACGTTCGCCAGGTCGGAGCCGGCGTCCGGTTCGCTGTAGCCCTGGCACCACAGCTCCTCGACGGCGACGATCGGCGGCAGGAAGCGGGCGCGCTGCTCGGGTGTGCCGAAGGCCACCAGGGTCGGGCCGAGCAGCTGCTCGCCGATGTGGTTGACCCGGGCGGGGGCGTCGGCCAGGGCGTACTCCTCGTGAAAGGCGACCTGCTGCTCGATGGTCGCGCCCCGGCCCCCGTACTCCTTCGGCCAGCCCACGCAGGTCCAGCCCTCTGCGGCCATGTGCCGTTCCCAGGCGAGGCGTTCGGCGAAGGCCTCGTGTTCACGTCCGGGTCCGCCGCGGCCTCGCAGGCCCGCGAACGAGCCGGTGAGGTGGGCGGCCAGCCAGCCGCGGATCTCGGTGCGGAACTCCTCGACGCTGCTCATGGGGGTACGTTAATCTACCAAACACTTGTTAGGGAAGGAGGGGCCGATGTCCGCTGCCCATGACGAACCGGTGCGCTACGAGAAGCGGGGCCCGGTCGCGACGGTGACCATGAACCGGCCCGGTTACCGCAACGCGCAGAACTCCGCGATGACCTACGCCCTGGACCGGGCGTTCTACCGCGCGGCCGACGACAGCGAGGTGAAGACGGTCGTCCTGGCCGGGGCGGGCAAGCACTTCTCCGCCGGCCACGACATCGGAACCCCTGAGCGGGACGCGCATCTGCCGTTCGAACGCCGGGCGGGACTCTGGTGGGACCACTCGGACAAGAGCGGCGCCGAGAGCCGCTTCGCCCGCGAGTCCGAGGTGTATCTGGGCATGTGCCGCCGCTGGCGGGAGCTGCCCAAGCCGGTCATCGCCTCCGTGCAGGGCGCGTGTGTGGCGGGCGGTCTGATGCTGGCCTGGGTGTGCGACCTGATCGTGGCCTCGGAGGACGCCTTCTTCGCCGATCCCGTGGTCCGGATGGGCATCCCCGGGGTCGAGTACTTCGCCCATCCCTGGGTGATGCCGCCCCGGATCGCCAAGGAATTCCTCTTCACCGGTGACCGGATGACCGCACAGCGCGCGTACGAGGTCGGCATGGTCAACCGGGTCGTCCCCCGGGACGAACTCACCGCCCGTACGGAGGAACTGGCCCTGCGCATCGCGGAGATGCCGCGCATGGGACTGGCGCTGACCAAGCGTGCGGTCAACCAGGCCGAGGACCTTCAGGGCATGCACACCGGGATGGACTCCGTGTTCGGCCTGCACCATCTGGCGCACGCGCACAACGCCGAGACCGCACCGGACGCGCTCGGCGGCATGGACATCCGGGCGATGAAGAAGGCGGGCGCCTGATGGACCTCGATTTCGACGCGGCCGACGAGGCGTTCCGTACCGAGGTACGCGCATGGCTGGCCGCTCACGCCCCGGCCGCTCCCCTTCCGTCGCTGGAGACCGCCGAAGGCTTCGCCGCCCACCGGGAGTGGGAGGCGGTCCTGTCCGCCGACCGCTGGTCGGTGGTCTCCTGGCCCGAGGAGTTCGGCGGGCGCGGGAGTTCGCTGCTGCGCTGGATGATCTTCGAGGAGGAGTACTACGCGGCCGGGGCCCCCGGCCGGGTCAGCCAGAACGGCATCAGTCTGCTGGCCCCGACCCTCTTCGAGCACGGCACCGCCGGGCAGCGCGCCCGGATCCTGCCGACGATGGCACGCGGTGAGGTCATCTGGGCGCAGGCCTGGTCGGAGCCGGAGTCCGGTTCCGACCTGGCCTCGCTGAAGTCGACGGCCGTACGGACCGAGGGCGGCTGGCTGATCAGCGGCCAGAAGACCTGGTCGTCCCGGGCCGCGTTCGCCGACCGGGCCTTCGGCCTGTTCCGCAGCGACCCGGACGCGGACCGGCCGCACCGGGGGCTCACGTATCTGATGTTCCCGCTCGACGCCGAGGGCGTCACCGTGCGGCCCATCGGACGGCTCGACGGGAAGCCCGCCTTCGCCGAACTCTTCCTGGACGAGGTGTTCGTACCCGACGAGGACGTCATCGGCGAGCCCGGCCAGGGCTGGCGGGTCGCCATGAGCACCACGGGCAACGAGCGGGGTCTCACGCTGCGCAGCCCGGGTCGCTTCACCGCCGCCGCGGACCGTCTGACCACCCTGTGGCGGGAGCACGGCGACCCGGCGGACACGGCGCTGCGCGACCGGGTCGCGGACGCGGTGATCGGGGCCCGCGCCTACCAGCTGTTCTCCTACGCGGGTGCCTCCCAGGTCCTGTACGGCGACGGCGGACCCGCCGGGCCCACCTCCAGCCTCAACAAGATCTACTGGTCCGAGCTGGACATCGCCCTCCACGAGACGGCGCTCGACCTGCTCGGCCCGTACGGCGAACTCGCCGACCACGCCGGGGAAGCGCCGGACCACGGCAGCTGGTCCGAGGGCTACACCTTCTCGCTGGCCGGTCCCGTCTATGCCGGCACCAACGAGATCCAGCGCGACATCATCGCCGAGCGGCTGCTCGGCCTGCCGAAGGGACGCCGCTGATGCGCTTCCTCCTGGACGCCGAGCAGCGGGACTTCACCCGCTCCCTGGACGCTCTGCTCACCTCCTGCGACACCCCGGCCGTCGTGCGGTCCTGGGCCGCCGGCGACCTCGGCCCCGGACGGGCCGTCCGGGCCCGGCTGGCCGAGGCCGGGGTGTTCGCACTCGCGGTACCGGAGAAGCACGAGGGCCTGGGCCCGCTCCCCCTCGAACTCGCCCTCGCCTTCGAGGTCCTGGGACGGCACGCCGTCCCGGGGCCGCTCGTCGAGACGGTCGCCGCGGCCGCCCTGCTGGACCGGCTCGGCGACGACCGCGTCGCCGCGGACCGGCTGCCCGCCATCGCCTCGGGGAAGTCGGCCGTCTCCCTCTGTGTGACGAGCCTCGGCCCGTACGCCCTGGACGCCGAAGCGGCGGACACGGTGTTCGTGGTCGAGGGCGACACGTTGCGCCTCGCCGCCGGGCCGGGACCGGCACAGCCCTCGGCCGACCCCGGACGGCGGCTGTCGCGGCCGGTGGACGGGGCGGTCCTCGCCCAGGGCCCCGAGGTGGCGGCAGCCGCCGGATACGCGGCCGATGTGGCCGCGCTCGTCACGGCGGCCCAGGCGCTCGGAGTCGGCCGCACCCTGCTGGCCCGCACCGTCCGATACGTCACCCAGCGCACCCAGTTCGGCGTTGCGATCGGCTCCTTCCAGGCCGTCAAGCACCGGCTGGCCGACACCCTGCTGGCCCTGGAGTTCGCCGAGCCGCTGGTGCACGGCGCCGCGCTCGCGCTCGCCGCCGGCGACGAGGGGGCGGGGCGCGACATCGCCGCGGCCAAGGTCACGGCGGGCGAGGCCGCCTACGCGGCGTCGCGCACGGCCCTTCAGCTGCACGGCGCCGTGGGCTACACCGACGAACTCGACCTGTCCCTGTGGATCCGCAAGGCCCGGCCCCTGCGCGACGCCTGGGGCACCCCGGCCGCCTGCCGGGCCCGTGTCATGGGAGCGGCCCGATGAGACTCACCCGGGAACAGGAAGAACTGCGCTCGGCCGTGAGGTCGGTACTGACGCAACATCAGGAAGCGGATGCATGGGCACCGTTGACCGAGCAGATCGGGGCGGCCGGGCTGGCCGTGCCCGAGGCGTACGGCGGTGCGGGCGGCGGCGCCCGCGACGTCCATGTCCTGATGGAGGAGCTGGGCCGGAGCCTGAGCCCGCTGCCGTGCCTGGGCTCGGCCGTACTCACGGCGGGGGCGCTGCTCGCCTCCGGTGACAAGGAGGCAGGCGGAAGACTGCTGCCGGGAATCGCCGAGGGCACCTCGGTGGGCACCCTGGCCTGGGCCGAGCAGGGCTCCTGGGACCAGGCCGCGATATGCGCCGAAGCGGTGCCCATCCCCGGTGGCGGCCATCTGATCACCGGCACCAAGGAACACGTACTGGACTGGCCCGGTACGGATGTCCTGCTCGTCGCGGCCCGGACCGCCCACGGGGTGTCGCTCTTCGAGGTGGCGCCCGGCGGCGCCGGGGTGCGCCGGGAACCCGTCGTGACCATGGACGGGACCCGGGCCCAGGCGCGATGGGTGCTGGGCGGGGCCGAGGGACGGCTGCTGGGCGTGGACGGCGACGGCGGCCGGTATCTGGAGCACGTGCGGGACCTGGCGTGCGCGGCGCTCGCCGCGGAGCAGGTGGGAGCGGCCGAGCGCTGTCTGGAGCTCACCGTCGAATACGCCAGGAACCGCGTCCAGTTCGGGCGTCCCATCGGCTCGTTCCAGGCCGTCAAGCACCGGCTGGCGGACGCCTACGTCCTGGTGGAGTCGGCCCGGTCGGCCGCGCTCGGGGCCGCGTTCGCCGCCGACGAGGACCCGGACGCGCTGCCGAGGGCCGCCGCCGTCGCGAAGTCCGTCTGCTCCGAGGCCTTCTCGGCGGTGGCCGGCGAGATGATCCAGCTGCACGGCGGGATCGGCATCACCTGGGAGCACGACGCGCACCGCTACTTCAAGCGGGCGCACGGGTCGGGCGAGCTGTTCGGAGCACCCGCCCGCCACCGGGAGCGGCTCGCCGCCGGGATCGGCCTGGCCACCCGGTGAACGCGTTCCAGCAGAAGGAGAAGGACGTACAACGCATGAATATCGAGAACCCGTTGGACTTCACGGGCCGCGTGGTGCTGGTCACCGGCGGCACCAAGGGCATCGGTGCCGCCATCGCCGGGGCGTTTCTCGGCGCCGGGGCGGACGTGGTCGTCTGTGGCCGCACCACCCCGGACACGCTGCCCTCGGCCGGGGGCCGGGAAGCGGTCTTCGTCCCCGCGGACGTACGCGACGCGGCGGCGTCCTCCCTGCTGGTGGACGCGGCGGTGGAGCGCTTCGGCCGCCTCGATGTGCTCGTCAACAACGCGGGCGGCTCCCCGGACGCCGACGCGGCCACCGTCTCGCCGCGTTTCGTGGAGAAGATCGTCGCGCTCAACCTGCTCGCGCCGTTCTATGTGGCCCAGGCGGCCCACCGCGTCATGCGGGCCCAGGACGGCGGCGGTTCGGTCATCAACATCGGCAGCGTCTCCGGCCAGGACCCGCAGCCCGGCACCGCCGCCTACACGGCCGCCAAGGCCGGGCTGCTGGCCCTCACCAAGGCGCTCGCCCTGGAGTGGGCCCCCTCGGTCCGGGTCAACCACATCACCACGGGGCTGATCCGCACCGAGAGCGCGGCGTCGGTCTACGGGGAGGACGGCGGGGCGGCGGTGGCGGGCGTCATCCCGATGGCGCGGATGGCGGTGCCCGACGACGTCGCCCGCGCCTGTCTCTTCCTCGCCGGGGAGCTGTCCGGATACGTCAACGGGGCGGATCTGGCGGTGCACGGGGGCGGGGAGTTCCCGGCCCGCTACCTCGCCGCACGATCGGCGGGCGGGCCGGCCTGAGCGCACGGCAGAGGTCCCGGACCCCTGGAATCCGTCCCAGGGGTCCGGGACCTCCGATGTGCGCTCAGACCAGGTTGTCCTCGACCGTCAGGCCGAAGGCGCCCCGGCCGTACATGGCGAGCGCGCGTTCCACGTCGTTGGCGACGTGGACGCTGCCCGCGTGGGCGTCGCGCCAGGCGCGCTCGACGGGGTTGCCGCGCCGCAGCGCGTTGCCACCGGCGGTCTTGAAGAGCAGGTCGATCGCGGCGACGGCCCGTTCGGTGCCCCGGACCTGGTCACGCCGGGTACGCAGGCGCAGCTCCATGGGTATCTCCCGTCCGGCGGCGGCGAGTTCGGACAGCTCGCGCAGGTTCCGGTCCATCTGGAGCACGGTCGCGTCGATGTCGGACGCGGCGCGCGCGATGGCGACCTGGGCGAACGGATCCTCGGCGAAGCTGCCGCCGCCCAGGCTCAGCCGTACCCTCTCCTTCATCCGCGACACATACGACGCGTAGCCGCCGAAGACGGCCCCGATCACCGGTGCGGTGACGGCGCTGGTGAAGATCGCGCCGAACGGCAGCCGGTACAGCGGCCCCGGGTTGACCAGCTGTCCCGGGACCTTCAGCCGTGCCTGTTCGTAGTTGCGGAGCACCCGGTGGGCGGGCACGAAGGCCGTCTCGACGACCACGTCGTTGCTGGCGGTGCCGCGGAGCCCGACCACGTCCCACATGTCCTCGATGCGGTAGTCGGACCGGGGCACCAGGACGGTGAGGAAGTCCACCGGCCGTCCCTGCGCCCCGACGACGAGGGCGCCGAGCAGCGCCCACGAGGCGTGCTCGCACCCCGAGGAGAAGCTCCACCGGCCGGACAGCTCGTAGCCGCCGTCCACGGGGGTGAGCCGTCCCACGGGGGCGTACGACGAGGAGATGCGCGTGTCCTGGTCCTCCCCCCACACATCCTGCTGCGCCTTCTCGGGGAACAGACCGAGCTGCCAGGGGTGGACGCCCAGGACGGACGTCACCCAGCCGGTGGAGCAGCACACCGCGGAGATCTCCCGCACCACCTCGTAGAAGTGGACCGGATCTCCCTCCAGCCCGCCGAACCTGGCCGGCTGGAGCATCCGGAACACACCGGCCCCGGCCAGCTCACGGATCGTGGCGTCCGGGATGCGCCGCGCCTCGTCCGTGGTCTCGGCCCGCTTCTCGATGGCCGGCAGCAGGGCGCGTACCGATTCCAGAACCTCGTTGCCCACAGTCCGTCTCCCTACCTTTGTCGTCCGGTGAGGCGTGTCGGTCAGACCGTCCGCAGGGCGGTCTTGTCCACCTTTCCGGTGGCGTTGCGCGGAAGGGTCCCCAGGACCACGACTTCGCGGGGGACCTTGAAATTGGCGAGCCGGTCCCGGCAGTAGCCGATGAGCCGGCCCGGCTCCGTCGCGCTGCCGGGCCGGAGCGTCACGTACGCGCGTCCGACCTCGCCCAGGCGCGCGTCCGGGATCCCGACGACGGCGGCCTCGGCGACGGCGTCGTGACCGGCGAGCACCTGCTCGACCTCGGCCGGATAGACGTTGAACCCGCCGACCACGAACATCTCCTTGGAGCGTCCGGTGATGACCAGGTTGCCCCGGGTGTCGAGGTGGCCGATGTCTCCGGTGTCCAGCCAGCCGTCGGCGTCGACCGCCGCGGCGGTGGCCTCCGGATCGTCCAGGTAGCCGTGCATCACGTGGTAGCCGCGTACCAGGATCCGGCCGTCCTGTCCGGCGGGCAGCGGGTTCCGGCCGCCGTCGGCGACGAGCACCTCGGTGCCGTCGATCGGACGGCCTGCGGTCAGCGCGACGGTCTCGGCGTCGTCGCCCGCCGAGCACACGGTGACGGTGCCGCAGGTCTCGGTCAGTCCGTACGCGGTGAGCACCTCGGGGAAGAGCTCGGCGCGCATCCGCCGGACGAGGGCCACCGGGACGACGGCCGCGCCGGTGACCGCCAGCCGCAGCGAGGACAGGTCGAAGAGTTCCCGGCGGGGCGCGTCCAGCAGTTCCGTGTAGATAGTGGGCGGGCCGGGCAGCACGGTGATCCGCTCGGACTCGACGGCGCGCAGGGCCCGGTCCACGTCGAACACCGGCTGGAGCACCATCGTGGCGCCCCGCAGCAGGCAGGCCAGTACGCCGGCCTTGTAGCCGAAGCAGTGGAACATCGGGTTGATGACGAGGTAGCGGTCCTCGCCCGTGACTCCGGTCCGGCCGCTCCAGGCCCAGTAGGTGGCGAGGTTCTGCCGGTGGGTGGTCAGAGCGCCCTTGGGGCGGCCGGTGGTGCCCGAGGTGAAGAGCAGGTCGCAGGGGTCGTCGGGGCGTACGGCGGCGCTGCGTGCGGTGGCCTCGGCCTCGGGCAGGCGCGCACCGTGCCGGATGAACTCCTCCCAGCCCAGGGTGGCGGGCGTGGTGGCGGCGTCAAGGGTCACCACGTGTTCCAGCGCGGCCGGCCGAGGCTCCGGCGCTCCGCCGTCCCCGGTGGTCAGCATGGACAGGTAGTCCTTGCCGAGGAAGCCGTTCTCGATGAACAGCAGCCGCGCACCGCTGCGTCGCAGGAGCAGACGCGCCTCGGCGCCCCGGTAGCGGGTGTTGACGGGGACCAGCACCCCACCCGCCGATGTGACGGCGAGCGCGGCGACGGCCCATCGGTGGCTGTTGGGCGCCCATACGGCGATCCGGTCGCCGGGCTGCGTGCCGAGCGCGACGAGCGACTTCACGGCCGCTCGCACCAGGTCGCGCAGATGGCTCCAGGTCAGCCGTACGTCACCGTCCACGACGGCTTCCCCGCCGGGGTTCCGGCTCGCGGCGAGGTCGAGGGCGCCGGGGATCGTGAGGGGGTGCTCGGTCTCGCTCATCTGCTCTCCGGAAGGGGGACGGACGGTCGGCTCGGGCTGATACCCGAAGTGCGGTCAGGAGGAGGGCGGCAGCATCTTCCTCGACGCCTCGTGGGCGGCGAGAGCCAGTTCGGCGCGGGGGAACCCACTGCGCTTCTCCGCCGCCCCGGCATTGCCTCCGGCGACCAGGACAGGTCCGTCGGCGAGGTGTTCCAGCCCCTCCCTGGCGACGTCGTCCGGCTCGGCGACGCGCAGTCCGGGCAGGTCCATCCGGAGCCCGGCGCGTTCCATGGCGGGGGTCCGGGTCACACCGAGGACGAGTTCCAGGACGTGCACGCCGTGCGGCCGCAGTTCCAGCCACAGGCCCTCGGCGAAGACCCGGCTGAAGGCCTTGGCCGCCGAGTAGACGCTGATCTGCGCCTGGCCCAGGTATCCGGAGAGCGATCCGACCAGCATGATGCCGCCCCGGCCGCGTTCCTTCATCAGGGCGCCGAAGTGGTGGGTGAGGGCGAGCTGCGCGGTGATGTTGAGATCCAGGACGCCCTGGACGCGGTCCAGTTCGCCGGTGACGAACTCGTGGCCGTAGCTGTTGGCTCCCGCGTTGAAGATCAGCAGGCCGACCTCAAGACCGTCGGTGACCGCGCGGACGGCGGCCAGGGCCCCGGGGTCGAGCAGGTCGAGTTCGAGTGTGCGGACCTCCACGCCCTTGGCGCGCGCCTTCTCGGCCGTCTCGTCCAGGGGGCCGGGCTTGCGGGCGATGAGCACCAGGTTGATCCCGGCGTCGGCGAGCTGGCCGGCGAACGAGGCGCCGACCCCCTCGGACCCTCCGGCGACGACCGCCCAGGGTCCGTACACGTTCTTGTCGGTCATCGAAGGTGCCTCTCTTGTCCTGGCCGGCGCGGTGCCGCGACCGTAGAGCGCTGTTCATGGGGTGTGTCCCGGGCATCCCACTGGCCGGGACGCCCGGGACGGGCCGGGTCAGGTGGTGGTGCCGGGCAGCCCCGCCAGGTGCCGGACCGCCAGGGAGGCGAAGACCATGGCGGTGCCGATGGGGACGCCGGGGCCGGGATAGACGCCGCCGGTGAAGGACGCGCTGGTGTTCCCCGCGGCGTACAGACCGGTCAGCGGGCGGCCTTCGGTGTCCAGGACGCGGGCGTCGGCGTCCGTGCGCAGCCCGCCCTTGGTGCCGAGGTCGGCGAGGACGAGGCGGGCCGCGTAGTAGGGCGGCCGGTCGAGCGGGACCAGGCACGGGTTGGGGCCGGGGGCGTTCTCGGCCCTGGCGAAGAACAGGTCGTACGGATCCTCCCCCCGGTGGTGGTCCGCGTCGGTCCCCTCGGCCGCGAAGCCGTTGAACCGGCCGACGGTGTCCGCGAGGGCGGCGGCCGGAACGCCGATGAGTCCGGCGAGTTCCGGCAGCGTGTCCGCGCGCACCCAGGTACCGGCGGCCAGGCAGTCCGCCGGGTCGGCGGGAGGCACCGTGATGGCGGGCAGGGCGCCGCCCTCACGGGAGTCGAAGATCAGGTGGACGGCTGTGTCCGAGCCCCCGGCTGCGGCGATGGCGCGTCCCATACGGTCGTACGGCAGCGACTCGTTGGCGAACCGCCGTCCCGAGCCGTCCACGACCAGGCCGCCGCGCAGGCCGAGGGTGAACGCGGCCGAACCGTCCGGGAGTTCGGTCCCCGGGCACCACCAGGCCTCGTCCATGAGCCCGGTGGCGGCACCGGCCGCGACGGCCGCGCCGAGCAGCTCTCCGGTGTTGGTGCCGCGGGGCGCCATGGTCCAGGCAGCCCCGCCGGGCACCCCGTGCTCGGTGCGCAGTTCGCCGTCGCCCTCGAAGCCGCCCGCGGCCAGCAGCACGCCGCGCCTCGCCCGTATCCGGACGGTGCCGTGCGGTGTGCGTGCCTCCACTCCGGTGACCCGGCCGTCCCCGGTGACGAGACCGGTGACGTGGTGCCCGGTGCGCACGGCCGCGTTGCCGGTGCGGACGGCCGCGAGCAGGAGGCGGCCGATCAGGGCCCGGCCCGCGCTCAGGGGTGCCCCGTCGGGGTGGCCCTGGCCCGCGCGGTCCCGGTCGACCGCCGGACGTACCAGGGGCAGGAGTTCGCCGAGCAGCTCCGGCGCCAGGTCCAGCGGGACGAAGGAGCGGCCGGCGTCCATCCGGCCGGGGGCGGCGACGTAGTCAGGGAAGGCCCGCCACTCGAACTCGATGGCCGGGTCCCGTTCGAGCCGGGCCACCAGTTCGGGGGCGTGCCGCAGGAAGGCCTCCCCGCGCGGCGCTTCGAGGTCGCCGGTGAGAGCCCGCAGGTAGGCGCGGGCCGCTTCGGTGGAGTCACCGAGCCCGGCGCGCTCCTGCACCTGGGTGCCGGGCAGCCAGCAGGCGGCTCCGGAGTAGGCGGAGGTGCCGCCGAGCAGCTCCGTCCGTTCGAGTACCACGGTGTCGAGGCCTTCACCGGCGGCCACCAGGGCCCCGGTCATCGCTCCCGCCCCGGATCCGACGACGATCACGTCGTGGGTGGCGTCCCAGTCCTGCCGGCCGTCCCGCATGGGCGTGCCCTTCCTGCCGCTCGGTGGTGTGCGGCCCCAGCAGACCTTTTCGGGACGGACGCCGGCGGGGCCGGTCCCGCTGAGCGGTACGGCGAGGCACCGACCCCGCCGGGCGGTGTGCGGGGCGAGCGCGCCTGACGGGTGGCCGGGCCCGGCGTATTGTCTGAGCAGCTGTAGACACCACCGAGCTCCGGGAGGGAGAGCGTGCCCAGAATCGCCGAGGCCAGGGCAGGGGCCGAACCCACATCGCCCCGGCAGCGCGCACGCCGTCAGAGCATCCTGAAGGTGGCGGCGGACATGGCCGCCACGACGGGTCTCGAGCGGGTGCAGATGCAGGAGGTCGCGAAGTCCGCGGGGGTCGCCATCGCCACCCTGTACCGGTACTTCCCGTCGAAGACCCATCTGTTCACCGCGCTGATGGCCGACCAGATCGAGGGGTTCGCGGCGCGGGTGCCCGAGCGCCCGGCGGACACCCTGCCCGAGGACGCCGTCTTCGAGACGCTGGGCAGCGCCACACGCAATCTGCTGCGCAGGCCGGCTCTCGCCACCGCGATGATCCAGTCGGCGAACGCGGCCCGCGCCTCGACCGTCCCGGACCTGGCACGGATCGACTCGGGGTTCATCGATCTGCTGGCGCGGGCCTGGGGCGTGGAGGAGCCCACGGACCACCACGTCACGCGTCTGCGGCTGCTGGTCCTGCTCTGGTACGGGGTGCTGCAGTCGCGGCTCAACGAGCGGCTGACCCCTCGGGAGGCCGACGCGGACCTGCGGATGGCGTGCCATCTCCTGCTCGCCCCGGGGCCGGACGCCGGCTGACCCCGGCCGGCGGGGCCGGCCGGGGCAGCTCGTCGGTTCAGCGGGGCTGCTGCGTCCCCGTCGTGTCGAGTCCGGCGACGCTGTAGGCCGCGTAGGTCCGGTGCGGGTCGCGGCCCCGGAAGTAGCCCGTCAGCTGTTCGTCGAGCTCCGCCGGGGTGAAGGTGCCGTCCGCTGCGGTGAACTTCTTTTCCACGGTGGGCGGGGCGAGCAGCGCGACCATGTCGCCGTAGACCACGAAGACCTGCCCGTTGATCTCGTCGGCGGCCGGTGAGGCCAGATGTCCGACCAGGGTGGCGACGCGCTCGGGAGCCATGATGTCGAGGCCGCCGGGCGTGGTCGCGCCCTCGCCGAAGGCCTCGGCCGTCATGGCGGTGCGGGCCCGGGGGCAGATCGCGTTGGCGCGTACGCCGTAGCGGGCCAGGCCCTGCGAGGTGGCGAGCGTCAGCGCGGTGATGCCCGCCTTGGCGGCGGAGTAGTTGGGCTGGCCCGGCGAGCCGAAGAGGAAGGCCTCGGACGAGGTGTTGATGACACGGCCGTAGACCGGTCCGCCGGAAGCCTTGCTCGCCGCGCGCCAGTGCACGGCCGCGGCGCGGGAGACGGCCGCGTGCCCCTTGAGGTGGATGCGCAGGACGTCGTCCCAGTCGGACTCGGTGAGGTTGAACAGCATCTTGTCGCGGAGGACGCCCGCGTTGTTGACGACGATGTCCAGACTGCCGAAACTCTCCACGGCGGCCTCCACCAGCCGGTCACCCATGGACCAGTCGCCGACGTCGCCGGTCACCGCCACGGCCTCCGCGCCCAGGGACTTGATCTCCGCGGCCACGTCGTCGGCCGCCGGACCGATGTCGTTCACCACCACATGGGCGCCGAGCGCCGCGAGTGCCAGTGCCTCGGCGCGGCCGAGCCCCGCCCCCGCACCGGTGACGACGGCGGTGCGCCCCTCCAGGGTCCTCGCCGAGGGGGTGTGCGTCGCGCTCATGCTGCCTCATTCCGTGTTCCGTCGATCCGCTGGATACGCGGGCGCACCCCGGGGTTGCCACCGGGGTGCGCCACACACACGAAACTAGTATTGATTTCAGTTCATGGCCGGGTGCTGTCCCGTTGAGTGGACGAAGCCGACGGAGACGGACCCGAGACCCTCGAAGTCGGCCCGGTAGGAATCCCCCGGCCGCACGTTGACGGCCTTGGTGCACGATCCCGGCAGGATCACGTGACCGGCCTCCAGCCGCACCCCGAACGACGCGACCTTGCGGGCCAGCCAGGCGACGGCCTCGGTGGGGTCGCCGAGCACCGCACTGGTGTTGCCCCGGGCGATCAGCTCGCCGTCCCGGTAGAGCACGGCCCCGATGTCGGCCGGGTTCAGGCTGTCCGGCCGCACCCGGGCCGAGCCCAGGATCACCCCGGCGGACGACGCGTTGTCGGCGATGGTGTCGGCGATCCCGATCCGCCAGTCCTTGATCCGGCTGTCGATGAGTTCGAGGCTCGGAACGATGTACTCGGTGGCCGCCAGCACGTCCTCGGTGGTGCACCCCTCCCCCGGCAGGCTCCGGCCGAGTACGTACCCGATCTCGACCTCGATCCGGGGGAAGCAGTACCGGTCCGCCTCCACGGGGACCTCTTCGGGCAGCACCATGTCGGAGAGCAGATGGCCGTAGTCGGGCTCGTCGACGCCCATCATCTGCTGCATGACCTTCGAGGACAGACCGACCTTGTGCCCGCGAACGGTGCGGCCCGCCGCCAGATGCCGGCGGATGTTGATCAGCTGGATCTCGTAGGCGTCGCTCGCGTCGACATCCGGCCAGGTGGTGGTGAGCGGCTCCACCGGGCTGCGGTCTCGCTGGGCGGCCCACAGTGCCGAGGCGGCCTCGGCGCGCTGCGCGGGATCAAGCATCGGGGTTCTCCGTCGGGTCGGGGATGGTGGTGCGGAATCGGGCGCGGCCGCCGGTGAGCACCGCACGGCCGTCGCCTGCCGTCGCCTCGAAGCACACGGCCCGGTCAGCCCTCGCCCCGGAGCCCACGGCTCGGTCGCCGGGGTCGTCCGGGCCGGGAGCCTCGGTCCAGCCGGCCAGGCCGAGCCGGTCGCCGGGGAACGCCGGTGCGGCGAACCGGGCCTCCAGTTCCACCAGGTCGGCCGGGTGCGCCCCGAGGGCGGAGGCCAGCGGCAGCAGACCGGCGGCGAGCGTGCACAGTCCGTGCAGGAAGGGCCGGTCCATCCCGGCCGCCTTCGCCGCCTCCGGGTCGATGTGCATGGCGTGCCGGTCGCCGAGCAGCCGGTAGAGGGCCGCCTGCCGGTCGTGCGTGGCGACGGTGAGGGTGTGTTCGGCCGGCCGGTCCGGGCGGCGCGGGGCGGACGGGCCGCGCTCGCCGCCGAACCCTCCGCAGCCCGGTGCGAAGATCGACCAGGTGGCCGTGAAGCGTTCGCAGGACACTTCGACGTCGAAGACGGCGGCGGCACCCTTGTCCCGGACCGCGGAGACCCGCGCCGTGGTGGTCAGCTCGCCCGAAGGCGCCAACGGCCCGTGCACAAGCAGGTGCTGGCTGCCGTGCACGGCAGTGGTGATGTCGAAGGCGCCGAGTGCGCCGAGTGCGTCGGGCGCCCACTGGGCCAGGGTCAGCGCGAAGGTGGGAAGCACCCGCAGCCGCTCCTCGTACACGAGGTCCAGCCGGTCGGCCGGGGCGCCGACCGCGAGCGCGTACAGGATCGCGTCGCGTGGGGTCCAGGAGACGGTACGGGTGCCGAGTTCACGGCCCTGCCACGGGGAGACGGTCATCGGTCGGCTCCCAGGATCAGTCCGCTGGTGGGCACTCCGGTGCCGGCGGTGACCATGACGTGGTCGGCCCTGTCCGGCTGGTTCACCGAGGTACCCCGGACCAGCCGGACCCCTTCGGCGATGCCGTTCATGCCGTGCAGATACGCCTCGCCCAGCTGCCCGCCGTGCGTGTTGAAGGGCAGCCGGCCACCGAGCTCCAGGTGGCCGTCGGCGATGAAGTCCTTCGCCTCACCCGGCTTGCAGAAGCCCAGTTCCTCCAGCTGCGGAAGGACCAGCGGAGTGAAGTGGTCGTAGAGGACGGCCGCGTCGATGTCACCGGGTCCCAGACCGCTCTGCGCGTACAACTGCCTTCCGACCAGCCCCATTTCGGGGATTCCGGTGATCGTCGGCCGGTAGTAGCTGGTCATCATGTGCTGGTCGGCGCCGAGTCCCTGGGCCGCCGAGCGGATCACCGCGGGCGGGTGCGGCAGGTCGCGGGCGCGTTCGGCGGACACGATCACCAGGGCCTGGCCGCCGTCGGTCTCCTGGCAGCAGTCCAGCAGTCGCAGCGGTTCGGCGATCCAGCGGGAATCGCGGTGGTCCTGGAGAGTGATGGGGCGGCCGTGGAACCAGGCGGCCGGATTGGTCGCGGCGTGCTTGCGGTCGACGACCGCGACCCGGCCGAAGTCGTCGGTGCCGGCGCCGTATTCATGCATGTAGCGGCGGGCGAACATGGCCACCCACTGGGCAGGGGTATTCAGCCCGAAGGGGGTCATCCAGGCGTACGCGGCCCGGTCGGCGGTGGTGTCCATGGGGCGGGCGGCCTGCCCGAGCCCGTAGCGCTCGCCGGAGCGTTCGTTGAAGGCCCGGTAGCAGACGACCACATCGGCGACCCCGGTGGCCACGGCCATGGCGGCCTGCTGGACGGTGGCGCAGCCGGCTCCGCCTCCGTACCCGATGCGGGAGAAGAAGGTGAGGTCGCCCATTCCGGTGTTCCGGGCCACATGGTTCTCGGCGTTGGTCTCCGCGGTGAAGGTGACCAGACCGTCGACATCGCGGGGGGTCAGACCCGCGTCCGCGAGGGCGGCGAGCACGGCCTCGCAGGCGAGCTGGAGTTCGCTGCGCCCGGAGTTCTTGGAGAACTCGGTGGCTCCGATGCCGGCCACCGCCGCGGCTCCGGACAGCACGACGGCGCTCATCGTTCCTCCCCGGGCAGCTGCACCGAGACACTTCCGGTGACATGGGCACCCAGGCTGTTGGAGCCCGTGACCGCGATCTCGACGCGGCGCTCCTCGTCCGACGTGGCGGTCACCGTGCCGGTGAGCACCATCGTGTCGCCGGGGTGATTGGGGGCGCCGAGCCGGATCCGGATGGCCTTGACGGAACAGGCGGGGCCTGCCCAGTCGGTGACATAACGGTCGACGAGGCCGTTGCTGGTCAGGATGTTCATGAAGATGTCCTTGGAGCCGCGTGCGCGGGCCAGTTCCGGGTCGTGGTGGACGTCCTGGAAGTCCCGGCTCGCGAGGGCGGTGGCGACGATCAGGGTGCGGGTGACCGGGACCGGCAGCTCGGGGAGTACGTCGCCGACGCTCACCGATTCGTAGGTGCGCGAGGGCCGGACGGCATGCGGGGACGGGGTCACGAGATCACCGCCGCGCCGGTCAGCAGGGCTCCGAGGTGTTCGAGGTCGGCGCCCGCGCCGCCCAGGGTGGTGGAGATCTGTTTGCCCCACAGGAAGTGGCGGTGCACCGGGTGGTCGGTGTCCACGCCGATGCCGCCGTGCAGGTGCTGGACCCGGTGGACGGTGTTCAGACCCCCTTCGGTGGCCCACCACTTGGCGACCAGCGCGGCCCGGTCGGCGCTCTCCGCGTCGAAGGGCTCCGCCAGTGCGTCCACCGCCTGCCACAGCGTGACCCGCATCGCCTCGATGTCGATGTAGCAGTCGGCGAGCTGGTGCTGGACGGCCTGGAAAGTGGCGAGCGGGCGGCCGAACTGCTCGCGCTCGCGCAGGTGCCCGGCCGCGTGCGCCAGCGCCCCGTCGGCCACGCCGGTCTGCACGGCGGCCAGAGCGACGAAGGCGTTGCGCACGAGATGCGCCGCGGCCCCGTCGCCCGGCGTGCCGACGGCCTGTGCCGGGGCACCGTCCAGGGTGAGGTGGGCACTCATGTCACGGGTGGTGGTCTCCGCGTGCTCCCAGCTCACCCCCGTGGCGTCCGAGGCGACGAGGAAGAGACCGGAGCCGTTGCCGGTGGTGGCCGTCACCAGGACGTGCCGGGCGCCCGCGGGGGCGGGTACCACCGCCTTGACCCCGCTGAGACGCCATCCGGGCCCGTCGGCGACCGCGGCCGTACGGGGCGTCAGAGGCTCGGCGGGGCCGAACTCCTCCAGGGCGACGGTCAGCCGGTCCGTACCGGCCGAGAGGCCGGGCAGCAGACGTGACCGCTGGTCTCCGTTTCCGTACGCGGCGACGGAGAGCGCACCGGTCAGCGCGGGCCACAGCGGCAGCGGCGCCACCCGCCGTCCCTGTTCCTCCAGGAGGACGCAGAGTCCGGCCATGCCGAGTCCCGCGCCGCCTTCCTCTTCGGGCAGGGGGGCCGCGAGCAGTCCGGCGGCGGCGAGATCCGCCCACAGCCGTTCGTCGACGCGGCCCGCCGAGGTCTCCACCGCACGCAGCCGCTCGGGCGTGACGCGGTCGGAGAGGATCTCCCGCGCCAGGTCACGGACCGCTTCGAGCTCTTCTCCCAGGGAGAAATCCATCAGGGCGCCTCCGTCGGGGCGGGCCGGAACACCGGCAGGGTCGGATCGGGGTCGGCGTCGAGCCAGTCGAGAACCACCGGCATGCCGATGGTGACCTCGCCGGGGGCGACACCGGTCAGGTTGGTGATGAGCCGGGTGCCTTCGGCGAGTTCGACGACGGCGACGAGGTACGGCGAGTCGAAGGCCGGGTGCCGCGGATGATGGTTCACGACGAAGCTGTAGACGTGGCCGTGCCCGGCGGCCTCGACGCAGTCCCACTCCAGCGAGCCGCATTCGGGGCAGCACGGACCCGGGGGGTGGCGCAGCAGGGTGCAGGCGGTGCAGCGCTGGATGAGCAGCCGGTGCTGTCGCGCGCCTTCGAAGAAGAACGCGTTGTCGCGGTTGACGGCCGGACGCGGACGCGAGGCGGGCGCGGGTGCGGGTGCGTGTCCCTGTGCCGGCGCCTCTGCCGGCGCCTGTTCAGGTTCCGGTGTCTTCCGCCGTTCCGCTGCCGGTTCGGACGCGGGCCGGAACCGCAGCGTCCGCCACCGCTGGGTGGCGACCGTCTCGCCGTCCCGGTCGGTGTACGTCTTGAGGGTGGTGACGAACCGTCCCGGGCCGAGGCCGGTCCTCTTCTCCGCCGAGACCGACTCCACCGTCTCGCGCACGGCGATGTGGTCCCCCGGCGCCAGCTCCCGCAGGAAGGTGAACTCGGAGTCGGTGGCGACCACCGAGGTGTAGCCGCCCTCGGCCAGCAGCGCGACCAGATCGTCGAAGCCGTCCGGGCCGCCGGGCCTCGGGCCGACGGTGGCCGCGTATCCACGCATCGTCCATGCCTGGACCATCGACGCGGGCGCCACCACTCCTTCGCGACCGGTGGCGCGGGCCGCTTCGGCGTCGGTGTACACCGGGTTGGTGTCGCCCATCGCCTCGGCCCAGTGGCGGATCATCGGCTGGTTGACCGGATCCTGCGCCGCTGTCGTGGGCCGCAGTTCGCGACCGGTGAAGGCCCGCAGCCGCTCCTCGTAGTCCGGCCCCGGCCGCTCGCCGTGCCCGGTCATGCGCCACGCCCCTTGCGCGGCAGCCCGAGGCCCTGCGTCGCGACCATGTCGCGCAGGATCTCGTTGACTCCGCCGCCGAAGGTGTTCACGATGCCCTGGCGGGAGAGCTGTTCGACCTGCCCGGCAAGGACGGCGCCCGGTGACTCGGGCCGGATGCGGCCGGCGGCGCCGAGGATCTGGGTCAGCCCGCGCTGGACGGCGATGTGGGTCTCGGTCCCGTAGGCCTTGGCCGCGCCCGCGTCGGCGCCGGTCAGCTCGGACCGGGCGACGGCGTAGGTCATCTTCCAGTTCATCAGCCGCATGGCCTCCAGCCGGGCATACGTACGCGCGAACTCCTGTCTCACCCAGGGGATTTCGGCCGTACCGTTCTCCTGTGCCCAGTCCAGGACCCGTTCCCACAGCTGGATCATCCGGCCGCCGAGGGCGGCGAGGCCGATGCGTTCGTGGTTGAGCTGAGCGGTGATCAGCCGCCAGCCGCCGTCCACGTCACCGACCACGTCGGTGGCCGGGACGCGCACCCCGCTGTAGTACGTCGCTGTGACGACCATGCCGCCGACGGTGTGGATGGGGCTCCAGGAGAAGCCGTCGTCGGCGGTGGGCACGATCAGGATGGAGATGCCCTTGTGCTTGGGGGCTTCGGGATCGGTGCGGGCGGCGAGCCATACGTAGTCGGCGGTGTTGGCGCCGCTGGTGAAGATCTTGCCGCCGTCGACGACATACGTGTCGCCGTCCCGGACCGCGCGGGTGGTCAGCGAGGCGAGATCGGTGCCGGCCCCCGGCTCGGTGTAGCCGATCGCGAAGACGATGTCGCCGGAGAGGATGCCGGGCAGGAACCGCCTCCGGTGCTCCTCGGAGCCGTACGCCATCAGAGTCGGGCCGACGGTGTTGACGGTGACGAACGGGAAGGGCAGACCCGCCCGCTGGACCTCGTCGAAGAAGACGTACTGGTCCTCGACCGACCGGCCCTGGCCGCCGTACTCGGTGGGCCAGCCGATGCCGAGCCAGCCGTCGGAGCCGAGCCGTTTGACGACCTCGCGGAAGCGGTCGCCGCCCACGCCCTCCTCGCCGACGCGACGGCGTTCGTCCTCGGGCATCAGGCCCGCGAAGTACGCCCGCAGTTCCCGCCGCAGCTCCTGGTGCGCGGCGCTCTCGCGCAGTTGCATGTGTGGTTCTCCTTGGTTGTCGCCGCCGGGCGGAGGTGAACGTGTCCGCTCAGGGCAGGAAGCGTGCGCGCCCGTTGGCCAGGAACTCGGCACGCAGGGCGGCCTTGTCGTCGTCGGTCATCGGCGTGTACACGGGCCGGCCCCGCCCCGCCCAGCGGTACACCGGGTCTCCGGTGCGCCAGCCGTCGAGCTGCATCTCCTTCTTGCGGAGCTTGTTGGAGGCGGTGGCGGGCAGCGCGTGGGAGACGCGGACGAAGCGGGGGGCTCCCTTGGTGCCCAGGTCCTCCTGGCGGTCCAGGAAGCCGGGCAGGTCCAGGTCCTCCAGGCGGGTGCCGTCGGCGATCTCGACGGCGGCCATGACCTGGTCGCCCGAGCGCGGGTCGGGGACGCCGAAGACTCCGGCGGCGACGACACCGGGGTGCCTGCGCAGGATGCGTTCGGTGAGCAGGGCGGAGATGTTCTCCCCGTCGACGCGGATCCAGTCGCCGGAGCGGCCCGCGAAGTAGAAGTAGCCTGCCTCGTCGACGTATCCGAGGTCTCCGGTCCAGTACCAGCCGTGGCGGACGCGTTCCGCGTTCGCCGCCTCGTTGTTGTAGTAGCCCTCGAAACGGGCGGCACCCTCGGTGTCGACGATCTCCCCGATGGCCTCCTCCGGGTTGCGCACCCGGCCGTAGGCGTCGAGCACGGCGGGCGGGCAGGTGGTCCGGTCCGTGGGGTGCACGATGCGGACACCGTCCCTGGCCGGCCTGCCGAGCGCGCCCGTGGGTGCGTCGGGGACCCGTTTGAGCATGCCGGCGCCCTCGCTGGAGCCGTAACCCTCGACGAGACGGCAGCCGAAGCGGTCCAGGAAGCGGCTCGCGTCCTCGGGCGAGGCCTCGGTACCGAAGGCGTGGGTGAGCCGGTTGTCGGCGTCGTCCGGGGTTTCGGGGCGGGCCAGGACGTAGGCGATCGCCTTGCCGACGTAGGTGAAGTAGGTGGCGCCGAAGTGCCGGACGTCGGGGAGGAACCCGGAGGCGGAGAACTTCCGGGTGAGGGCGATCGTGGCGCCCGCGCTGAGGGCGGGGGCCCAGAGCGCCATCAGGGCGTTGCCGTGGAACAGCGGCATCGGGCAGTAGCAGATGTCCTGGCGGGTGATGTCGTACTTGGCGCTGTTGGCGGCGCCGAGCGCGGCGAGCCGGCCCTGCGAGCAGATCGCCGCCTTCGACGTGCCGGTGGTGCCCGATGTCAGGAGCAGCAGCATCCGGGTGGCGGCGGTGACCCCGGAGGCGTGGACGGGCAGTCCGGCGTACGCGGCGAGGCGGTCGCCGTACTCCGGTGCGTCGACGACGAGGAAGCGGTCCGGGTCCACGCCGATGTCCAGTCCGGCGAGCAGAGCGGCGCCCGCCCGGTCGGTGACGATCACCTGGCAGTCGGTGTGCCGTACCTCCCGCTCCAGTTCGGCGCCCCGGCGGGTGGGATTGATGCCGACGACGGCGGCACCGGCGAGGGCGGCGGCACCCAGCCAGAGGATGTACTCGGGTTCGTTGTCCAGGAGTACCCCGATGTGGAACGGCCCTTCGGCGCGCAGTTCCCGCGCCCAGGCGGCGCGGGCCGCGCTCTCCTCGACCACCTCGCCCCAGGTCCAGGACCTGTCACGGGTCAGCAGGCCCGGGTGGTCGTCCCCGGTCCGGGCGAGCAGCAGGTCGGCAATCGTCTCGTGTGGCAACGTCGGTCCCTCTCACCCGGTGGCCGGGTCTGCCGGTGTCGGTACGGGCGGGGCGCGCGGCGCGCCCTGTGGTGGCCGCGGCGCTTCCCCCCGGTGGCCGAGGCGCGGTTCATGGTGATCGTGGCGCCCGGCATGGCGACGCTAGCCGCGGGCGGGACGGCCCGGTCCGGGCCGTCCCGCTGACCGGGAGGGCAAGCCGGCCCCGGTCAGCCGAAGTTGGCCTGGCCGCCGTCGAGGGGCACGGTGGCCCCCGTCAGGTAGCGGGCGTCCGGGCCGCACAGCATCACGACGGCCCGGCCGATGTCCTGCTCGCAGTCACCGACGTACCCGAGCGGGATGGACGCGCAGAACTCCGCGGCCTCCTCCGGATGGGCGGCCTGCCAGCCCTCGTAGGCGGGCGAAGCGGCGTGCGGGGCGATCGCGTTGACCCGGATGCCGTCGCGGCCCCATTCGTTGGCCGCGGCCCTGGTCAGCGACCGCAGGGCGGACTTGGCCGCCGCGTAGGCCCCGTACGTGCTCAGGTCCCAGCGGACCATGGCGGAGGTGACGAGGTTGACGACGGAACCCCCGCCGTCGCGCGCCAGGTACGGATGCGCGGCCTTCATGAGGGCGAACGCCGCGAACGGGCCGCTCTCGAAGCCCCTTCGGAACTGTTCGTCGCTCAGTGAGAGGAGCGGTCCGTAGCATCCGGTGTAGGCGTTGTTGACCAGGATGTCGAGGGAGCCGAAGCGCTCGGCGATCTCCTCCACCACGGAGGGGATCCGGTCCGTGTCGAGTACGTCGAGGACGTACGGCTCGGCCTTCACCCCCCGTTCGCGCAGCTGCCCGCAGGTGGCCTCCAGCTTGGCCCGGGTCCGTCCGAGCGCGGCCACCGAGGCTCCTTCGGAGGCGAGGGCCAGTGCGATGCCCTGGCCGACGCCCTGTCCGGCGCCGCTGATGACCGCGACCTTCCCTTCGAGAATTCCCATCGTTTCGGACTCCTCAACTCGGCCGGGGAAGCTGCTTGTTGATGAAGAGACCTTCGGCCGTGACGCAGGCCTGGCCGCCGGCCCGGATCTCGCCGACCGTGCGGATCCGCGATCCGTCCACCGAGACCTGGCGTCCGGTGACCGTCAGAGGTTCGAACAGCGGGGTGGGCCGCAGATAGCGCAGGGTCAGTTCCGCGGTCATGCCGGACGGGCCGCCCCAGTGGTTGGCCACTCCCAGCGTGTGGTCGAGGAGCAGCGCCGAGATCCCGCCGTGCACATGGCCGGGCGGCCCCTGGTAGGGCAGGTCGAGCGTGACGACGCCTTCGACGGAGCCGTCCTCCTTGCCGTGCAGGTGCAGCGGCGGCGCGATCGCGTTCTCCGGGCCGGTGACGGGATCGTGCCGGGTCACTCCCTCGCCGCGCCACATCTCGGCGAGGCGTTCCTCCGTGGAGGGCGCCGACTCGGTGAGTCCGTCGGCGAGGGCGTCGAGCCGGGCGGCGATCGCGTCCATGTCCGAGGCGGTCCCGTCGCCGGCGCGCAGCAGGGCCGTGATGACCCGGCGGGCGGCGGCGACCGCCAAGTCGACCCCGTCCTTGTGGGGTTCGGCGACCAGGCGGGGGCCGGTGACTGCGGCGGTGCTCTCTTCGCGGGGGATGCTCATGCCGTCACCGTCGCCGTCGCGTGGGTGAGCACGGGGGCACCGTCGCGCTCCGGGCAGGACACATGCAGCAGGAGCCGGCGCGTGCCGTCGGCGGCCGGTTCCTCGTGCCATACGGAGGTCGCGAGGGACTCACCGGGGACCAGGGGCCCGGCGAAGCGCACGGTGAGGCCGGTGAGACGGGTGACATCGCCGTCGAGGACGCCGTCGACGACGGCCTTGCAGACGATGCCGTACGAGGCGAGTCCGTGCAGGATCGGCCGCTCGAAGCCGGCCGCCCGCGCGAAGGCCGGGTCGGCGTGGAGCGGGTTGAGGTCGCCGTTGAGCCGGTACCACAGGGCCTGCTGGGGTGTGGTGGCCGAGGTGAGCACGGTGTCGGCGGGACGGGCGGGTGCCGTCCACGGCTCCTCGGGGCCCGGCTCTCCGCCGAAGCCGCCCTCGCCGCGCGCCCAGATGCGGGTGGTGGAGGTCCACAGCCGCTCGCCGCCGGGCCCGGTGGCCACGGACTCCAGGACGATGAGGGCGGCCTTGCCCTTGTCCCACAGCTCGGCGACGCGGGAGCTGAGTGTCGCGGTGCCCGATACCGGCAGGGGGCGGTGGGTCCGGAGGCTCTGGCCGGCGTGGAGCACGGCCCGCAGGTCGATGTCGATGCCGGGCAGATGGAATCCCGGCGGGGCGGCCTCGCCCGCCGAGATGCCGGAGCCCGCCACCATGGCGAAGGTCGGCAGCACGCCGAGGCCGCGCTCGTAGGTCAGGTGCGGCTCGGGGCCGGTGGCGGCGTCGCCACCGGCGCCCAGGCTCAGGTGGTACAGGAGCACGTCGCGGGTGGTCCAGCGGATCTCCTGGACGGAGGGGTCCGCGGCCAGCGCCTTGTCGCGGTCGATGGGCATGATCAGCCTTTCTCGGTGGGCTCGGGATCGCGGGGCAGGCCGAGCATGCGCTCGCCGATGATGTTCAGCTGGACCTCCGTCGTACCGCCGGCGATGGACAGGCAGCGCGCGTTGAGGAACTGCCAGGTGGCGTCCAGGCGTTCGCCCTCACCGGTGAGGGCGGCGGAGCCCTGCCATTCCACGCAGGTCTCCCAGACCCGCTGCTGGTGTTCGACGCCGAGCAGTTTGGCGACGGACGCCTCGGCGCCGGGCTGCTGCCCGGAGACGGTGCGCAGGGTGGTGCGCAGGGCGAGAACCGCGCCGGACTGGGCGTCGCAGAGGTGCCCGCCGAGCGTGGTGAGCTGTTCGTCGTCGAGGCCGTCCGAGGCGGCGGCCATCTCCAGCAGGGCCTCGGCGCCGGAACCGA
This sequence comes from Streptomyces sp. NPDC026062, assembly GCF_055568375.1. Lineage (NCBI taxonomy): Bacteria > Bacillati > Actinomycetota > Actinomycetes > Kitasatosporales > Streptomycetaceae > Streptomyces > Streptomyces sp. NPDC026062. Next base: position 29,816 of record NZ_JBVHOQ010000036.1, read on the forward strand.
CCGAGTCGTGGGAGAGGGCGACGCGTTCGTTGGCGAGCGTGGTCCGGGCGAGCTTCCAGCCGGCGCCCGGGGCGCCGACGAGCAGTTCGTCGGGGATGAACACCTCGTCGAGGAAGACCTCGTTGAACTCGGCGTCCCCGGTGATCTGCCGCAGCGGCCGGATGTCGATTCCGGGGCTCGTCATGTCGAGGAGGAAGTAGGAGATGCCCTTGTGCTTGGGCACGTCGGCGTCGGTGCGGGCGAGCAGGACGCCCCAGTGGGCGTCGCGGGCCATGGACGTCCACACCTTCTGGCCGGTGACCCGCCAGCCGCCGTCCACCTTCTCGGCACGGGTGGTGAGCCCGGCGAGGTCGGATCCCGCACCCGGTTCGCTGAACAGCTGGCACCAGCGGAGGTCGCCGCGCAGGCTGGGGCCCAGGAAGCGTGCCTGCTGGGCCGGGTCGCCGTGGGCGACGAGGGTGGGCACCACCCAGCCGCCGATGATCATGTCCACGGGGGTGAGTCCGGCGGCCCGCAGCTCCTCGGCGATGACGAGCTGGTCCACCGGTCCGGCGCCCTTGCCCCAGGGAACCGGCAGATGCGGTGCGGTGTAGCCGTGGTCGGCGAGGTGGGTGAGCTGTTCCTTGCCGTCCAGGGCCGCGGCGGCCCGCAGTTCGGCGCGAATGCTCTCGCGTACGGTCTCCGCCTCGGCCGGCAGCTCCACGCTCAGGGTGCGGCGGGTGCCGTCCAGGGTGAGGCGGGCGACGCGGCGGCGCCAGGCGGCAGTCGGACCGAGGGCGATCCGCAGGGTCTGGGCGCGGCGCAGCGCGAGGTGGGCGTCGTGCTCCCAGGTGAAACCGATGCCGCCGAGCACCTGGATACAGTCCTTGGCGACGGCGAACGCGGCGTCGACGCCTGCCGCCCCGGCGACCGCGGCGGCCAGGGACGCCTCCGTGCGGTCCACGGCGTCGTGCGCGCGGGCGGCGTCCCAGGCACAGGCGCGGGCCTGTTCGGCCTGGGCGAGCATGCGGGCACAACGGTGCTTGACGCCCTGGAACTGGCCGATGCGGCGGCCGAACTGCTCCCGCACCCGGGCGTACTGCGCGGCGGTCGTCACACAGCGGTCGGCGAGACCGGCGGACTCCGCGGCGAACAGTGTCGCGGCGAGGTCCAGGGGGGTGCGCGGGTCGACGTCCAGCAGGTCGACGGCCGGAACCGGCACCGCCCGCACGGTCACCCGGGACGAACGCCGGGTGAGGTCGTGGCTGCGGACGTCGGTGGTGTCCACGGCCGCGCGGGGCAGCACCAGCCAGGTGGTACGGCCCTTGTCGGCCGCGGGCAGCACGAACACATCGGCGAGGTGGCCGCCGATGACGAGTTCCGAGGTGCCGGTGACCGTGGCCGTGCCGTCGGCGGCGCGGGTCAGGGCGAGGGTGCCGGGAGCGAGTCCCACCGCGCCGATGGCGGTGCCGGCGGCGAGCGGGGCGAGATACGTCCGGTGTCCGGCCGCGTGCAGGACGGCGGAGGCGAGCGTCGTCGGCAGGAAGGGCCCGGGGGCTGTGGCCCGGCCCAGTTCCTCGGTGACGACGGCGAGTTCGACGAGTCCGTACCCGGCGCCGCCGTCCTCCTCCGGCAGGTGCAGCCCGAGCAGCCCCTGTCCGGCGAGGCCGCTCCAGTGGGCGGGAAGCGTCTCCTTTTCGGCGTCGGCCGCCGCACGGAGGGTGTCCTCGGTGATGTGCCGGTTGGCGAAGGCGCGTACGGCGTCGCGCAGGTCCAGGTGTTCCTGGGTGAGTCCGATGGTCATGGCGCGCCCCTCAGATGCGTTCGATGACGGTGGCGGTCGAGTGCGCTCCGCCGGCGCACATGGTGATGAGGGCGGTGGACTTCCCGGTCCGCTCCAGTTCGTGCAGGGCCTGGGTGATGAGCCGGGCGCCGGTGGAGCCGACGGCGTGACCGAGTGCGATGGCGCCGCCGTTGACGTTGACCTTGTCCATGTCGGCCTTGTGGACCTGGGCCCAGGACAGGACGACGGAGGCGAAGGCCTCGTTGATCTCGACGAGGTCGATGTCGGCGAGCGTCATCCCGGCCTTGGCGAGGACGCGTTCGGTCGCGGCGACGGGTCCGTCGAGGTGGTAGTACGGGTCGGAGCCGACCATCGTGGAGGCCACGATCCGGGCGCGGGGGCGCAGTCCTTCGCGGGCTGCGCGCTCCCGGCTCATCAGGAGCACGGCGGCGGCGCCGTCGCTGATCTGGGAGGAGTTGCCCGCGGTGTGGATGCCGTCGGGCAGCACCGGCTTGAGGGCGGCCAGGGCCTCGGGGGTGGTCTCGCGCAGTCCCTGGTCCCGGGTGACGGCCGCGGTCTCACCGGTGGGTCCTTCGGGACCGGTGACGGGGGCCTCGACCCCGATGATCTGGCTGTCGAAGCGTCCTTCCGCCCAGGCGCGCGCGGCCTTCTGCTGGGAGGCGAGGCCGAGGGCGTCCGCGTCGGCCCGGGCGATGCCCCGGTTGCGGGCGATGCGTTCGGCGGCGGTGAACTGGTCGGGCATGTCCAGGGTCCAGCTCTCCGGCACCGGGGAGCCGTTGCCCGGGGTGAGCGCGGCGCCGAGGAACACCCGGCTCATCGCCTCGACCCCGCAGCCGATGCCGGTCTCGACGGCGCCCGAGGCGATCAGGCCCGCGACCAGGTGCACGGCCTGCTGGGAGGAACCGCAGGCGCAGTCGACGGTGGTGCAGGCGGTGGTGTACGGAAGTCCGGTGTGCAGCCACGCGTTGCGGGTGACGTTGTTGGACTGCTCCCCGGCCTGGGTGACGCACCCGCCGATGACCTGGTCCACGGTCCCGGGGTCGATACCGGCCCGCTCCAGGAGGCCCTTCTGCGCGAGCCCGAGCAGTTCCGCCGGGTGGAGTCCGGACAGGACACCGCGGCGCCGGCCGACCGGTGTCCGCACGGCTTCGACGATGACGGCCTCGGTCATGGCTCTCCAAAGATGTGAGGGGCCCGTTGGGGGCCGGGACACTGTGCGACGAAAACTAGAATTCGTTCTCGAAAACTGCAAGAGCCAGTCCCGCTCAGTGGCCGGCCCGCCCACGGACGGCCGCGCACCGGGTAGGACGCCCCGCGCCCGGGCGCCCAGGTGTGTCAGATGTGGGACCCTCCGTCGGCCCGGATCTCCGCACCGGTGAGGAAGGCCGCGTCCGCGGAGGCCGCGAACGCGATGACCCCGGCGATCTGCTCCGGCTGCCCGGCGCCGAACACCGGCCGGATGCGCCCGTAGTACGAGGCGTCGAGGTCCGGCGGCAGCACGTGCGGTCCCGCCAGCGGGGTGGCCACCGAGCCGGGCGAGACGGGCACGACCCGGATGCCCCGGTGCGCGACCTCGGCCGCCAGGGAGAGCGAGAAGCCGAGGACCGCGCCCTTGGAGGCGGCGTACGCGGTCATGTACGGGTTCCCGTGCGCCGCCGCCGACGAGGCCACGTTGACGATCACCCCGCTGCCGTCGGGGAGATGGGGAAGCGCCTCCCGGCAGAACAGGGCCGTGCCCACCGCGTTGACCGCGAAGAGGCGCTCCATGTCGGCCACGGTCAGCCGCGCGATCGGGGTCGTGCGGTGGATGCCCGCGACGTTGACCAGGACGTCGATCCCGCCGAGCAGACCGGCCGCCTCTCCGACGGCCGCCACGACCGCGTCCTCGTCCGCGACGTCGGCGACCCGGGTCATCAGCCGTCCGGGCCCCGACGCCGCCCCCGAGGTCACCGCCAGGCCCTCCTCCGAGAGGTCCACGCCGTACACGGCCGCGCCCTCGGAGACCAGGCGCAGGGCGGTGGCCCGCCCGATCCCGGACCCCGCCCCGGTGAGCAGGACCTTCTTCCCGTCAAAACGCTGCATGCCAGGCTCCTTCACGGTATGTGCCGTCGAACAGAGCGGCGGACTGTACGCGCGCCCGGTACCCGGGCCCGGCCCCCGTTCCACCGACCGGGACGGGCCGCGGACGCGGCCGTGGCGCCGGGTACCGGTCAGTGGGACTCCCCCGCCCGCGCGCCCCGGTCCGGGCCTAGCGTCCGGAACCTGGAGACCAAGGGTCCTCGAAGGGGATGAGAGCAACGTGAGCGCAGTCGAGTCGGCACACGACGACGTCAGGGCCATCGAGGCCACCGCGGCACCCACCCGTTTCGCGCGCGGCTGGCACTGCCTCGGCCTGTCGGAGAAGTACAAGGACGGCAAGCCGCACCCGGTCCACGCCTTCGGCCAGAAGCTGGTGGTCTTCCAGGCGGGCGACGGCACCCTCAACGTCCTGGACGCCCACTGCCGTCACATGGGCGGCGACCTCTCCCAGGGCACCGTCAAGGGCGACCAGATCGCCTGCCCGTTCCACGACTGGCGCTGGGGCGGCGACGGCCGCTGCAAGCAGATCCCGTACTCCAAGCGGGTACCGCTGCGGGCACGCACGGCTGCCTGGCAGACCCTGGACCAGGACGGGATGCTCTTCGTCTGGAACGACCCGGAGGGCAACCCGCCGCCCGAGGACGTGCGCATCCCCCGCATCGAGGGCGCGACGAGCGAGGAGTGGACCGACTGGCTCTGGTACGAGACCGTCGTCGACGCCAACTGCCGCGAAGTCGTGGACAACGTCGTGGACATGGCCCACTTCTTCTATGTCCACTACTCCTTCCCGACGTACTTCGAGAACGTCTTCGAGGGCCACACCGCCACCCAGCGCATGCGGGCCACCGGCCGCCCCGACGCCCGCCCCCAGGAGGACGGCAAGGCGCAGAAGACGATCGGCAGCACCTCGGTCGCCTCGTACCACGGCCCGTCGTTCATGATCGACGACCTCCGGTACCACTACGAGACCGGTGACGTGGACTGCGTCCTGATCAACTGTCACTACCCCGTCGACGAGAACCGGTTCGTCCTCCAGTACGGGATCACGGTGCAGCGCTCGGCCGCCATGCGGGGCGAGGCGGCCGACCAGCTCGCCTCCGGAATGGCGCAGTTCATCAAGCTGGGGTTCGAGCAGGACATCGAGATCTGGAAGAACAAGGCGCGCATCGACAACCCGCTGCTCTGCGAGGAGGACGGTCCGGTCTACCAGCTGCGCCGCTGGTACGAGCAGTTCTACGTGGACGTGGCCGACGTGACACCGGAGATGACCGACCGTTTCGAGTTCGAGCTGGACACCACCCGCCCGGTGGAGGCCTGGCAGAAGGAGGTCGACGCGAACCTCGCCCGCAGGGCCGCCGCCTCGGCGGGACCGGTCTGATGCGGCCCGACAACCGGCTCACCGACGGCGTGCCGATGCGGCCCCTGGCCTGCGAGCGGTGCGCCGCCCGGGTCCTGGTGCGCAAGAGCAGCTGGCAGCAGACGAGCGTGCAGTGGGACGCGGAAGCCATGACCGCCTGTGCGGAGCGCGCGGCGGCGGCCACGGCCTTCGAGGGCTGCGGATCGCTGCGCGAGACGATCCGCGGGGCGGCACTGACCGGGGCGATCGAGGTCGTGGACGGCGGCGGCCCGGCCCGGCAGCCCGCAGTGCCGTAGCCCCGCATTCCGGCGCCGGCGCGGCGGTCCTACTCCTCCGGCTCCCACTCCCGAAGCAGGCCGAAGAGCCCCGCGTCGCCCTCGAACCGCAGGGAGTCCGCCGGGATCCGGCCGTACAGGAAGAGGACCAGCTCACCGGCGGTGGCGTGGAAAGAGACGCCGGCCGGGTCCGGACCCTGCGGCGCGCCCGTGGCGGGCACCGGAATGCGGGTGGCGCGGGCACCGTCGGCGTCGGTCGTGAGGCGCCAGGAGCGGCCCTCGGCGGCGTGGAATTCGAAGGCGGTCGGCTTGTGCAGCCAGGCGCACGGCGACGCACAACAGGTGGAGAGGAACTCGTCGACGCCGTCGAGCGCCACCTCGACCGGCAGTGACTCCGCTGCGGAGAAGGCGAGTTGGGCATCATAGGTGTGCACTGCGGACTCCTGGACCCGATGCCGGGCAACCCCGCCGCCGTCGCGCGGCGACTGCGATCCGCCCCACCACGTCCATCAGCCGCGGTCCGGCCCCGCCTCCCGCAGCGCGTCCAGCAGCACTTGTGTCGAGGCATCCAGCCAGGCCACGAGGGCATCGCGCTCACGGGGCGGTGCCAGGGCGGCGCGGGCGGCGACGGCCTCGGCCGGCGGAGCGTCGGCGGGCCCCGCGCCGACGATTGCGGCCCAGAAGCGGTCCCCACCGCCCAGGTGCTTCGCCAGATCGGCCAGGGACCACTCGGGGCAGGTGGGCCCCCGCGCGTCGAGCGCGGGGGCGGAGGCGACGGCGGCACGGAAGGCGGCCGACCGTTCGTCGATCAGCCGCAGCAGACCGGTGAAGTCAGGTGTCGTTGTCACACCGCCTCCCTATCACCGCGCCCCTGCCACCGGACAACGGTTTTCGGGGCCGAGGCGCGGGGTTGCGCGGGCCCGGCGGCGGCCGGTGACGCAGGCTCAGCGGGTCACGGCGGTCTCGCGGCCGACGCGGGACCGCTTCTGCGCACCCCGGAGAACAGTCGCCGCGGGACCGCTTCTCCGGGTTGCGCACGGCGTAGATGCCAGTGATGAGCCCGTCCTCAAGGTGCACCGGCCGCACCTGGTCGCGGCCCGGCGCCATTCCACGGTGTTCAGCGAGGCCGAGCGGGCCGCGCCGGCGCTGACCGAGGAGGGCACGCGCATCATCGACGGCCACGAGGGCGTCTCGGACGGGACCTGGGAACGGGGCCGCGAGCACTACGACGAGGAGCAGCTCGTCGCACTGGTCGCACTGATCGCCATGATCAACGCCACCAACCGGATCGGCGTCATCCTCGACAACCGGGGTGGCGCCTACCGGCCCGGTGCGCTGGACGCCGTCGCCGGCTGACTGCCTCGGCCGCGCGGGAGCCGGCCCGGGGCCGAGGCCCCGGGCCGGCTCCCGCGGCTCCCCGGCCGGTGTCTCAGCCGGCCTGCGCCGCCGCCCGGCCGGCCCGCCGTCCGAAGAACGTCCCGTCGCCGAGCGAGGTACCGCTGACATATCCCTCGCCGTGGATGCCGGCCGCCGCCCTGCCGGCGGCGAACAGGCCCGGGACCGCGAGGCCGGACACGTCGAGCACCGCCCCGTCCACCGTGGTGTGCAGCCCGCCCAGCGTGAAGCCGGCCGCCCCCGTGCCCGCCGCCGCGCCCGGCTCGCCGCCCCGGTGGAATCCGGCCCTCGGGTCGATCGCGGCGAAGGGCCCCTTCAACGGCCGCAGCCAGCGCGGGTCCTTGTGGAAGTACGGGTCCTCGCCATGCTCCGCGTGGCCGTTGTACGTGGCGACCGTGGTCTCCAGGGCGCCCCTGGGCATACCGAGTTCGTCCTCCAGCTCCGCGAGGGTCTCCGCGACGAAGCGGGGGACCACGCCCCAGCGTTCGCGCTCGGGGACCGACTCGTAGCCCTCCTCGTCGGTGATCACCCAGTAGGGGGCGGGCTGGGTCAGGACGGCGGCGACGCTGTACAGGCCGGGGTAGACGTCCTCGTTGATGAAGCGCCGGCCGTGGGCGTTGACGAGCATGCCCCGGGTGACCATCGCCGGCAGCGCGGTCAGCGCCAGTTCGGCCGAGCCCATCCGGCGGGTGGCGGCTCCGATCGCGGCGGCCATCCGGATGCCGCTGCCGTCGTCGAGTCCGTCGCTGACCCTGCCGTGCCCGACAAGGTGCGGCGCGTGGGCGAGGACCATCTCCTCGTTGTCGACGAACCCGCCGGTGGTCAGCACCACTCCGCGCCGGGCCCGGTGCGCGAGGTCCCGGCCGTGGCGCCGGGCGGTGACCCCGACGACCCGGCCGTCGTCGTCCACGATCAACGCGGTGGCGAGGGTGTCGTCGTGGGAGACGGCCCCCGCCCCGAGCGCGGCGGCGATCAGCTTCTCCATGACGAGCCGGCCGCCGAAGCCCTCGACCGCGCAGCGGTGCCCGCGCGGTGCGGGCCGGGCGAGCTCGTTGTACGGCCAGGCGTTCTCGCCCAGCCACATGAGCCCGTCCCGGGTGGTGGGCATCCAGGTGGGCGCGTCCCACAGACTCGGCTCGAAGGTCAGCCCCCGGTCCACGAACCACTGGAAGTGGGCGGCGCTGCCGTCGCAGTACAGGCGCAGCTTCTCCTCGTCGGCGTGCGGCCCGAGCGCCGCGCGCAGATAGGCGAACATCTCGTCCGCGCTGTCCTCGAAGCCGCAGGCGCGCTGCACCGGGGTCCCGCCGCCGAGATACAGTTCGCCGCCGGACAGGGCCGAGGAGCCGCCGGGGCCCCCGGCCCGTTCCAGGACCAGGACCTCCGCGCCGGCCGACGCCGCCTCGTACGCGGCGGCTGCCCCGGCGCAGCCGAACCCGACGACCAGCACATCGGTCTCGGAGTCGTACCGGCCGGTGTCCGCGGCGCGGACCGGTGTCACCGGCCGGGCGCCTCTCACGCGGCCGGGCCGGGCGGGGTGAAGGCGGCCAGCGGCTCGGACCCCGACCAGTCGTGGCCCCAGTAGCTGTCCGCGGTGATCTCCTCGGCCGTGTAGTACCGCTCGTCGACGCGCATACCGTCGCAGCCGTACTCGATGTCCCAGCCGCCGGGCGCTCGCACGTAGAAGGACACCATCTTGTCGTTGGTGTGCCGGCCCAGTGTCGAGGAGAGGGAGAACCCCCGCGCGGCGACGTTGTCGAGGGCACGGCCGACCGCGTCCAGCTGGTCGACCTCGACCATGAGATGGACGAGTCCCGGTTCCTCGCCGTGCGGGGCGGGCACCACGGCGAGGCTGTGGTGGCGTTCGTTGACGCCCATGAAACGCACCCTGCGGGGCGGCCCGTCGGAAGCCGGTCCGCCGAGCCGCATCGCGCCGCGCGGCAGGAAGCCGAGCACCTCGGTGTAGAAGGCGACGGTCTCCTCCTGGCGGGTGGTGGGCAGCACGACATGCCCCATGCCCTGGCCGCCGGTGACGAACCGCTGGCCGAGCCCGGTCAGTACCGGGCTGTGGTCGAGGACCGGCGCGTAGAAGATCTCGACGCGCACTCCGGCGGGATCCTCGAAGGTGATCCCCTCCTCGACGCCGCGGTCGTCGGCCTCGTCCGGGGTGAGGGCCTTGGCTCCCGTACCGGACGACTCGACGGCGCGGCCGACGGCGGCGAGGGCGAACCGGTCGCGCACCTCCCAGCCGATGGACAGCACCCGGTCGCTGTCGCCGGGCAGCAGGACGAGGCGGGAGCGGCGCTCGTCCATGCGCAGGTACAGGCCGTCGGGGCGGGGCCCCGAGCCCTCGGCGAAGCCGAGGGCTCCCACGGCGAGTTCGCGCCAGCGGTCGATGTCACGGGACTGGACCCGGAGATATCCGAGGCCTCGGATCTGCGTCATTGCTGTTCCCCTCTGAGGATTCGTGCTCCGGACAGGCGGCGTCAGATCATCGAACGCATCGGGCCCTGCGGCGGGTCGATGCCGATCTGGGTCAGGGCCGAGGCGTGGAAGACCGAGCCCGGCACATGGATGGCGTGGGCGAGACCGGTGTGCGCGTCGCGCCAGAAGCGCTGGATCGGATTGTCGAGCCGCATCGCGTTGCCGCCGGAGCGCGCCACGATCTCGTCGACGGCGCGGACCGCTCGCCAGGCGGCCGCCGCCTGGGTGCGCCGGCCGACGGCCCGCTGCTCGAAGGTGATCTCGCGGCCGGCCGCGACCGCGTCGTACATCCGGTCGATGTTGTCGAGCAGCGCCGCTCGGGAGGCCGCGATCTCGGCGGCCGCCTCGCTGATGGCGTAGAGGACGTACGGGTCGTCCTTCACGGCCTGGCCGGTGATCTGGACGCGGGTGCGCTGGTGGTCGAGGTGGTGCGCGAGGGCGCCTTCGCAGATGCCGATCACGGCGGCGGTGATACCGAGCGGGAACGCGGCGGAGAACGGCAGCCGGTAGGCGGGGTTGGCCAGTTGGGCCTCGGTGGCCAGGGAGCCGTCCACGACCTTGTTGTACTCGATGACGCGGTAGCCGGGCACGAAGGCGTCCTTGACGACGACGTCCTTGCTGCCGGTGCCGCGCAGCCCGACGACGTCCCAGGAGTCCTCGACGATCTCGTAGTCGGCGCGGGGCAGGATGACGTGCACGGACCTCGGCGGGCTGAGCCGGTTGCCGTCGGCGTCGGCGAGGAAGCCGCCGAGGAAGATCCAGCGGCAGTGGTCGGTGCCGGAGGAGAACTGCCAGCGGCCGTTGAAGACATAGCCGCCGTCGACGGGCCGCAGCAGGCCCATCGGTGCGTACGGGGAGGCGATCCAGGTGTCGGGGTCCTCGCCCCAGATCTCCTCCTGGACCCGGGGGTCGGCCATCGCCATCTCCCACGGGTGGACACCGACGACACCGGTGACCCAGCCGGTGGCCCCGTCCAGGGAGGCGATCCTCATGACGGTCTCGGCGAACTCCCGCGGATGCAGTTCGAGACCGCCGTGCGTCTTCGGCTGGAGCATGCGCATCGCCCCGGTGTCCCGGAGGATCTTCGCCGTCTGGTCGTCGAGCCGGCCGAGCGCCTCGTTGGCCGGGCCGAGCGCGCGGATCTCGTCGGCGCGTGCCTCGACTGCTTCGAGTACGGGATTGGACATGGCTGTTCTCACTTCCCCGAGGAGTGCTGGGCGGTCGCGGAGCGGTTCTTCGCCGCGAGGGCGACCGCGATCTCGATGAGCTGGTCCTCCTGGCCGCCGACGAGCTTGCGGCGGCCCGCCTCCATGAGGATCTCGGCGCCGGAGACCTGGTAGGCGGCGGCCTGGCGGGCGGCGTGCTTCAGGAAGCTGGAGTAGACCCCGGCGTATCCCATCGTCAGCGACATCCGGTCCAGCAGGCACTCGCCGTCCATGACGGGCCGCACGACGTCCTCGGCCGCGTCGATGATCTTCAGTACGTCGATGCCGGTACGGATCCCCAGCTTCTCGGCGACGGCGGCGAACCCCTCGACGGGGGTGTTGCCCGCGCCCGCCCCGAACCGGCGGGTCGATCCGTCGATCTGGGTGGCCCCGGCCCGGCCGGCCAGCACCGAGTTGGCGACCCCGAGGCCCAGGTTCTCGTGGCCGTGGAAGCCGACCTGGGCATCGTCGCCGAGCTCGGCGACCAGGGCGGCGATCCGGTCGCTCGTCTGCTCCATGATGAGGGCGCCCGCGGAGTCGACGACGTACACGCACTGGCAGCCCGCGTCGGCCATGATCCGCGCCTGCCTGGCCAGCGCCTCGGGCGGGCTGCTGTGCGACATCATCAGGAACCCGACCGTCTCCAGGCCGAGTTCGCGGGCGAGGCCGAAGTGCTGGACGGAGATGTCGGCCTCGGTGCAGTGGGTGGCGATCCGGCAGATCGCGGCGCCGTTGTCCGCGGCCTCCCGGATGTCGTCCTGGAGGCCGAGGCCCGGCAGCATCAGAAAGGCGATCTTCGCCCGCCGGGCGGTCTTCACCGCGGCCCTGATGAGCTCCTGCTCGGGGGTGTGGCTGAAGCCGTAGTTGAACGAGGACCCGCCGAGGCCGTCGCCGTGCGTGACCTCGATGACGGGCACGCCCGCGTCGTCCAGGGCGGCGACGATCGAGGTGACGTGTTCGACGGTGAACTGGTGCTGCTTGGCGTGCGATCCGTCCCTGAGGGACGAGTCGGTGACCCGGATGTCCAGGTCGGAGCTGTAGGGCATGGCTCGTGTACTCCTCGGTCTGCGGCGGTCAGGCGCCGGCGCGGCGGGCGGTGATCCGGTGGGCGAAGCCCTCACCGACCCGGGTGGCGGCGGCGGTCATGATGTCGAGGTTCCCGGAGTAGGGCGGCAGGAAGTCGCCCGCGCCCTCCACCTCGATGAAGACGGCGACCCGGGCGAGCCCGCCGCTCACCGCCGTCTCCCCGTCGAACTGCGGCTCGGCGCGCAGCCGGTAGCCGGGCACGTAGGCGGCGACGCGGGCGACGGTCTCGTGCACGGACGCGGTGACGGCGTCCCGGTCGGCATCGGCGGGGATCGCGCAGAAGACGGTGTCCTGCATCAGCATGGGCGGCTCGGCCGGGTTGAGGATGATGATCGCCTTGCCCTTGGCGGCCCCGCCGATCGTCTCGATGCCCCGGCTGGTGGTGAGCGTGAACTCGTCGATGTTGGCGCGGGTGCCGGGCCCGGCGGACGGCGACGCGACGCTCGCGACGATCTCCGCGTACGCGACCTCGGCGACCCGGGACACCGCGTGCACGATCGGGATGGTGGCCTGGCCGCCGCAGGTGATGAGGGAGACGTTCGGTGCGTCGAGGTGGTCGCCGAGGTTGACGGCCGGCACGACCGCGGGGCCGATCGCGGCGGGGGTCAGGTCGATGGCCTGGATACCGAGTGCGGCGTACTTGGGGGCGTTGGCCCGGTGGACGTACGCGGACGTGGCCTCGAAGACCAGGTCCGGGCGCTCGTCGCCGCCCAGCAGCGCGTCGACGCCGTCGGCGCTCGCGTGCAGGCCGTGGTCGGCGGCGCGCTTGAGGCCGGGGCTCTGCTCGTCGATGCCGATCATCCAGCGCGGCTCGATGTCGGGCGAGCGCAGGAGTTTGTACATCAGGTCGGTGCCGATATTGCCGGATCCGACGATCGCGGCGGTCGCCTTGGTCACGGTTCGAACCTCATCCGGGTCGAGTGGGAACGGAGAACGGGAAGGGGCGGGGAGGGCGGCTCAGCCGTCGTAGGTGGCCTTCAACCGGTCGCTGAGCGGGCGCGCCTGGCAGGCGAGGATCAGGCCGTCGGCGAGGTCGGCGGCGTCGAGGACCTCGTTGCGCTCCATGACCACGTCGCCCTCGGTGAGTACGCAGGCGCAGGCGCTGCAACTGCCCTCGCGGCAGGAGTACGGCGCGTCCAGTCCGGCGGCCAGCAGGACGTCGAGCAACGGGGTGTCGCGGGGCCAGCCGACGGTGTGGCGCACCCCGTCCAGCTCCACCTCGGCCGTGCTGACGGGCCCTGCGGTGTCCGTCTCCCGTGCCGGGCCGCGTGCGGCGAACGGGTCGCCGGTCAGTGAGGTGAAGCGCTCGACCGTGATCCGGTCCGGTGGTACGCCCAGCTCCGTGAGCGCGCCGGCCGCCAGGTCCATGAAGGGGCCCGGCCCGCAGACGAAGGCGGGCCGCCCGGCGTAGGGGCGGGCGAGGGCGCGCAGGCCGGATGCGGTGGGCCGGCCCTGGACGGACTCCAGCCAGTGCAGGACGGTGAGCCGGTCTCCGAACTCAACCGCCAGGGAGGCGAGTTCAGCACGGAAGATGACGGACTGCTCGTCGCGGTTGGCGTACAGGAGGGTGACCGCGCCGGTCCCCGCGTGCAGGGCGGTGACGAGGATCGACATGACCGGGGTGATGCCGCTGCCCGCGGCGCACAGCAGGAAGTCGCCGTCGAGCGAGTCCGGGGTGAAGGTACCGGCGGGCCGCAGCACCTCCAGGGTGTCGCCCTCGGTGACGTGGTCGCAGATCCAGTGGGAGGCGTACCCCCCGGCCGTGCGCTTGACGGTCACCTTCAGGTGCTCGTCGCGCGCCGGAGAGCTGCACAGCGAGTAGCAGCGGGCGGCTCCGCCGGGGCGCTCGGAGGGCACCCGGACGGTGAGGAACTGGCCGGGCCTGTAGGTGAACCGGGCCCGGTCCCCGTCCGCCGGCTCCAGGACGAGCGAGTGCGCGTCGGCCGTCTCCCGGATCACCTTGACGACCCGTACGGTCAGCGGCGTCCCGCTCATGGGGTGGCTCCGGCGGAGGCGGCCCCCGTCCGGGCGGCCTCGGCCGCGTGCCGGGCCGCGACGTAGCCGAACACGATGGACGGGCCGATGGTGGCGCCCGGTCCCGCGTACTCGTTGCCCATCACGGCCGCGGAGGTGTTGCCGGTGGCGTACAGCCCTGCGATGACCGAGCCGTCCTCGCGCAGGACCTGGCTGTGCTCGTCGCAGACCAGGCCGCCCTTGGTGCCGAGGTCGCCGACCTCGATGCGGATGGCGTAGTAGGGGGCCTTGTCGAGCTCGTCGAGGTTGGGGTTCTTCATCGTCGGGTCGCCGTAGTAGCGGTCGTAGGCGCTGTCGCCCCGCCCGAAGTCGGTGTCCCTGCCGGTCCGCGCGAAGCCGTTGAACCGCTCCACGGTCGCGATGAGCGTGTCCGCCGGGACGCCGATGCTCCGGGCGAGTTCGGCGACGGTGTTCGCGCGGTGCACGGTGCCGTTCTCGTAGAACGCCTTGGGGAACGGCATCCCGGGCAGGATCTGGGCGAACGGGTAGCGGGCGCGGGCCTTGCCGTCCATGACGAACCAGGCGGTGGTGTGCCCGCCCTCGATCTGGTCGTGGACGAAGTTGACGTACGGGGAGGACTCGTTGGTGAACCTTCTGCCGTCGGCGGAGACGATCACCGACGGGGGGATGCACCGCTCGGAGACCAGCGGGATGGTGGCGCCGGAGGGGTGGTGCACGGACGGCATCCACCAGGCGTCGTCCATGAAGTCCAGTGCGGCGCCGAGTTCCCGGCCCGCGAGGATTCCGTCGCCGACGTTCTCGACGGCTCCGGCGCTGTGGTTGTCGCGGCCGCCCTCGGGCAGGTACTGCTCGCGCATCTCCTGGTTGTGGTCGAACCCGCCGGTGGCGAGGAGCACGCCGTGGCGGGCGCCGATCCGGACGGACCTGCCGTCCTTCCGCACGACGATGCCGGTGACCTTGCCGTTCGTGTCGGTGACGAGTCCGGTCATCGGGCTGCGCAGCCGGACGGGGACGCCCGCGTCCTTCAGCGCCATCCGCATCCGCGCCACCAGTGCCCGTCCACCGGTGGCCATGTGGCGTCGGCGGACCATGTTGGACGAGACGCGCCAGGCCGCGATCACGGAGGCCCAGCGTCCGCGCCAGGTCCGCTTGACCATGGCGAGGTTCCGGTAGTCCTTGGCGGTGATCCAGAGCCCGAGGGGGCCCTTGAGACTGTTGCGCCGCTGGTGCTTCTCGTCCGCGCCGAGCTTGCGGGTGTCGAAGGGCAGCGCCTCGATCGACCGGCCGAGCGGGCGGCCCCCGTCGTACTCGGGGTGGTAGTCGGCGTAGCCCTTGACCCAGAAGAACCGCATCCAGCGGCTCTTCTCCAGCAGCTCCATCGCGGCGGGGCCCTGGTCGACGAAGGCGTCGAGCCGGGCAGCGGGTACGCGGTTCTCGGTGAGCAGGTCGAGATAGCGTCGTACGGACTCGCGGCTGTCGTCATGTCCCTTGGCGCGCAGGGTGGGGTTGTTGGGGACCCAGATGCCGCCCCCGGAGATGCCGGTCGTGCCCCCGTACATCGCTCCCTTCTCGACCACGACGGTGCTCATCCCGCTGTCGGCCGCGGTCAGGGCGGCGGCCATGCCGCCTCCCCCGCTGCCGACGACGACGAAGTCGAACTCCTCGTCCCAGGCGTCCTGGGCCGCGGCGCTCACGCCGCGTCCTTCCGGGTGAGGAAGGCGAGAACCGCGCTCTCCCAGGCGGCCTTCTGTTCGATCATCACCCAGTGCCCGCAGTCCGGGAAGACGTGCAGTTCGGCGTCGGGGATGGTGCGCATCGGCAGGATCGACATATCGACCGGGCTGACCCGGTCGTCGCGGCCCCAGGTGAGCAGGGTCTTCGCGCGGAGCCGGTGGAGCATCGCCCAGTACGGTGCCTCGTCGGACGCGGCAGCCGCGGCGGCACCGGCGGCGAACGCCTCGCTGCCGTACATCCGGCGGGCACTGGCGAGTGTCTGCGGATCGGTGGCCTGGGCCCACCGCTCCTCGATGAGCTCCTCGGTCACCAGGGACCGGTCGTAGACCATGGAGTTCAGCCAGCGGATCAGTCCCTCGCGGGAGGGGGCGTCGGTGAACTCGGTGAGCAGCTTGATGCCTTCACCGGGCCCGGGGCTGAACAGGTTCCGGCCGATGCCGCCGATCGTGACGAGGCGGCGCACCCGGTCGGGGTGGGCGAGTGCGAACCTGGTGCCGACGATGCCGCCCATCGAGTTGCCGATGATGTCGACCTGCTGGAGCCCGAGCCCGTCCAGGAACCGGGTGACGGACGAGGCGGCCGTCGCCATGGGGTGGCCGTCGGTGGGGTCGCTGACCCCGAACCCGGGGAACTCCAGGACCAGGCAGCGGAAGTGTTCGGCGAACGTGGCCAGGTTGTGCCGGTAGTTGCGCCAGCCGGTGACCCCGGGTCCGGATCCGTGCAGCATCAGCAGGGGCGGGCCCTCACCGGCCTCGTGATAGCGCAGCACGCCTTGATCGGTGGCGATTTCACGCAGTGTGGAGTCGTGGCTCAGCGCCGTCATCATCCCTGCCTCGGTTGACCTCGGTGTCCGGTGGACCTGACGGCCCGGCGGCCGGCCCGCGGGGGTGTTCCCCGGGCGGCCGTGGGTGCCGTGTGATCGGTTCCTGGACGGTAGCCACGGGCCGCCGGGCCACGTGGCGGACGTCTCGGTCAGCGGGATGCGTACGTCCGCCGGGGTGCGGGCGGTCCGCGGGCGGCCACGGCAGGGGACCGTTCCACTCATCGGGAACGGCCCCCCGGCGCTCCGGGCCGCTGTCCTACTTTCGGCCCCCTGCCCGGTCCCGGGCACACCACCGCACCGTCCCCGTCGAGGTGAACCCGATGACCGCAGAGTCCCTGTCCGCGCTTGAGGCATGCGAGGAGACCGAGCCGACCCCCGCGCGGATGCGGCGCACCATGGGGACGTTCGCGTCCGGGGTCACGGTGGTGACGGGTACCGGCCCGGACGGCGTTCCCGTGGGTTTCGCGTGCCAGTCGTTCGCCTCGGTGTCGCTCGAACCGCCCCTGGTCCTGTTCTGCGCCGACCACCGGGGACGGGCGTGGCCGCGGATCAGAGAGGCGGGAAGGTTCGCCGTGAACATCCTGGCCGAGGAACAGACGGATCTGTGCGGCCGGTTCGGATCGGGCAAGGGCCGCAAGTTCGAGGGGCTGGACTGGGAGATCTCCCGCTGGGGAACGCCGTCGCTGCCGGGCGTCCTGACCCGGGTGCACGCCGAGGTCCACGACGTGCACAGCGCGGGCGACCACGATGTGGTGGTGGGCCGGGTCCTCGCCCTGGAGACCGTGACCGACCGGCAGCCGATGCTCTTCTTCCGGGGCGGCTTCGGCGTCGGAAGCCCGGCGGCGCCTCCCGGCGCGTGGGGCTGGGGCGACCACTGGGGGTGAGGCCGGCGGGCCCCGTTCGTATACAGGGGCCCTCGGTCCGTCCCGGCCGGCCACCGGCCGCCGTGCTTCGACCCGCTCTGCTGCCGACCGCCGACCGACCGCATCCCGGCGGCCCGCCGCGATCGCCGCACCGCCACGCGATCAGCCACTCGTCACCGCACCGCCACGCGATCAGCCACCGGTCGCCGCAGCCCGGCCCACAATCTGCCGCCGGTCGCCGCAGCCCGGCCGCGGCGAACAGACGAGCCGGTCCCACGACCCCGCCCGCTCTACTGCCAGTCGCCGTACTGCCCCGCGGCGAGCAGACGGTCCATGGTCTGAGGGGACCATGTCTCCTCGGGTGCGACGGCTGCCCGGCGAGCCGCTCTGACCGGCGCCTCCGGCTCGGGGAACAGCTCGCGCGACACCTGCCGCGCCGCGTCCACGACCAGCGGCGCCACCTTCTCCAGCGGGGACCAGGCATCCCCCACCAGGGAGATCGCGGCCACCGGCCCCTCGGGCCCACGCACGGCGGCGGCGACGCAGGCGATGTCCGGGAAGCATTCACCACGCTCGAAGGCCAGGCCGTGACGGCGCCGGATGCGGTTGAGTTCCTGGTGCAGCGTGCCGAGGTCGGCGATGGTGCGCCGTGTCAGGCGGCCGATGGATTCGGCGGCCCTGGCCTCGACGTCCTCCGGTTCGAGCCAGGCCAGCATGGCCTTGCCGAGCGCGGTCGAGTGTGCGGGGGCCCGGCCGCCGACGCGGGAGGGAACGGCTGCGGCGAAGCGGCCGCCGACCTTGTCGAGGTAGTGCACCTCCGCCCCGTCCAGGACGGCCAGATGGACGACCAGGCCGGTCTTGATCTGCAGATGGTGCAGCCTGGCAGCGGCGGCCTCACGGATCCTGCTGTGCGCGCCGTCCCCGCCGCCGAGGCCGAGGGCGCGACGGCCGAGTCCGTAGCCGAGGCCTGTGTGTTCGAGCCAGCGCAGCCGTACCAGCTGGTCGAGTATCCGGTGCGCCGTCGACCTGGGCAACTGGGTGGAGCGGGCCACTTCCTCCAGCGAGAGCCGGGCCGTCCGGCCCTCGAAGACGTCCATGATCAGCGTCACGCGTTCGACCATCGACGGCGGCAGCTCTCGACGAACCGGCGCATGCACGTGGGGAGCATCTTGGACAGCCGTCATGGGTGCCTCCAGTCACAGACTGAAATGAATTCTTGTTTTCCGGAATGTAACAGCGCGCCCCGAGCCCAGTGAAGAGATGCGCACCGTCTCTTTTGACCGCACACGTCACCGGCGGGCCGGTGCGCCGCCCCCGGCCCGTGCCGGGATAGAATTTTGCCCAGGGTGCAAAATTGCATAGCATGCATCTTCATGAGTGCCGACGACACCGCCCTCGGGCTGCGTGAACGCAAGAAGCGCGCCACGCGCGACGCCCTTGCCGACGTGGCGCTGCGCATGGCCGCGGACCAGGGGATCGAGAACGTGACCGTGGAAGCGGTCACCGACGCGGTCGGCGTCTCAGTGCGTACGTTCTTCAACTACTTCCCGTGCCTCGACGACGCGATCACCCGCCCCGGTCTCGAAAGTGCCGAACGGACCTGTCGGGCCGTGCTGAACGCCCCGGAACACCTCACGGCCCTCGAAGCTCTCAGCGAGGCGCTGGCCCAGGAACTCGCCCAGATCGAGGAGGACCACGAACGCTGGGAGCTCCAGATGGCGGTGCTCAGGACGAGCCCCTCACTGCTCCCTCGGTTCCTGACCGCCCAGGGCGCCGACGAACGTGCCCTGGTGGCCGCCCTGGCCGAGCGTCTGGGACGGGACCCCGAGACCGATCTCCAGCCCCGGCTGCTGGCGCACGTGGCGATCGCCGCCGTGCGCGCCACCGTCGAGGTCTGGGTGGCCTCCGGCCGTACCCGTACGTTCCAGAGCCTCTACCGTGAGGCGTTCGCCTCGCTCGCCACCGGATTGAAGACCTGAAGCCCGCGGGCCTTCACCCCTCGCCGGAGAACGGCGCACCCCAGAACCGCTCTTCACCGAGCCCGTCCCCGCAGACCCGCTCTGCCCAGAACCAGTCACCAGAGAATGAGGAACGTCAGCCGATGACCGCTGTCGTCACATCCGAAACCGGTACCGCCGGTGCACCACCCGAGGGGGCCGCGTCCGGTATGACGCGCCGCCAGATACTCCAGGCCATGTCGGGCCTGATGGCCGGGATGTTCGTGGCCATCCTGGCCTCCACCGTGGTCTCCAACGCCCTGCCCAGGATCATCGCCGATCTGAACGGCAGCCAGTCCTCGTACACCTGGGTCGTCACGGCCGAACTCCTCGCCATGACGGCGACCGTCCCGATCTGGGGCAAGCTGTCCGACCTCTACGACAAGAAGCTGCTCATCCAGCTCTCCCTGTCGATGTTCGTCGTCGGCTCGCTCGTCGCCGGCTTCTCGCACAGCGTCGGGCTGCTCATCGTGAGCCGCGTCGTGCAGGGCATCGGCGCGGGTGGTCTCACCGCACTCGCCCAGGTCGTCATGGCTGCGATCATCCCTCCGCGTGAACTCGGCCGCTACTCCGGCATCTTCGGTGCCGTGTTCGCCGTCGGCACCGTCGCGGGCCCGCTCATCGGCGGCGTACTCGTCGACACCTCCTGGCTCGGCTGGCGCTGGTGCTTCTTCATCGGCGTGCCGTTCGCGCTGCTCGCCATCGTGCTGCTCCAGCTGACCCTGAAACTGCCCGTGGTCCGCCGGGAAGTGAAGATCGACTATCTCGGCGCCGTCCTCATCATGAGCGGCGTCAGCGCCCTGCTGCTCTGGGTGACCCTGGCGGGCAACCAGTTCGACTGGGCGTCGTGGCAGACCGCCGCCCTGGTCAGCGCGGGCGTGGTCCTGCTGGGCACCGCGGTCCTGGTCGAATCCAGGGTCAAGGAACCGATCATCCCGCTGGACATCTTCCGCAACCGCACCGTGGCGCTGACGACGGTCGCGAGCATGCTGGTCGGCGTGGCCATGTTCGGCGGCACCGTGTTCCTCTCGCAGTACTTCCAGATCTCGCTCGGCAAGACGCCCACCATCGCGGGCCTGATGAGCCTGCCGATGATCATCGGTCTGATGGTCTCCACGACCGTCGCGGGGCAGATCATCTCCTCCCGGGGCAAGTGGAAGGGGTTCCTGATCGCGGGCGGCATCATCATGACCGCGGGCATGGGCCTGCTGTCCACGATCGGCGCCGACTCCTCGTTCGTCGTGCTCAGCCTGTACATGGTCGTGCTCGGCGTCGGCGTCGGCATGCTGATGCAGAACCTGGTACTGGCCGCCCAGAACGACGTACCCGCGGCGGAGCTCGGTGCCGCGACCTCGGTGCTCTCGTTCTTCCGCAGCCTCGGTGGGGCGATCGGGACGAGTGCACTGGGTGCCGTTCTCGGTCACCGGGTGGCCTCGGAGATGGAGAAGGGCTTCGGCGGGGCGGCGGACAACGGGGGCGCCGGGCACGGCGTTCCCGACCTCAGCACCCTTCCCGAACCGGCCCGGCAGGTGGTCGAGAACGCGTACGGTGTCGCCACCGCTGATGTCTTCCTGATCGGTGCCCCCTTCGCCTTCCTCGCCCTGATCGCGGTAATCTTCATCAAGGAGAAGCCGCTCAAGACACAGAGCGGCATGGAACGGCTCGCGGAGGAGAGCGCAGCGGCGGAGAAATCAGCCGGCGCCCTGACGCACTGATCGCCTAACATCCGTCACAGGAGCCCCGTACCGCACGCACCCGCGTGTGGTACGGGGCTCCTGTGCGTTCCGTGACCACCGCGCCCCGCTTCCCTCCGCCCGGAACGGATCCGTTTCACCACACAGAAGGGACCGGTTTCACCACCCGGAACGGGCCGCTTTCACCACTTGGAAGAGATCGGTTCCACCACGCGGAGCAGATCCGTCTGACTTCCGCGTCACCAACGAAAGGAACAGGAACAGGTGTCCACTCCCACCGCCCCGTCCTCCCCCTCCTCCGACGGAGACATGTCCACCAGCGCGGCAGCCACCGCCGCGGAGCGCTTCCCCGTCCAGTTCGCCCGCACCCGGCGCTTCTCGCTGGGCGTGCCCCGGCAGTTCACCGTCTCCCCCGACGGCGATCGGGTGCTGTTCGTCCGGAGCACATCGGGGACGGACCCCGTGAGCAGGCTCTGGCTGTACGAGAACGGTGCGGAGCGGCTGCTGGCCGATCCCCTGGGGCCCGGCTTCGCGGACGACGCCCCGGGCGAGGTGCCGCCCGAGGAACTGGCCCGACGCGAGCGGGCCCGGGTGACCTCGTCCGGAGTGGTGTCCTACGCCACCGACACCGCCGCTCGGCTGGTCGTCTTCGCGCTCCAGGGTGTCCTGTGGGTGCTCCGCACCGACGGCGGCACCCCGCGCCGGATCGCCACGGCCGGACCGGTCGTCGATCCGCGCCCCTGTCCCGACGGCTCAGTGATCGCGTACGTCTCCGGGGGCGCCCTGCGGGCCGTACGCGCCGACGGGACCGACGACCGGCCGCTCGCCGAACCTGAAGGCGAGCACATCACGTACGGTCTGTCCGACTACGTCTCGCAGGAGTCGATCGGGCGCTCGCGCGGCTACTGGTGGTCCCCGAGGGGCGATGCGCTCCTGGTCGCCCGGGTGGACACGGCCGGGGTCCGGCGCCGGTACATCGCCGACCCCTCGGACCCGGAGCGGCCGCCCCGCGTGATGGCGTACCCGGCCGCCGGCACGGCGAACGCGAACGTGTCGGCGCACATCGTGCGGCTGTCCGGCGAACGGACCGACATCCGTCTGCCCGGGGAAGCCGACGAAGGACATCCCGAAGGCGTGTGGACGGACCGGGCGTTCGAGTACGTCGTGGCGGCGGACTGGGACCACCGCGGACCGCTCGTCTCCGTACAGACGCGGGACCAGCGGTCGGTCCATGTCCTGGAGGTGGACGAGGCCTCGGGCGCGAGCCGTACCGCCCACCGGACCCACGACCCCGCCTGGGTCGCCCTGCGTCCGGGCACACCACTGCGTCTCCCCTCCGGAGCACTCGTCGTGCCCGCGCGGCCCGGCGGGGACACTCAGGGGCTGGACATCGGCGGCGTCACGACGCCCCCGGGCCTGGAGGTCCGCGAGGTGACCGGCACGGCGGACGGGCGGGTGTACTTCACGGCGGGCGACGAGCCGACCGAGATCCATGTCTGGTCGTACTCCTCCTCCACCGCCTCCTCCCCCGACGCCCCAGACGGGCGGCTCGTACAGGTCAGCAGCCGACCCGGCGTGCACACCGCAGCGGTCGGCGGTCCGACGGTGGTCCTCGACAGCCGGACGCCGGACGGTCACACGGTGACGGTGCTGCGCGACGGCGCTCCGGCGGGCAGCATCGCGGTGCTGGCCGAACAACCGTCGGTCACCCCGCGGCCGCTGTCCCTGAGCCTGGGCGAGCGGGAACTGCGCAGCCGCCTCTATCTGCCCTCCTGGCACCGGCCGGGCGACGGTCCGCTGCCGGTACTGCTCAGCCCGTACGCCGGCCATGGCATGCAGATCGTCCTGAAGGTGCGGGCCTGGTGGGTCGCGGTCGCCCAGTGGTTCGCCGAGCAGGGTTTCGCGGTGCTGGTCACCGACGGACGAGGCACCCCGGGGCGTGGTGAGGCGTGGGAGAAGTCGGTGCACGGCGACCGCCTCACGGTCGTCCTGGAGGACCAGATCGACGCCTTGCACGCGGCCGTCGCCCGTCACCCGGAGCTCGACCTGACCCGGGTGGCGATGCGTGGCTGGTCCTTCAGCGGCTATCTGGCGGCGGCGGCCGTCCTGCGGCACCCGGAGGTCTTCCACGCGGCGGTGGCGGGAGCGGCCCCCGCCGACCGGCGGCTCTACGACACCCATTGGGAGGAACGCTTCCTCGGACACCCGGACGTGCAGCCCGGGAACTACACCCGCAATTCGCTCCTGGACGAGGCAGCGGCGCTGACCCGGCCGCTCATGCTCGTGCACGGTCTTGCCGATGACAACGTGGCCGTGGCACACACACTGCGGCTCTCCGCAGCACTGCTCGCCGCGGGCAGGCCGCACACGGTTCTGCCGTTGTCGGGCTCCGGCCACCTGGTCGGCCAGGAGCGGACCGCGAGCGGTCTGTTGCTGCTGGAGCGGGACTTCCTGCGGAAGTCCCTGGGGCGTTGAACACAGATCACCGGCTACGCGTATCTCCGGACGAAGCGTCGGAGCCGGGAACACCGCGGAAGGAATCACCAGCATGAGCGCATCGCAGGACCACGAGACCCACGTCGGGCGGCGGACCGTCTTCACGGCGGCCGGTGCCGTCTCCGTGGCCACCGTACTGACCGCGTGCGGCGGCTCGACGGAGGCGGCGGCCGGTTCCGGTTCCGTCAAGCAGGCCGACGACGGTGGGGACGGCGGAGCAGGCCCGGCGCTCGCGAAGACCACCGACATCCCTGAGGGCGGCGGCATGATCTTCGCCGAACAGGGGGTCGTGGTGACGCAGCCCGCGGCAGGTGAGTTCAAGGCGTTCTCGTCCAAGTGCACCCACATGGGGTGCGCGGTGTCGAGCGTCTCCGACGGCACCATCAACTGCCCCTGTCACGGGAGCAAGTTCGACGTGGCGACGGGTGCCGTCACCACAGGTCCGGCCACCACGCCGCTGCCCGCCGCCCAGATCACGGTCGAGGGCGACTCGATCAGCCTGGCGTCCTGAGGGACAGCCCTTGACGGGCCTTTCCGCCGCCCCGGGCCGCCTCTTCATCCCCTCGTCCCGCTCCTCCCGCTCAGCCAGCTGCCGAGCAGGGCGTCGGTGGTGGTCACGGTGGCGACGAGAGCCAGGGTGTTGCGGATCATCGCGGGGGTGTAATCGGCGGGCACCCCCGCGATGGCATCGGCCGGGACCACCGCGGTGTAGCCGAGGTTCACCGCGTCGAAGACCGCGTTGGGAATCGCCACATTCGCCGAAACGCCGGTGACGACCAGAGTGCGACAGCCCAGGTTACGGAGCAGGGCGTCCACGTCCGTACCCGCTATCGGCGACAGCCCATGGAGCCTGCGGACGACAAGATCCTCGTCCGCCACCTCGATGGGCTCGGCGATCCGCACCGCCGTGGTACCGGAATGCTGCTGTACGGGAAGCCGCCCCGCGGCACGGAAGAGACGGGCGTTGCTGTTGGCGCCGCGGCCGTCCGGGCGGCGTTCGGCCACCGCGTGCAGCACCTGGACGCCCGACTCGTGGGCGGCGGAGACAAGGCGTGCGACGTTGTGGAGGGCTCCGGAGGACCTGGCCTCCTTCGCCAGTTCGGGCAGCGCGCTGCCGGGTCCCACCACTCCCTGCTGGCACTCCACCGTCAGCAGGACGGTGGTGGCCGGATCGGTCTGCTCGGCCAGCTGTTCCCTGGGCGGCACGGCTGCCCCTCTCGGTGACGGATCGGCCGCGCGAGGCTAACCTCCATTGCGCGATGAAGGAAGAGGCCTCATGATTTCTGACACATAGTCAGCTATGCGGAAGGAGCCTTCCATGACCGTCAGCCAGCGGCGGGGACGCCGGGTCATGATGACGGACGAGGAGCGGGACGCCTACCTCGCAGGACAGCGCACCTGCCGGGTCGCCACCGTCGGCACGGACGGCCGCCCGCACGTCGGCGCGCTCTGGTTCTGCTGGGACGGGACGTCGCTGTGGCTCTACTCCATCACCCGGAGCCTGCGCTGGTCGCAGCTGAGCCACGACCCGCGGATCTCGGTGGTTGTCGACGACGGGGTGGAGTACGGAGAACTGCGCGGCATCGAGCTCTCGGGCGAGGCCGTCTTCGTCGGCGAGGCGCCGCGCACCGGGGAGACCTGTCCCGAACTCACCGTTCCCGAGAAGCTGTTCGCCGCCAAGTACTTCGACATGGAGACGATGCCGCACGATGGCCGGCACGCCTGGATGCGACTCACGCCCGACGCCGTCGCATCCTGGGACTTCAGTAAAATGGCCGGGCCGGCCAGTCCGGCCGGCCCCACCGGAGCATGATCGGCCGGGTCACCCCGGCGGCTACGCGTCCGCCAACGGATCGTCCAGCTCCCGCCCCGCCTCCCGGAGCGCCGCGACCGCCGCCCTGATCGAGGGACGGCGGTCCGCGTCCGCCCGCCACACCGCGTGCACGCGCCGTCGCATCTTCTGCCGCACCGGCACCAGCCGCACCCCGTCGGGCACGGGCCCCCGGCCCAGCCGGGGCGCAACGCAGACACCCATTCCCGCGGCGATCAGGGCGAGTTGGGTGTGGTGCTCACCGGCAAGATGGGCGATCCGCGGCTCGATCCCCTTGGAGCGGAGGGTGAACACCAGCCATTCGTAACAGAATTCCCCCTCGGGCCAGGACACCCAGTCGTCGTCGGCGAAGTCCTCCAGGTCGACCTTGTCCCGATCCGCGAGCGGATGGCCGGCGGGCATGGCGATGTCAGGTGTGTCGTCCAGTAGTTGGGCGCGGGCGAGGCCGCCCGGGACGGGCAGCCGCTTATTGCTCCAGTCCAGCACCACGGCAAGATCGATGTCAGCCCTCAGCACCGCCCGCAGCCCGTCCTCGGGCTCCAGCTCCCTTGTGTGCAAACGGAGTTCGGGGTGTTCGATGCGCAGGGAGAGGAGCGCCGCCGGGAAGAGGCCGCGGGCGGCGGTGGGAAACGCGCTCAACCGGATCTCGCCCACCACCTCGCCCCGCTGGGCCTCGATGTCGGACTGGGCGAGTTCGACCTGCGAGAGGATCCGGGCCGCGTGGTCGGCGAGCAGTTGCCCGGCGTCGGTGAGCCGGATCCCGCGGCCGTTCCTGGCCAGGAGCTGCTGACCCACTTCCCGCTCCAGCTTCGCCATCTGCTGGGAGACTGCGGACGTGGTGACATGCAGCCCCTCGGCGGCGCCGCTGACCGAACCCAGCCGGGCCAGGGCATCCAGGGTACGCAAGCGCTCCAGATTCAACATGTAAGCAATGCTACGCAGACATCGCAACAAATTCTCACTTGTGCTACGAGATCGTCTTCGTCATCGTTGCCTCATGAGCGCACCACCTGCGCCGGGTGTCCCGGCCGCCGAGACCGCCCCCGCACGGCGGACCGAGCAGATATCCACAGCCGGCGCACCCCGGGGAACCGAGCGGACCGCCCCTGCGCCCCGCCTCGCCTCTCCGGCCGATCCCGCTTCGACGGCCTCTCCGGCTGCTCGCACCTCGCCAACCACGCCCCCCTTTCCCACTACTTCCCCCTCTCCAGCCGGTCCGGCTTCGACGGTCTCTCCGGCCGGTCCGGCTCCGACGGCCGATCGCACAGCTCCAGCCGATCGCACCCCTCCAGCTACTCCCGCCGCGCCCACCCCGCCGGCCGTACAGGCCGATCCCGCCGAACCTGCCGGCCTCTCCGTCCGTCCAGCGCTGGACTGGCGGCTGCGCTTCGCGGCGCTCTCGCTCATATGGGGATTCAGCTTCCTCCTCATCAAGGTCGGGACCGGCGGCTACGCACCGTTCCAGGTCACTCTCGGGCGCCTGTTGTCGGGTACCGCCGTCCTGGCCGTCGCCATGGCGGTCAAGCGGGAACGGCTGCCGCGAACCGCCCGCACCTGGGGCCATCTGGCCGTCGCCGCCTTCCTCCTCAACGCCCTGCCGTTCTCCCTGTTCGCCTATGCGGAACTGACCATCCCGTCGACCTTGGCCGGCATCTGCAACGCGACCTCACCCCTGTGGGGCATGGCACTGTCACTTGTCGCACTGTCCGAGGACCGCCCCACCCGCCGCCGCGTCGCCGGACTCGGGCTCGGCTTCCTCGGCGTACTCACGGTGCTGGGCGCCTGGCAGGGCTTCTCCGGTCCGGACTTCAGCGGTACGGCGATGGCACTCCTGGCCTCCCTCAGCTATCCGGTCGGCTGGATCTACGTCCGCCGCACGCTGGCGGGCGCCGGCTCCTCCGCCCTCTCCCTCACCGGCAGCCAGCTCTTCCTCGGTACGGCGCAGCTCGCCCTGGTAACCCCACTGTTCACCTCGCCCCCCACCGGATTCCCTCTGTGGCCCACCCTGGCCGTCGTCGCCCTGGGGGCCCTGGGTACCGGCCTCGCCGTGCTGCTCCAGTACGGCCTGGTCACCGAGGTCGGGCCGACAACCGCACAGATGGTCACCTACTTCATCCCGGTGATCGCCACCGCCGCCGGAGTCGCCGTACTCGGCGAGCAGCTGAGCTGGAACACTCCGGTCGGCGCTCTCGTCGTCCTGGCGGGTGCCGCGCTGACCCGCAGCGGGCCCCGCGCCGCCGCCCCGGCCACCCAGCCGGGGCAGATGCCCGGACCACGTCGCCGGAAGTCGCCCTGGCTCAGCCGAAACTCAACGGGTTCGCGGGCCCGGCCGCTGCCGCCACCGCGTCCGCGAGCGGCCCGATGTCGGCGTCGGTGAGCGGCGACACGGTCAGCCGGATCCCCTGAGGCGCGGATATCCGGAAGCGGGCTCCGGGCGCCACCGCCCAGCCTGCGTGGAGCAGGCGCGCCACGGCCCCCGTCTCGTCCATCACCGGAACCCACACGTTCATCCCGCTGCGCCCGTGCGCTTCGACGCCCCGGTCCTCCAACGCCCGGACAAGTGCCTCCCGCCGGCGGGCGTACGCGCGGGCCACCTCATGCGTGTCGACCGCGCCCGTGGTCCACAGATGAACCACCGCCCATTGCAGCAGACGGCTGACCCAGCCCGGCCCCAGCCGCTGCCTGCCCGAGACCCGGTCGGCGGTGACCGCGTCCCCGGTCAGCACGGCGACCCGCAGGTCCGGCCCGTACCCCTTGGCCACGGACCGCACGAACGCCCAGCGGTCCGTGGCGCCGGCCAGTGGGTGCAGCGGCAGGTCGACAATCGCGTGCCCGTGGTCGTCCTCGATGAGCAGCACTCCCCGGTGCCCCGCGAGGACCGCCCGCAGTTCGACCGCGCGCCCGGCCCCGATCGCGGCTCCGGTCGGATTCTGCGCACGGTCGGTGATGACGACGGCCCGCGCACCCGCCCCGAGGGCGGCGTCGAGGGCATCCGGCAGGGGCCCGTCGTCGTCGACAGGAACAGGTACGGGGCGCATGCCCAGCGCCGGGACCAGATCCAGCAGACCACCCCAGCCCGGATCCTCGACCGCGACCGCGTCACCGGGTCTGAGATGGGCGGTCAACACCCTTTCGATCGCGTCCAGCGAGCCGGAGGCGGCGATCACCGGCCCGGCCGGAACGCCGTCCGCGTCGAACCCGGCGCGCGCCAGCGCGGCGAACTCCGGGTCCACGGGCGCTTGGGCGTACATCCCCGGCGCCCGTGCGTACCTCTCGGTGGCTGCGGCGAAGGCTTCACCCAGCGCGGGCAGCAGCGCCGGGTCCGGGTTGCCGTCGCCCAGATCCCGCACGCCGGGTGGCGCTTCCACCCGAACCGACCCGCGCGCGGTGCTCGCCGGTCGCGGTCTGACCCTGCTGCCTCTGCGCCCGGCGGTCTCGATCACGCCCCGCTCCCGCAGCGTGCGGTAGGCAGCCGCCACCGTATTGGGATTCACCTCCAGCTGACTCGCCAACTCCCGCATGGGAGGCAGCACCTGACCGGGCGCCAGCTCACCCGAGCCGACCGCCCGCTCCACACTGGCGGCAATTTCCGATGCACGCCGCCCACTGATCCGATACTCTCCTAGCACAAACAACACTATGCACTAGTGCAATGGAGAGCGCAATGCCGGAGACCGAACCCCAGCAGACCACGGCCCCGGGCCCCGCAACCACGACCCCCGCCCCAGCCGCGCCCGCGCCCGCAGCCACGACCGCTTACGAACCGACAGGACGCACGGTCCCGACCCGCTCCCGCGAACGGGCCTCGTACGACCGGGAACAGGTCCACTCGATACTCGACGAGGGGTACATCTGCCACCTCGGCTTCGTACGGGACGGCGCACCCGTCGTCCTCCCCACGCTCTTCGGCCGCGTCGGCGAGCGGCTCTACGTCCACGGCTCGACCGGATCCCGTCCGCTGCGGGCGGCGGACGGGAGTGAAGGGGGACTGCCCGTGTGTCTGACAGTGACGCATGTCGACGGGCTGGTGCTGGCGCGATCCGCCTTCCACCACTCGCTCAACTACCGGTCCGTGGTCGTTCACGGCGTGGCGCGGACGGTGACCGACCTCGAGGAACGGCGCCTGGCTCTCGACGCGATCGTGGAGCAGGTCGTACCCGGGCGGTCCACGGACTCCCGGCCCGCGGACGAGAAGGAGCTGGCGGCAACGGCCGTGATCCGGCTGGACCTTCGGGAGGTCTCCGCCAAGATCCGCACCGGCGGGCCGAACGACGACGAACGCGACCTCGCGCTCCCCCACTGGGCGGGCGTCGTCCCCCTGACCCCCGGCCACGGCACGCCGGTCCCGGCGGACGACCTCGATGCTTCGATCACCGTCCCGGAGTATCTGAAGGGCTCTGAAGCCGCCCGAGGACAGCGGAGCGGTGCGACACTCCGCCGCCCGAGGACAGCGGGGCCGTGCGACAGCACCGCCCCGCCCGTCCCTGCCGGTCACACGGGAACGACCGCCTCCCGGCGGGCGTTGGCGGCGCCGCGCGTCTCGGCGACAGCCAGCCCCACCACCGCCGTGAGCAGCAACAGCGTTCCGGCGACCGTGGCAGGCGTGAGGTGCTCACGGAGGACGACGACAGCGATGACCGCCGCGCTGACCGGTTCGAGCAGCATGATCACCGACACCGTGGCGGCCCGTACCACCGCTGCACCCGCGAAGTAGAGGGCGTAGGCGAGGGCGGTCGGGATCGCCGCGACGTACACGAGCAGCGTCACCACCTGCACAGGGTGGTCCGTACTCGGGACGAATCCCTCGCCTGCCGCCATCGGCAGCAGGACAGCCGCGGCAATGGCGAACGCCCAGGCGCTGGTGGCGAGCGGGTCGGCGCCGCCGCCGTCACGGCCGAGCCAGCGGGTGAGCAGGGTGATCGCGGCATAGCCGGCTGCGGAAAGCAGTGCCAGCCCGATTCCGGCAGGCCGCACCGTACCCGTATCGCCGCCCAGCACCAGTACAGCAAGACCGGTCAGCGCTCCGGCGACCGCGGCAAGTCCGCCGAGCCCGAGCCGCTCCCCCATCGTGACCCGGGCGCCGGCGGCGATGAGGACGGGCCCCGCGCCGAGGGTGACCACGGTGCCGACCGCGAGACCAGTGGCCTGGACGGCAGCGAAATACGCGGTCTGGAACACGGCGAGACCGATTCCGGTGCCGAGAATGCGCAGCAGCCGCCGGCGTCCGGACTCGGCCGCGGTGGACGCGCGGCCGGGCCGCAGCACGAGCGCGGCAAGCAGGAGCACGAGGCCGCCCGCACAACGCCAGAAGGACAGGGCGAGGGGGCCGAGATCGCTGGACTCGAAGACCAGGGAGGCGGCGGCACCGGCGGTGCCCCAGGCCACTCCGGCAATGATCAGATAGCACAGGCTCCGCCCGACGGACAGACCTGAAGCAGGGTTCGACACGTGACTTCTCCAGAGGAAGACAGGAAGGTGGTCGCTCAGCTCGGCACGCGGGCAGCGACGAGCCGCTCGGGGACTGCCCGAGCCCGGTCTTCGTCAGGTGTGGCCGACCGCGCTAGGCGGCAGGCGGCGGAAGTACGGTCAGATGCATGACGGTCACCCTAGAAGGCGGCACGTCCGGCAGGCAACTCCCCCTCGGCTGCCGTGCCCTCCCCGCCCGGCCCCGAAGCGATGGGCCCGGAGGGCGCCTTGGGCGTCGAGGACTGTGCGATGAAGGCACCGGTCAGCACGATCGCACCGCCGATGAGCTGCGGGGCGGCCAGATGTTCCCCGAGCAGCACCCACGCCAGCACGGTGGCGACAACAGCTTCCAGACAGGCCACGACGCCCGCGACCGCAGGCGACAGCAGCCGCACCGAAATGACCCCGGTCACGTACGCGATGACGGTGGCCAGGAGCACGATCCAGACGAGGAGCAGCCAGGCGGGCACTGCTGTGCCGTTCATGGCGGTGTCGCCGCGGAGCACCGACCAGTGCATGTTCCAGGGCCGTGCCACGACGGTGAGCAGGGCAGCCCCGGTCAGGAGGCCGTAGGCGATGACACCAACCGGGTGCGGGGGCTCGGCACCCTCGGCCGAGTCCGCGCTGCCCTGGTCGGAGAGGACGAAGTAGCCGACCTGGCAGCAGGCCGCACCGAGGGCGAGCAGCAGACCGACGGCGTCGAAACTCAGCCCGGACCACACCTCGACGACGCAGGCGAGTCCCCCCACCGCGAGCACGACCCCCACTGCGGCAGCCCGGGTCACGGGCCGGCGCTGGACGAAACGCACCCAGCCGAGGACGAGCGCCGGCGCCAGGTACTCGACGAGCAGCGCGACGCCGACCGGGATACGCGAGATCGCGGCGAAGTAGCAGGCCTGGACGCCGGCGACCGCCAGAAGTCCGAATCCGAGCAGAAGCACAGGACGGCTGCGGACGAGGTCCCGGTGGCGCCAGGCCACTGGCAGCATGACGAGCGCGGCACCGGCCACCCGGAGCCACACCACGTGGAGCGGGTCGAGCCCCGCCTCGATGAGCGGCTTGGCCGCCACTCCGGAACCGCCGAATGCGAAGGCCGAGGCGAGGGCGAGTCCCAGGCCGGCGCTTCTCCCCTGAGACGCGTGCATCGGCACATCATGGCAGCCGACGTCAGGAGCGTCACCCTCGTGACGCCTGACTCGGGTACCGCTCGGGTGACACCCCGATGTCATTGGCGCCCCAGGCACACAGCTGGACACCGGTCCACACAGCCCGCCTGCAGTCGCCCCCGGCATCACGGGCATCAGGGGGCATCGGGGGGCGGCAGGGCAGGGGGCGGCGACGCGCCTCTCGATCACCTGCTGGCCGCCCCGGGGGTCAAGCGCCGCGGTCTGCCCGACGGCACTGGCGATGCCGAGTCCGGCCGTTCACCCCTGGGAGGGCGCCTCCACGATCCGGTCTTCGAGCAGTGCCGCGTCGACGCCCGCCCGCTCCAGCACCTCGACGGCCCGGCATTCCCGGTCCGCGGCCAGCGCCACGAGAAGGTCACTGCCACCGGCCCGTTCCCGTCCGAGTGACCGCGCACGACGGTACGCACCCGCCATCGCGGACGCCGCGGAGGGCGACCAGCCCTCGGTGGCCGCCTCCGTCACCACCGGGAGTGCGCCCGAATCCTCGACCGCCCCCTGCCACCGGAGTCCGTACCCGATACTGCGCTGGACGAGGTAGCCGAGCACCTTGGCCAGCTGCGGTCCGCCGTCGAAGGCGTTGCGGACCTCGGGGTCGGACTCGATGAGGGAGTGCAGCAGATGAGCCGTGTCGATCTGCCGGTCGCCGTCCCGCAGGGCGCGCCTGCGCGCACCCGTGACCACGGCGGCCAGCTCCACAGTGAGTCTGGCGTCGAACTCAGCACGATGGCTCGGTGCGGGCTGCTGAGGGATCTGCGGCGTCCGGTTCTGCACCCTTCCACCCCATCAGCCGAACTGGGCCGCGGCATCCCCGGAGAGTCCCATTGCCGTATCCCACCCGAGTTGGGGACAGAGGAGCGAGGCCTCCTCCTTACGGATGAGATCGCGCCACACAGGAGAAAGGCTCCACCCGACGGCGCGCGCCGCATTGCCTCACGCCCCCGCAGCAACCGGAAGCATCCCCGCATACGTCCCACAGGCCGGAGCACTGTTACGGCGGGAGGAGGGAGCCGGAGGTGAGCTGGCTCGTCTCGCTGCCGGCACTCGATGGGCGCGACTACGTCTACCGGGTCCACGCACCGCCCGACGCCCTGCCCGCCGATCTCTTCTGGGCGGCGTTCCACTGCCACGACGACGGACCGCACCCCCGCGCCTGCGACCGATTCGACGAAGCACTGATCTGGCGGACCGGACCGGGGCAGCAGATCTGACACTTCATCAGTATTGAATGTTCTCGCCGCTGCGGCTACGTTCCGCGACACC
Source organism: Streptomyces sp. NPDC026062 (assembly GCF_055568375.1). Lineage (NCBI taxonomy): Bacteria > Bacillati > Actinomycetota > Actinomycetes > Kitasatosporales > Streptomycetaceae > Streptomyces > Streptomyces sp. NPDC026062. The sequence goes on from NZ_JBVHOQ010000036.1 coordinate 62,823, forward strand.
GAAACCCGTCGAGAAGGGGTGGTCGCATGGCCGAAGTCAGTGCAGAGGCGCGCATCGAAGCACCGGCCGGGAAGGTCTGGGCCCAGCTGACCGACTTCAGCACGTACGGGGAGTGGAACGCCACCCACACCAGCTTCCCCAAGGGGGGGCCCGCCACGCTCGAACTCGCGGGCACCTACGAGGAGAACATGAAGCTCATGGGGTTCCCCGCCGAGGTGACCTGGACCGTCTCGGAGCTGGAGCAGGGCCGCCTGCTGACGACCTCGGGAAAGGGGCCCATGGGCGTCAATCTGAAGATGAGCTATGTGCTCACACCGGACGGGGACGCAACCACGGTCCGCATCGACGGCGAGTTCACCGGCGCGGCGGTCTCCCTGATGGCCGGCAAACTGAAGGACTCCGCCACCGCGGCACTCATCGAGTCCCTGCGCAAACTGGACGGACTGATCGTCGCCTGACGGCCCCGGAGCGGCCACCTCACACCGAACAGAACACCGAAGGGCTCCGCGACATTGCCGCGGAGCCCTTCGACCCACCTTCCCCGAACCGCTCCACCGTCGGCTCAGCCCTCGTCGGCGAGGATGAGGTAGAGCTTCTTCCGGGCGTCATTGATCACTGCCAACGCCTTCTCCCGCTGCTCGGCCGAGCCGGTCTTCCAGACCTGGCCGAACGCCTCCATCATCCCGAAACCGGCCTGCCGGACCTCGTTGAGGCTCTCCCAGTCGACGCCACGCCCGGCTTCCTCCCAGGGTGCGTCGGCGCCCGACTCCACCTCGGTCCGGCCTGCGTCGGTGAGGGTGAACAGCTTCTTGCCGCCCTCGCTCGCGCTGACGATCAAGCCCTCGTCCTCCAGCAGCTGAAGCGTCGGGTACACCGAGCCGGGACTGGGCCGCCAGGCCCCGCCGCTGCGCTCGCCGATCTCCTGAATCATTTCGTAGCCGTGCATCGGCCGGTCCTTCAGCAGTGCGAGGATCGACGCGCGCACGTCACCGCGGCGCGCCCTTCCCCGGCCGCCACCCCGACCGCGCCCGCCACCGAACGGGCCTCCCCCGAAGGGGCCGCCACCGAACGGCGGACCGAACTGCCCGAAGGCCGCCCGGCGCCCCTCGAAGTCGCCCCGCTCGCGCTGACCGGGCCCGCAGGGGCCGTGACTGTGACCGTGTCCATGTCCGTGCTCGTATCCATGTGAACGCATGACCGCACTCCTTCTCGTATTGATCTTTGATGCATCGCATACTGTCGCGATGCGTCAACGATATATCGGAACCTGTCGCATGACAAACCCCCTGTTCACGAGTGAGTGATGTCGTCCGTTGCCGGGCTACGTGACTGTCCCGTCCCCCGTCATCCTGACGCCGTCCCAGGTTTCATCCTGTCGCCGTCCCAGGTGAAGTTGTTCAGTTCGCTGTTCGCCCCGGGGCATGTGGCCGCTCGCGGCGTACACCGCTCTTCCGCCGGGTCGCCTTCGGCGGATTCTCGGTGGTCTCGATGAGTTCGCGGCCGCGGTGGCGGCGGCTGCGCAGACACCAGCAGGTGGCGCCGGAGAGGAAGTGGCCGAGTTCGGCGACGTGGGCGACAAGTCCCGGGGCTTCGGTGTTCGAGCCGGTGAACAGGACTTCGCTGCACCTCAGAAAGTTACTTTCGCCGGCGTCGGGTTCGGCCAGGACCCGGTCGACGGCGGCTTGCAGATCCAGGCCCACGGAGGAGGTGTACGGTCCGAGCCGGACGCGCACCACACGGCCGCTCGCGCGCAGGCTCTCGAAGAAACACAACGGCCCGGCACACATCCGGATCAGATGTCCGGCCAGCGGCAGCGCCCCCGGGGCCATCGGCACATCACGATGCCGGGCCATCCGCATCACCCCCGACGGAGACAACGTGGCCGCAATCGCACGTGTGCAGCCACTCAATCAACCCATCCCTGGGAGGACGGACCACCGCGGCCCTCGACCGAGCCGCAGGACTTGCTGAACGAGTGGATCGTCACGTGCGGCAAAACCGGTGCCGCACTTCGGCGGGACCCGGCTCCGGCTCTTCGATCACGCGGGAGCCGGGCGCCGCGGCCGGCACTTGAGGGCTGAGGGTTCGGGTCAGGGAGCGCCTGGACCGGCTCCCCGCAGGAAGAGGTCGACGACGTCCCGGGCCAGACGGTCGATGGCGGCCGGGGTGCAGTCCTCGTGCGGGGGATGGACGGTGGCCGCGAGCTCCATGAAGGCCGTGGCGAGGAACCCCGGATCACCTTCCCGCAGTTCGCCCGAGGCCACCGCTTGGGCCATCAGGTCGGTGACGGGCTGGATGAGACCGCGCACGTAGGCGTGGGAGACCTCGGCACGCTGGTCATCGTCGAGATGGCGGATCGCATAGTAGATCTGGTTGCTGAGCGCGGAGTTGTAGGTGCCCTGGGCATAGGAGGCGGCGAGGGCGAGGAGCTTGTCGCGCAGGGTGCCGGGGGTGGCGAGGGCGTTCCGGAGGAGGGCCGAGGCGTCCTTGGTGCAGTGGTCGGCCACCTCCATGAACAGAGCGGGCTTTCCGCCGGGGAAGTGGTGGTAAAGGCTGGCCTTTTTCACGTCGACGGCCTTGGCGATGTCGTCGAGGGAGACGCCGAGGTAGCCGTAGTCGGCGAGTCGGCGGGCGAACTCGTCGCGGGCACGGGCACGGGTATCGGTCTGGCGGGGCATCGGGTCACATTCCTGTATGGGTACGGCGGATCAGAGCGAGTTGGGCGGTTGCCCCCGCCATCAGGACGGCGAGGGCAACGAAAGCGCCCGGCGGCAGGTTCTGCTCGTTCCAGAGTCGGGGCGAGCAGGCCGCGCACGGCTTCCGGCTGCGGGGCGAACCGGGTGACGCCGGCCGCATGGACGATGCAGCCGCCGAGTTGGTCACGCGGGACGGAGGTCGTGGTGAAGAGGAGAGCGGAAAAGGAACCCGGGGCACAGCCAGGAGGGCGGAGGCCCCGGAGACGGGACTCAGGCCGAACAGCACGCGCAGTCCGGTGAGTGCGGCGACTTGAGCGGGCCTGCCGGGCGGTGAGCGGCGGAGTTGCCCTTGCAGGCACAGCGTTCGCGGGCGGATATACGGGGGGCGGGGGCAGCGCCCTGGAGAACGACGCCGGTGCGGCGCCGCCCCTCCCGGGGGCACGGGTGATGTCGGCCTCGGCAGCCTGATGGGAACGTCGCCCACAACTCAAACCTACCTATTGATAGGCAGGTTTGCAAATAAGTCCTCACCCAGGACTCCGGTCACCAGAAGGCCGAGGCCGACGGCGCCACGGGCCGCGGCACCGGCAAGGGGCCCGGCACCCCCATCTGCCCGGCCTGCCGCCACCCTTGCCCGACACCTCCCCGCGATCGACGGTCCAGCCGGCCGGGAGTGACGCCGGGAGGGCGGCTCCCCAGAATGCCGCACCGGCGTCACTGCCCGCTCGGGCGACTTCCACCTCGGTCGCGGTACGGGGCCGGGCACCATGGCCGCAGCGACGGCGAGGCCACCTGGGCGTTCACGGTCAGCCCGAACCCGGCGGCCGCAAAGGTTTGCGGAAGATGCTACTATCCTTCCGGAAGTGGTGACCAAACCACTCATGGAGATCGGAGGAGATGCGCGATGACGGTCGTGGTGACCACCGCTGTGTGCGGTGCCCGACTCGTTCGCATCTCTCGGGTCTCGTCCTGACCTTTCCCCTGCCATCCTCCCCGCCGCGGGAGTGGTTCCGGCACGTCTGCCGTCCGGCGAGACCCCCTCTCAAGGGTCTCTTCATTGTTCCCTCAGAACGCTTCACACCCATGTGCTCCCTCCCACCCTTCGCGCGTCCCGACCCCGGCCGACTACGGCTGGGACACGGAGCGTGAGCGGTCCTTCGCCCCGTCGAGGGACGAAGGACTGGTACCGGGCCGTGTCGTGCGGGCCGAGCGTGGTCTGTGCGATGTCGTCGTCGAGACCGGCACCATCCGCGCGATGCTCCTCCCCTCAGCGGGCACCGGTGACCGGCTGACCCCGTGCACCGGCGACTGGGTTGCCGTCAGGCCGGCCGGCCCGGCGGCCTCCGCCACCGTGCTGGAGGTTCTTGAGCGCCGGACCGCCGTGGTCCGCTCCACCTCCTCACGCACCTCCCATGCCCAGGTACTGGCTACGAACGTCGACACCGTCGCGGTGACCGTCTCCCTCGCCGACCCGCTCAAGTACGGGCGGATCGAGCGCATGCTCGCCCTGGCCTGGGAGAGCGGCGCCACACCCGTGATCGTGCTCACCAAGGCCGACAGGTCCGCCGACCCCACCTCAGCAGCGTCCGAGGTGGCCGAGGTCGCCCCGGGGGTGGAGGTGGTGGTCACCAGCGCCACCACCGGCGAGGGCATGGACGTCCTGACCGCCGTCCTGTCGGGCACGGTTGTCCTGCTCGGGCCCTCGGGCGCCGGTAAGTCCACCCTCGGCAACCGCCTGCTCGGCAGGGACCTCCTGGCCACCGGCGCGGTACGCGAGGGCGATGGCAAGGGCCGGCACACGACGGCCTGGCGCGAACTGGTGCCGCTGCCCCACGGCGGAGTGCTGCTGGACACCCCGGGCCTGCGCGGCGTGGGTCTGTACGACGCCGACGACGGCCTGGAGCACACCTTCTCCGAGATCACCGAGTTGTCCCACAACTGCCGCTTCGCGGACTGCGCCCACACCACCGAGCCGGGCTGCGCCGTCCTGGCCGCCGTCCAGGACGGTCACCTCGCGCAACGACGCCTCGACAGTTACCAGCGGTTGCAGCGCGAGAACGCCTATGCCGCTTCCCGCACCGACGCGCGGCTGCGCGCCGAGCTGGAACGTCCGATGAAGCAGATCTCGCGCCAGGTGCGCGCCCTCAAGCAGTCGCCCCACTTCAAGGCATGACGAAAAGGAACACGGCCATGGACCTTCCCCGCATCTTCACCATCCGCGAGAGCAACCACCGCATCCACAACCCGCTGACCGCAGACAAGTTCGCCACCCTGGGCTCGTCGCTCCGCCTCCCCGCCGGGACCCGGGTGCTCGACCTGGCCAGCGGCTCGGGCGAAATGCTGTGCACCTGGGCCCGCGACCTGGGCTTCACGGGCACCGGAGTCGACATCAGTACGCTCTTCACCGAGCAGGCACGGGCCCGCGCCGCCGAACTCGGCGTCGCCGACCGGGTCGCGTTCCTCCATGGCGACGCAGCCGGCCACGTCGCCGACCAGCCGGTCGATCTGGCCGCCTGTGTCGGCGCCACCTGGATCGGCAACGGCGTCGCCGGCACTGTCGAACTGCTCGACCGCAGCCTCCGGCCCGGAGGAATGATGCTGATCGGTGAGCCGTTCTGGCGGCGGACCCCTCCGGACGAGGAGATCGCCAAGGCCTGTCACGCCACATCCGTCGCCGACTTCCTGGAACTCCCGCAACTGATCGAACAGTTCCAGGGGCTCGGGTACGACGTCGTGGAAATGATGCTGGCCGACCAGGACAGCTGGGACCGGTACGCCGCGGCCCAGTGGCTCAGCATGCGCCGCTGGCTCGACCGGAACCCGGACGAGGAACTCGCCCCCGAAGTACGGGAAGAACTCACTACCGAGCCCGCCCACTACGCCCGCTACGGACGTGAGTACCTCAGCTGGGGCGTCTTCGCCCTCATGAAGCGCTGACACCGCCGCCTCGTGCGGGGCCCGGACATCCCCACGCTGTTGGTCAGTTCGGGCCCCATCGCTTCGCCCCGTCGACTTGACCGGCGGGGCGAAGCACTTCGAGGAGGCCGGCCGGGGTGCGGGCCGGGGGTGTCGCGGCTCACACGTCTCGGCAGGATGCGTCCTGTCCCCGTCCCGGAGGATGCCGCGTCCTTGCCGTCACCGGCTTCGGGGCCCCACAGACGTGACCGGGTGCTTCACGCCGGGCGGCCGGTCCTCCGGGTCCCGTCGTCGCCTCACCTCGCCCCGGCCGGGTGGAAGCGCTTGACCCACGGCTTCCGCAGGATCTTCTCCTGCTCCTGCTCCGGCTCCCGGAGCCCGGCCGGTGCCTGGGCAAGAAGACACGGTCTCCGGCCGGCCCGCCGCACTCCAGCAGCCGACGGCGCGGCGATCGGCAGACGTTCTTCGCCACAGGTCCCGGACTTCCGGGCCGCCGCCCCGGAATGGCCTCGGCCCGCCCCTTCGCCACGCCTCTATCGTCGGATCATGAGGATTCGAATCGTCGACGCGTTCACCGACCGCCCCTTCTCCGGCAACCCCGCCGGCGTCCTGCTCCTGGGCCCGGAGGGCTTCCCCGATGACAGCCGGCTCCAGCAGATCGCCTCGGAGCTGAACCTCTCCGAAACCGCGTTCGCCCACCCCCTGCCGCCGGGCGGCGACGCCGACTGGGCCCTGCGCTGGTTCACCCCGACCACCGAGGTCGACATGTGCGGCCACGCCACCCTCGCCACGGCCCATGTCCTGCACACCACGTCGACCGCGAACGGCACGGTGCGTTTCGCCGCCCGGTGCGGGATCCTCACCTCGGCCACCACCTCGGACAGCTCGATCACACTCGACTTCCCCACCGCACCGCTCACCCCCGAAACCCCGCCGCAGGGACTGGCAGCCGCGCTGGGTGCGGAGCCGGTGTCCGCGCACGACACCGGTCCGCAGGTGGGTGACCTGCTGGTGGAAGTGGCCGACGAGGCGACTGTGCGGGCACTGGCACCCGACTTCGTGGCCCTGGCCGGTCTCTCCCGCCGAGGCGTCATCGCCACGGCCGCCGCCGCCGTGCCCGACCGCGGCTACGACTTCGTCTCCCGCGGCTTCTTCCCCGCCGTGGGGATCGACGAGGACCCGGTGACGGGCAGCGCCCACACCGCGCTCGCACCGTTCTGGTCGGCCCGGCTCGGTCGCGACGAGCTGACGGGCCTGCAGGCGTCCGCCCGGTCCGGCCTGGTCCGTACGTCGCTGCGCGCCGGACGCACCCTGCTGACCGGCCGAGCGGTCACCGTCGTGGACGGGGAACTGCTCGTCACCCTGTGACAAGCAGGCCGGGGAGGGGGCGGGGAACTGCTCGTCACCCTGTGCCGACGCCGGGGCAGGGGCACACAACTCCCCCGCACCCCTGCCCGGGCCCGTGCCCTCCCCGGGCTCACGGCGTGGGCAGCCAGTCCACCTTCCCGGCGAGCAGCGCGTAGCCGACGAACGCGCCGATATCGAGCAGGGCGTGCGCGGCGACCAGCGGCCCCACCCGTTGCCAGCGGCGGTACAACAGCACGAAGACGATGCCCATCACCATGTTGCCGACGAAGCCGCCGATGCCCTGGTACAGGTGGTAGGAACCGCGCAGGACCGAACTGGCAAGCAGTGCGGCCATCGGGGTCCAGCCCAACTGCCCGAGTCTGCGCAGCAGATATCCTACGACGATCACTTCCTCCACCACGGAGTTCTGGATCGCCGACAGGATCAGCACCGGGAACTTCCACCACACGTCGGGCAGCGACTCGGGAACGACGGTGAGGTTGAAACCAGTTGCCCGGGCGACCAGATAGAAGGCCAGACCCGCGCTGCCGATACCCGCCGCCACCACCGCCCCCCGCCCGAGGTCGGACCCCGGCCTGGTCCGGTCGAAGCCGATGGCCCGCAGCCCGGCCCCTTCCCGGATCAGCAGATGGGCCACCAGGGCGACAGGAACCAGCGCCGACGTGATCCCGAAGAGCTGCCAGGCGAGATCCAGCCATGGACGTCCCGGCGCATGGGAGCCGTTGAGTGTGGCCGCCTGATCCTTCAAACCCCCTGGTTTTGTCAATGATCCGACAAAACTGATCAGGGCAGACACTCCGCTGGCCCCCAGCGAGAGGGCCAGCACCAACACCGTCTCGGACCGCAAGATCCTGCGTGAGACGGTCTCTTGAGGAAAAGAATCAGCCACTCGCACCGCCTCCACCTGTACACCTGCCCTCAGTTGTGCATTCACGTCCCATGCTGCTCCTCGTCCCGCTAGGGTCTCGAATGCAGGTACGAAGATCATGCGCGACAGGCCGGGGGACGAGCACCATTGCCGATGGTCTTGTCTCCCCTTTTCCTTGTTCATCCTCAAGGAGGGGCACCACCGACATGGGACGTCACAGCTTGCCCGACGACTACGCCACGGACGGAAGCGGGGGCCATCCACCGCGCCGCCGTCGAACCGTGGCCATCGCCACCATGCTCGTTCTCGCCGTAGCCGCGGGAACGGCGGTCGCGGCACAGGGCGGCTTGCTGTCGTTCTCGAAGTCCTGCGAGGACAACGCCATACACCTGTCCATGATGACCTCACCGGACATCGCCCCTGCCGTGCGTGCCGTCGCCGACAAGGCGCGCAAGGACGATCTGAGATCCGACGGCCGTTGCCTGGACGTGGACGTGGTGGCCCGTGACTCGTACAAGGTCGCGGACGCTCTCGCGCGCGGCGCCCGCGCACCGGACTACCAGATATGGCTCCCCGACTCCGATCTCTGGCTGAACCGGGCGAAGGGCACCGGAGACGCCATTCCGATCACTCCGGGCGACTCCGTCGCCTCCTCGCCGGTGACGCTCGCCATGGTGCCCTCCGCCGCCAGGAGTCTCGGCTGGCCCGAGAAGAAGTACTCCTGGGCGGAGCTGACGGCCGCGTCCATGGAGTCCGACAAGGTACGTCTGGGCTCGGCCGACCCCGCACGCAGCGCCACGGGGCTGCTCGCGCTGACGAGCATCGGAATCTCCTCCGACAAGCTGGGCGGGGACAGCGACACCAGAGCCGCGGCCACCGCCAAGCTGCTCGCCCAGCGGATGTCGGACGGTGACGCCCAGGTTGTCGAGACGCTGCCCCAGGACAGTTCCGGCGCGGAGCAGGGCAATCCGTCACGCAACCAGGCGGTCCTCCTTTCCGAGCAGGCCGCGTTCACCCACAACGCCGAGTCGGCGGACGGCGGCAAGCTCGACCTCTTCTATCCCAAGGACGGCGCCCCGCTCCTCAACTACCCGTTCACCCTGGTCAACGAGGAGGAGCAGACTACGGACGAGAGCCGGGCGGCGCTGCGCTTCATGACGCTGCTGTCCGAGGAGGCAGCCCAGCGCACGCTGAAGGAACACGGCTTCCGGAACGTCGACGGCATGGCGGACGAGGGCCTCGTCGCCTCAGCCGGCGGCAAGTCGCCCCAGCCGTACGCCACGTCGCCCGGGGAGGCGCCCTCGGACGAGACGCTGCAGGAGACGCTCGGCATGTGGACGATCACCGTGCAGAGCGCGCGGCTCACCACCGTCGTCGACGCTTCGGGATCGATGGCCACGATCGTGCCGGGCCGCAACCAGTCCCGGATGGACGTCACCAAGGCGTCCCTGATCCAGGCGCTCAACCAGTTCACCCCGAACGACGAGATCGGCCTCTGGGAATTCGCCACCACCCTCGACGGAGAGAAGGACTACCGCAGGCTGGTGACGACCGCCCGGCTCGGCGACCCGGCCAAGGGCGGCGGCACGCACCGCGAGAAGCTGGCTGCGGCGTTCGCCGCACTGAAGCCCGTGCCCGATGGCGCCACAGGCCTGTACGACACCGCGCTGGCCGCCTTCAAGGAAGCTCAGCGCACTTACGTGAAGGGCAAGTTCAACGCTGTCGTGATCCTCACGGACGGCTCGAACCAGGATGAGAAGTCCATCTCCCGCACCGCCCTGATCGCCGAGCTGAAGAAGATCGCCGACCCGGAGCGCCCAGTTCCGCTGCTCGCCATCGCGGTCGGCCCCGACGCCGACCGGGAGGAGGTCAACGAGATAGCGAAGGTCACCGGTGGCGGCGGCTATCAGGTCAATGACCCGGCGGAAATCCAGGCAGTGATCCTTCAGGCCGTCATGACCGCCGGACAGAACGGGGGCGCTGCCGGCTAGCAGGCGCGTACGGCCGGGGGCGGGCCTCTCCCACGACGACTGCGGGAGAGGCCCGCCCGAGCTCAGGACCTGTCCGGAACAGGGTTCATCCGGGACATGGCAAGCCCGGAACCCAATACATCGGACCCGGCACGCCCGGAACCCGATACATCGGGATCCGGCACGCCCCGAGCGCGAGGCGCCCGGAACCTGCCACGCCCCGAACCCCGGACGTACGGAACACGCCCTTCCCGACCGGCGGCAGGCGACCGACCGGCAGGCCGGCCCCACAGGCTCACCCTCACCCTGCGGGAAGATCCAGCGGCCAGGTGTGCACGGGCGCACCGTCCTGCATCAGTTCGGCGTACCGCCGGGTCATGGCGGCGAGCGCCTCGGCCCGCCCCAGCCCGGCCTCCCGTGCCCGGTGGTAGGTGTCGGCCTGCCAGGACCCGCCGTTCACCCGCCGCTTGCAGCGTTCCTCGATGATTCCCAGGTAGTGGTCCCGGTCCGCGGGCTCGATGTTCCAGGCGTCGAGGCCTGCGGCGGCCAGGGGCAGCAGTTCGTCACGTACGAGCTTGACGGCCGGCACCCGGGTCAGTCCGCCGGAGCGGCCGGGCCGGGGCCAGAGCAGTTCGGCATCGATGCCCAGGCGGCAGGCGGTCTCGAAGTTCTCGGCCGCGGCAGAGAAGGGCATCCTCGTCCACACCGGACGGGGCTCCTCCGCCAGAGCCCGTACGAGTCCGTAGTACAGCGCGGTGTTGGCGATCACATCGGCGACGGTCGGCCCCGCGGGCAGCACCCGGTTCTCCACCCGCAGGTGCGGGACGCCGTCCGCCAGCCCGTACACCGGACGGTTCCACCGGTAGACCGTGCCGTTGTGCAGGACGAGCTCCTGGAGCCGGGGCACCCCGCCGCCGTCGAGAACCCGCAGCGGGTCCTCCTCGTCGCAGATGGGCAGCAGTGGAGGAAAGTAACGGATGTTCTCCTCGAAGAGCTCGTACGCCGAATCGACCCACCGCTCCCCGAACCAGGTCCTCGGCCTCACCCCCTGGTTCTGGAGTTCGGGCGGCCTGGTGTCCGTGGCCTGCTGGAAGAGAGGCGGCCTCGACTCCTGCCACAGCTCCCGGCCGAACAGGAAGGGCGAATTGGCACCCATGGCCACCTGGACCGCCGCGACGGCCTGGGCCGCGTTCCACACGTTCGCGAAGCGTTCCGGGGTCACCTGCAGATGCAGCTGCACCGAGGTGCAGGCCGCCTCGGGCGTGATCGACCCGGAGGTGCAGACGAGCCTCTCCACACCTTCGATATCCAGGCAGAAATCCTCGCCGCGCGCCGCCAGCATTTGATCGTTCAGCAGCGCGTAGCGGTCCACGTCCGAGATGTTGGACCGGACCATGTCCTCGCGTCCGAGGGTGGGAAGTATTCCGATCATCATGATCCCGGCGTCGACTTCCGCAGCCTTACGGTCGGCATATCCGAGACCGGTCCTCAGCTCTTCGGCCAACTGGTCGAGAACACGTCCTGAAAGATTGTGGGGCACTATGTTCACTTCAAGATTGAACATCCCCAGCTCCGTCTGGAAATCACCGCTCGCGATGCGTTCCAGAACCTGCCCATTCAACATCTTCGGCATACCGTCGGGACCGGCCAGATTCAGCTCGATCTCCATGCCCATGAGGTTGCGCGGCCGGTCGAACCTCCGCTCCGCCAGAAGCCTCTCCAGCCCCTCCAGGCACTGGTGGAGCTTCCTCCGGTACTTATGCCGGTCGGACAGGTCGAACGCGCCCGCAACGACCTTCTCCCCCATCGAAGTATCCCTCCTCGAGTGGGCAGCCCGCGGCCCAGGCCGCTCGCGTCACGATCGATAATGCCCAGGCGAGGAGATCCATAACGCCCCGCCGACGCCGCATACCCGCTAATCTGATGACTGAGGCCCGGGGCACATTCACTCGGCATGACGCAGAGCGCAGATTCCCCGTTCGACATGCAGGGAAAGCGTCGGCATGTTTCGGCCTACCGCAGGGCGGGAAAAACCCGAGGCGGTGGCTGCGTCGCTCGCGTCGAATCAGCATAATCTCCGCATAATTGAGTCCGGATACCGCCTTGCCCGCAATAGCTGTGACAGCTAGTGGAAACACCGCGTGAACACGCGTCGTATAAACTCCGCGGACGAGGCAGAGAGTTGACGCACCGGCCCAGTCACCGGCCCCTCTGGCCCCGCACGCCGACAGCGCCGTCTGCACCCGCCCACGCTCCACCGTGTCTCCGAAGTGAGAGGCGACCCACTATGCCGCTGCATGTTCCCCCTGCCCCCGCGCCCGCGCTGAGAAGCGTTCTCGCGGCACTCGGCTCACCGACTGCGGTCCGCGAGGCCCGCACCCCCGCCCTGCGGTCCGCCCAGGGACCTCTGAGCCCCGAACACCCGCTCCCCGTCCATGTGCTGGACCGCATGGACCCGAACGACCTCGCGCCCACCACCCGTCTCACCGGGTGGCGCTTCCTCATCCGCGGTACGGAGCGCGCCGTCGCCGTGGCGGACACGATGCTCACCCCGGACGGCTGGGCCTTCTCGCACTTCTTCGAAGGCCCGTACATCGCCTCGACCGAACTCGCCCTGCGTCAGGCGGATGCTGCGGCCACGCCGTACCAGCCGAGGCTGCTGTCCATCCCCGGGCTCTACATGCTGGCCCTCTGGCTGCACGGGGACATCGCCGCGGACGCCTCCGGCGGCTCCCCCGCACCCGCCGATCTGCTGGTACCGCTGGCTCCCGCCCCACCGGGTATCGCGGCGCACCGTCCGCACCGGGTCGCTGATCTGCTCCCCGTGATCACCACCCGTATCGCACCCGGCCCCGGCCCCCTGCTCGGCTTGCCCGCCTGATTCCGGGCTCCCCCACTTGATGGCACTGTGCCCCGCCACCGGACCGGGTGGCGGGGCACGGCGCCATCGAGTGGGGACACCCGTGCCCATCCGGACTAGCCCCATCCGGCCACCCCGAACCACCCGAATTGACAGTGCAGTTGCGTTGAACCGTCCGCGCGGGTGATGCGGCATGAGAGGAGAAGCAGTGCTGCTGCGAAATCCCTGCGGATTGACGCCCGTGGGGCAACACTGGGACCGAACCGATCGATACGGGGGCGGCAATGAACACCTCTTCAAGCCGCAGGACACTCAACTCAACGCAGCGAAAGAACCCATCCATGTGCCAGCACCAGCCACCCTGCCCGACACCCGACTCAGCCGACCGGGAGGCCGCCCGTCTGGTGGCGCACCATCCGGAGCAGGGCTGGAGCCTGCTGTGCAACGGCGTCCTGCTCTTCGAGGACACCGGTGAGCTGCTCCCGGACGGGCAGATCATCGCCCCGCACCGGCCGCTGGGCACGGGCCGGGTGGTGAAGGCGGCCTGAGCGGCCTGTACGGAAAGGGGCCGGCCCGGAGAATCTCCGCACCGGCCCCCACGCATGTCCGCGTTACGCCCTGTGTTCCGGCGTCACCGCTCAGTTGTCGTACTCCTCCAGCGGCGGGCAGGAGCAGACGAGGTTGCGGTCGCCGAAGGCACCGTCGATCCGGCGCACCGGCGGCCAGTACTTGTCGGCGGCCGAGACTCCGGCCGGGAAGACAGCCTCCTCACGGCTGTAGCCGTGCTCCCACTCCCCGCCCAGCGCGGCCGCGGTGTGCGGCGCGTTGGCGAGCGGGTTGTCGTCTGCGCTCCACTCCCCCGAGGCCACCTTCTCGATCTCGCCGCGAATGGCGATCATCGTGTCGCAGAAGCGGTCCAGTTCCGCGAGGTCCTCGCTCTCGGTCGGCTCGATCATGAGCGTCCCCGCGACGGGGAACGACATGGTCGGCGAGTGGAAGCCGTAGTCGATGAGACGCTTGGCGACGTCGTCGATGCTGACTCCGGTCGCCTTGGAGATGGGGCGCAGGTCCACGATGCACTCGTGGGCGACCAGTCCCGCCGGGCCGTTGTACAGGATCGGGTAGTGCGGCTCCAGCCGCTTGGCGACGTAGTTGGCCGCGAGTACGGCCACCTGCGTCGCACGCTTCAGGCCCTCGCCACCCATCAGGCGTACGTAGGACCAGGAGATCGGAAGGATTCCGGCCGAGCCCCACGGAGCCGCCGAGATCGGTCCGACACCGGTCTCCGGACCCGCGGCGGGCTGCAACGGGTGGTTCGGGAGGTACGGCGCCAGGTGCGCACGCACCCCGACGGGACCGACGCCGGGACCGCCGCCGCCGTGCGGGATGCAGAAGGTCTTGTGCAGGTTCAGGTGCGAGACGTCGCCGCCGAAGTGGCCCGGCTTGGCCAGGCCGACCAGAGCGTTGAGGTTGGCGCCGTCGACGTACACCTGGCCGCCGGCATCGTGCACCTCGGCACAGATGTCGGCGACGTGCTCCTCGAAGACACCGTGGGTGGACGGGTAGGTGATCATGAGCACAGCGAGCTCGTCGCGGTGCTGCGCGATCTTGGCGCGCAGGTCCTCGATGTCGACCTCGCCGTCGTCGGCGGTCTTCACCACGACGACCTTCATGCCGGCCATCACGGCACTCGCGGCGTTGGTGCCGTGTGCGGAAGAGGGGATCAGACAGACGGTCCGGCCCTCGTCGCCGTTGGCGCGGTGGTACGCACGGACGGCCAGCAGCCCCGCGAACTCGCCCTGCGAGCCGGCGTTCGGCTGGATGGAGACCGCGTCGTAGCCGGTGACCTCGGCGAGGCGTTCTTCCAGTTCACGGATGAGCGTCAGAAAGCCCTCGGCCTGATCGGCCGGTGCGAACGGGTGCAGCGCGCCGAACTCGGGCCAGGTGATCGACTCCATCTCGGCGGTCGCGTTCAGCTTCATCGTGCAGGAGCCGAGCGGGATCATGCCTCGGTCCAGCGCGTAGTCACGATCGGCGAGCTTGCGCAGGTAGCGCAGCATCGCGGTCTCGGACCGGTGCTGGTGGAAGACCGGGTGGGTCAGGAACGCGTCGGTGCGCAGCAGCCCCTCGGGCAGCGCGTCGGCGGTCGTGGCGTCCAGCGCCTCGATGTCGCCGTCGGCCCCGAAGGCGGCCCAGACGGCGGCGATCTGCGCGCGGGTGGTGGTCTCGTCGCACGCCAGCGAGACCAAGTCGCCGTCGACGAGCCGCAGGTTGACGCCACGCTCGCGGGCGTCGGCGACGACCTCGGCCGCCTTGCCGGGCACCCGGACGGTGAGCGTGTCGAAGTGGGAACCGGTCACCACGTCGACACCGGCCGCCCGCAGGCCCTCGGCCAGGATGGCCGCGTAGCGGTGGGTGCGCCGCGCGATCGTGCGCAGCCCGTCGGGGCCGTGGTAGACGGCGTACATGCCGGCCATCACGGCCAGCAGTACCTGCGCGGTGCAGATGTTGCTGGTCGCCTTCTCCCGGCGGATGTGCTGCTCACGCGTCTGCAGGGCCAGCCGGTACGCCTTGTTGCCGTCCGCGTCCACGGAGACACCGACGAGGCGGCCCGGAAGGCTGCGCGCGAACTTCTCGCGTACGGCCATGAAGCCGGCGTGCGGTCCGCCGAAGCCCATCGGGACGCCGAAGCGCTGCGTGGTGCCGACCGCGATGTCCGCGCCCAGGTCACCGGGCGAGGTGAGCAGCGTGAGCGCCAGCAGATCCGCGGCCACGGTGACGATCGCGCCGAGCTCGTGGGCCTGCTCGATGACGGGCTTGATGTCCCGTACGGCTCCGGAGGCGCCGGGGTACTGCAGCAGCACACCGAAGACGCCGCGCTCGGCGATCCCGGCCGGAATGCCGTCGCTGAGGTCGGCGACGACGACCTCGACCCCGGTCGGCTCGGCGCGGGTCTCGATGACCGCGACAGTCTGCGGCAGGGCGTCCGCGTCGACCAGGAAGACGCCCTTCTTGACCTTGCCGACACGCCGGGCCAGCGCCATGGCCTCGGCGGCGGCGGTGCCCTCGTCGAGCAGCGAGGCGCCGGAGGTGGGCAGCCCGGTGAGCTCGGCCACCATGGTCTGGAAGTTCAGAAGGGCTTCGAGGCGGCCCTGGGAGATCTCGGGCTGGTACGGCGTGTAGGCCGTGTACCAGGCCGGGTTCTCCATCACATTGCGGAGGATCACCGGCGGGGTAAAGGTGCCGTAGTAGCCGAGCCCGATCATCGGTGCCAGGACCTGGTTACGGTCGGCGAGGAGGCGCAGTTCGGCAAGGACCTCGGCCTCGGTCCGGGCGCCCGGCAGCTTCAGAGCTTCGGCGCTCTTGATCACATCGGGCACCGCGGCGGCGGTCAGCTCGTCGAGCGAGCCGTAACCGACCTGGGCGAGCATCTTCGCCTGTGCCTCGGCATCGGGACCGATGTGGCGCTGCTCGAACGGGATTCCCTGTTCGAGCTGGGAGAGCGAAGTGCGACGGGGGGTCATGATGGAGGCCTCCTGGTCTGTCACGACCTGCGAGGGGCACCACGGCGCGGGGTGCCCGAACGGCCTCCCCCTCTGTCATCTCAACCTGAGAGCTTCACCGGTGCCTGCGGGGCGCACCGGCTTTCACCGTCGGTGAGGGAGGAGTCCGGTCCGGCCGTGGCCATGCGAAACCCGCCCTGCTTTCCAGAGTGACCTCGTCCATGCGGTACGGGGGCCTGAGAGATTCCGGGGAGGATTTGCTCCTTCGGCGCCTCCGGATTCTCTCCGGAGGACTCTCCCGCACGGGGTCAGCAGCCATGGCCAGCCTACCAGCGGGGTACCTGGCGGAATTCTCGAGTGGCCAACGCCACGAATCTGCACTTCTGTAGTGCCTGTGGAGTAGCTGCGACCCAAGGGAGGGACCGTGCAGACCGACATCGATCCGCGCAGCCTGATCGGCCGCAAGGCGTTCGACCGCAAGGGCACCAAGATCGGAACCGTGGACGAGGTGTATCTCGACGACGCGACCGGTGTGCCCGAGTGGGCGGCCGTTCGCACCGGACTCTTCAGCCGGGATGCCTTCGTCCCGCTGGAGCCCAGCGAATTCGTCGAGGACACCCTGCGCATCCCCTTCGACCGTGCTCTGATCAAGGACGCACCGGACTTCGGAGTCGGCCGCCATCTCTCACCGGAACAGGAACTTCAGCTCTACCGGCACTACGGTCTGGACTCCGCACCGGGCGAGAGCGCCCCGGACCGCGACTTCGGCAGACTGGCGGGCCAGGACGAGTAGTCCGCCGGATTCCGCACGAGCGGCAGCGGATCGGCAGGCTGCAGATCCGGGTCGTCGATACGGAACGTGCGGACCCGGCCGGGCGCCGATTCCGGTTCCTCGAACCGCACCGTCACCCGACCGACCCCGCTGCCCTGCACCCAGCCATGCCCGTAGGTGTCGTGGCGGACGTCGTGCCCGGCCGGCCAGCGACGCGCGCCGAGCTGCTCGGCACTCTCCCGCACGGCTTCCTCACCCGCCTGCTCTCCCTCGCCGGCGGGCTCTGCCTCGTCCGCGGTCCCGGTCGCCTCGGCTCCCGCTCCCGTTTCGGCGGTTCCGGGGAACTCGGCGGCCGTCCGCTCGCCCGCCGCCTGGGCGAACAGGTCCTCCTGGGTGAAG
Organism: Streptomyces sp. NPDC026062; assembly: GCF_055568375.1. NCBI lineage: Bacteria > Bacillati > Actinomycetota > Actinomycetes > Kitasatosporales > Streptomycetaceae > Streptomyces > Streptomyces sp. NPDC026062. Next base: position 80,175 of record NZ_JBVHOQ010000036.1, read on the forward strand.
TCGGCCAGCCCGGTGACACCGACGCCCAGCAACCGCACGCCCCCGGTCGTATCCACGGCCTCCAGAAGCCTCGCAGCGGCCTCTCTGACCACCGTGGGGTCGTCGGTGGGCCCGCGGAGCGTCTCGGAGCGGGTGAGGGTCGAGAAGTCGTAGCGCCGCACTTTCAGCACCACCGTGCGCCCCGACCGGCCGGCGCTCCTCAGCCGCTGTACGCAGCGGCCGGCGAGCCGCTCCACCTCGGCCCTCACCCGGACCCGGTCGTGGAGATCCGTGTCGAAGGTGTCCTCGACCGAGACCGATTTCGCGTCCCGCTCGGCGACCACGGGCCGGTCGTCGTAACCGAACGCCATGCGATGGAGCGCAGTGCCGTGCGCCTTGCCCAGGAGCCGTACGAGCTCGGCCTCGCCCGCTTCGGCCAGGTCATTGATCGTGGTCATGCCGGCGCGGCGCAGATGGTCCGCGGTGGCGGGCCCGACGCCGGGCAGCGTGCGTACCGTCATGGGCGCGAGCAGTTCCCGCTCCGTGCCCGGCTCTATCAGCAGGATTCCGTCGGGTTTCGCCTCCTCGGAGGCGATCTTCGCCAGCATCTTGGAGCCTGCGAGCCCGACGGAGCCGCTGAGCCCCGTGACCGCCTCGATCGCCCCGCGCAGCTGCTCGCCGACCCGCAGGGCCGAGGACGTGTCGTCCGCCGTCCCGCCCGCCTCCAGGTCGACGAAAGCCTCGTCGAGGCTGAGCGGCTCCACAAGGGGCGACAGACGGCCCAGCAGCTCCATGACCTGATCACTCACCGTGCGGTAGAGCGTGAAACGCGGCACCAGGTAGGCCGCGTTCGGCGCCAGCCTTCTGGCCTGAGCCATCGGCATCGCCGAGTGCACCCCGAAACGCCGCGCCTCGTACGAGGCGGTGGCGACGACCCCCCGTGGCCCGAGCCCGCCCACCACGACCGGTTTACCGCGCAGACTCGGTTTCGCCGCCTGCTCAGCAGAGGCGTAGAAGGCATCCATGTCCAGGTGCAGGATGGTGGGCGCGGCTCTCACATCAACCGATGGTGCCCTACGGCACTGACAGACGCCCTGTCGCAACGGCGGCCGCACCCCGGATTCCCGGGGTGCGGCCGCTCGTCGTCCGGTCAGCCGGCGCGGTTGCGCCGCCGTGCGAGCTCGTCGCCGGGGTTGTTGCCGATCAGTGTCTCGCCGGTGTCCACACGCTCCCCGTGCAGCTGTGACAGTGCGGCGTCCACGTCGCGCCACACCACCCCGACCGCGATGCCGAAGACTCCCTGGCCCCCTTGGAGCAGTTCGACGACCTCGGCGGGCGAGGAGCACTCGTAGACGGTGGCTCCGTCGCTCATCAGCGTCATGCGCTCAAGGTCCTGGAAGCCGCGGGCCCGTAGGTGCTGCACCGTGGTGCGGATGTTCTGAAGCGCCACCCCGGTGTCGAGGAACCGCTTCACGATCTTCAGGAGCACCACGTCCCGGAAGCTGTAGAGCCGCTGTGTGCCCGACCCATAGGCCGGGCGAACGCTCGGCTCCACGAGGCCCGTGCGGGCCCAGTAGTCGAGCTGCCGGTAGGTGATCCCGGCAGCCGCGCAAGCCGTCGGTCCCCGGTAGCCGATCTCGTCGGCCGATGTCACGCCGTCCCCCGCCACCACATCCGGCGCAACCGGTTGCCTGATGGTGTGGCCGGCTGTACTCCCCTGCTGCGGATACGGCCCACCCGCTGCCGTACCGTCGCCGCTGCTTCTCACGCCGACCTCCGTCCTTGACCTGCCCACTCGAAGGTAGGCAGTGACCCGGGGTGCGTCAACGATCGCCACACTCGGCACGCCGAGTGATAATCACCCTGAGGGTGGTTTCCCGCGACTCACAACGGGGAAAGGCTTGCCGGATGCGCTGACGGATCCCCTTGGGACGTCACTGACTGTTCGTACCGAAATCCTCCGGTGAGATCTGGTCGAGGAACTCGCGGAACTTCTCCACCTCGTCCTCCTGCTCGTCCGGAATCGCGATTCCGGCATCGTCGAGCACCCCGTCACTGCCGAAGATCGGCGTACCGGTGCGCAGGGCGAGCGCTATGGCGTCGGACGGCCGCGCGCTCACCTCGACTCCGCTGGCGAAGACCAGCTCCGCGTAGAAGACCCCTTCGCGCAGATCCGTGATCCGGACCTCGGTGAGCTCCTGGCCGACGGCCTCGAGCACATCCTTGAAGAGATCATGGGTCAGCGGTCTGGCCGGAGCCATGCCCTGCTGGGCGAAGGCGATCGCGGTCGCCTCACCAGGACCGATCCAAATGGGGAGGTACCGGTCGCCTCCCACTTCACGCAGGAGCACGATCGGTTGGTTGGAGGGCATTTCCACCCGGACACCCACAACGTCGAGCCTGTTCACACAGCAACCCTAGGACGTGCTCGGCAGGTTTGGGTAGTCGGGCCCCACCTGGATCAGTGGAGACGGATCTGCAGAGCGGCCTGGACAAGGGCCGAGTGCAGCCGTACGGAGAGCTCGGCAAGCTCCTTCGCAGTGGCCTCGGCATGCGCTCTGGTCTGCGGATTCCGATGCCGGCGCAGGGGCGCGACAACCTGCCCGATCAGCCCGGCCTCACGATCCGCGGCCGCTCGCATCGCCCGGAGATGACGTGGTTCCAGACCGAATCGCCCCAGATCCGCCACAAGCCTGGCGATGGTGACCGTCTCGGCGTCGTATCCGCCCCCTGCCGCCGGCGCGACCAGGCCGTAGGACTCCCAGGCGTCGAGGTCGCTCTCCGTGACCTCGGCAGCGGCCAGAAGCTCGGCACGGCCAATACGGGCCGCCGTGGCCCGTCCCGGCCCACCGGTCCAGCCGCCGTCGGCCAGGTCCCGCTCACCGCCCGGGGACGGCAGAGCGACCTGTTCCCCCCGGGCGAGGGCGTCCAGGTGCTCCCGGATGACCTTCAGGGGCAGATAGTGGTCCCGCTGCATCCGGAGCACCTGAGCCAGCCGCTCGACGTCGCCCGTACGGAACTTTCGGTAGCCGGACGGTGTCCGCTGCGGCTCGACGAGCCCCTCCGCCTCCAGGAAGCGGATTTTGGAGATGGTGACTTCGGGGAACTCGTCCCGTAGCTGCAGGAGTACCGTGCCGATGCTCATCGGGCGGTCGTCGGCGGGGGCGGTGCCGTGTCCGGCACCGCCCGTCGGTGTTCTCAGCATGGACCTTCCTGATGGTCCCCCCGGCGGAGCAGGGGGGACGGGTCAGATGCCGCGCTGGCTTGCGTAGAAGACCAGCCGGTATTTGCCGATCTGCACTTCGTCGCCGTTGGACAGCGCGACGGAGTCGATGCGCTCACGATTCACATAGGTGCCGTTGAGGCTGCCCACATCACCCACGGTGAAGCTGCCGTCGGGGCTCCGGCGGAACTCCACGTGACGACGCGACACCGTCACGTCGTCCAGGAAGATGTCGCCCTGCGGGTGACGGCCGGCCGTGGTCAGCTCGCTGTCCAGCAGGAAGCGGCTGCCCGAGTTGGGCCCCCGGCGCACCACCAGGAGCGCCGAACCGAGCGGCAGGGCGTCGACAGCGGCCTGAGCCTCGGGCGAGAGCGAGGGTACGGACGTCTGTCCGGTCGCCTCCGCCTCATAGGCCTCCAGGCCGGAGATGGAGATGGTCGACGTCGTCTCCGAGGCGCGCTCGGGGATTCCGCCCCGCAGCGGCGCACCGCAGTTGGAACAGAAACGGCTGGCCTCGGCGTTGCGATGCCCGCACCTCGTACAGACCGGCATGGACGAAGCCTCCTGCCTCGGGGCGAGCCCTCCACCCGTACTTGAGGTTGAGGGTTCTCCGAAACCTATGCGGCCGGGACCGGCAGGGTCAACAGACGACGCGCCGGAACCACCCGAATTGTCACCCCCCGAACCTGACACCTGATCGCGGAAGAGCGGGCGTTCGCCGCCCTGCTCCTCAGTCTGGCCATGACGCGGCGCACGATGGCGTGCGGCTTCATCGCGAGCGCTCTTGCCGAACAACTTCCCAAACAACTTCACGGGCGATTCCCCTTGACCGAAACAGACCCGCCCGTGGGGCAGGACGAACCCTGAATGAACACACCTGCCGACCCGGACATCTTCACAACGTCCGTGGCCACTCGACAGTTTCCACCACGCACCACCATTACGATGCGGCGACCCCCCGCAACCTCCAGCCCATGTCCCCCCACGCCCACGCGTCCCGCCTTCACCGGGCCGACGACCGAGAGTAGTCAGGCCGCTCCGCCGGTCGCAAGGCGTCGATGACGATGTCGTCCGACTGCGCCACATGCACGGCGGCCTGCTCCTTCTCCAGTGTCTGCACCACACCGCCGGGGATGTTCAGCGCCGGTTCCAGGTCCTGCGGCTTGCCGATGACCTTGAAGACGTAGGGAGCGGAGATCTTGTGGTCGTCGACCTCGACGGCTCCGCCGTCCCCGGAAAAGTACGTATTGGCCACTACACGCACGCCATTGACCTCGATCGCCTCGGCTCCGGCCGCCCGGAGTTCCTGAAGCGCGTCGAGCAGCATGTCGGCCTGTACCGCGTCACCGGGGTCGTTGACGGTGAGCGTGATTCCGGGCCCGTGCACCGCCACGGTACCCGCGAGGATGCCGAGTTGGCGTTCCTTCTCCACTGTCTGCTTCCGCGCCTCTTCTGCCTGGTCGGAACTGTTCTCCAGCTCCGTGCGCTGGTCGACGAGGCGTTGCTTCTCGTCCTCCAGCCGCTGTGTGCGGTCGTCCACCTCGTCAAGGATGCGGACCAGATCCTCCTGACGGGCGCCGCGCAGGGCGCTGTTGTCGCTGTTCGACCGCACCTGGATGGCCAGGCCCAGGCCGAGCACGAACAGCAGCACCGCGACGATGAGTTGGGCACGGGTGACCCGGGGCGGCCAGATTCCGGCAATCAGCCGCTGGCGCCCGGTCAGTTCTCCGGGAGCCCTGTCGGCCCGCTCGCCGGGATCTTCGCGGTCGCTGTTGAATGCGTCGTTGCTCATCGGCGTCAGGCCCGGAAGACGTGCCGGCGGATCGCGGCCGCGTTGGAGAAGATCCGGATACCGAGGACGACTACCACACCGGTGGAGAGCTGCGCTCCGACGCCCAGCTTGTCTCCCAGGAACACGATCAGTGCGGCCACGACCACGTTCGAGAGGAACGAGACCACGAATACCTTGTCGACGAAGATGCCGTCGAGCATGGCCCGCAGACCTCCGAAGACGGCGTCCAGAGCCGCCACGACCGCGATCGGGAGGTAGGGCTCGACCACCGCCGGCACTTCGGGCCGGACCAACAGTCCGACCACGACTCCCACGACGAGGCCCAGTACGGCGATCACGATGTGCCCTTCCCTGTGTCTGCCGCACCACTGCCGGTGTCTGCGGCCTTATAAGGCTCTGCTGTCCGTACGGTCAGGCTGGGGGCCGCCGGGAGGCTCACCTTGTCCTGGACGGAGATGCTGGTCCGGATATCGAAGGTGTCCTTGAGCGCCTGCAGGTACTGGCCATCGGCACTGTCCTGGAAGGCCGCGCCGAGCTTCTTCCCGTCCCCCACCGCGAGCACCGTGTACGGCGGCACCAGCGGCTTGTTGTCGACCAGTATGGCGTCGCCCGCGGCGCGGATCGCCGACAGGGCGGTCAGCCGCTGTCCGTTGATGGAGATCGCCTCGGCACCGGACTGCCACAGGCCGTTGACGACCCGCTGCATGTCCCGGTCGCGGACCCGCCCCGTGTCGGAGAACCCGCTGCTTTCACGCGGCCCCCCACCGCCCTGGTCGGTGTCCTTCGCATCATCGACGACGAGCTTCACCCCTGGGCCCTGCACCGGCGTCGCCCCCGAGAGCAGAGCCACCAGTTCGGCCTGGTCGCCGCCGTGTTCTTCCAGCGCCTTGCGCTGACGAGTGCCCACGTCGTCGCGGATCTCCTCCACCTGCGCCTCAAGGGTGTCGGCCGCGGACGTCTCCGCGTCGATCCGGTCGATGAGCTCCTCGCGCTCCTTGGCCAGGACCGGTGCGGCCACCCGCGCCTGCGCGGCACCGAGCGTCACGACAAGCGCCGCAAGCACCAGGCATGCCGCGAAGCCGAGCTTGGCCTTGAGGGTGCGGGGCATTCCCGTACGCCCGTCGGCCTTGCGACGCGCCGCCGCCTCGGCATAACCGTCGTCGAGACTGTGATCCATCACGTTGGTCAGCAGCGACATGGACGCGTCGGGACGCGGGGGCGGCGAGGCGCTACTCCGATCGGGGGGCTGCTGCGACATGCCGCACATCGTCGCATGTCGCAGGGGCTACCGCCGAATGGCCCCACCGATGCCTGGGACATGTGGGCGCGGCTTCCCCTGCCGCAGCTCCGGATCCAGGCCGGACCCCAGGTGCCGGGACGGTGTCACTCGCCCGCCCCGGCGCCCGGTCACGTCATTGACCCGCGCTGTCGACGATCGCGGACCATTCGTCCAGAAGCGCCTGGGCGGAGGCGTCGTCGGGTCCTTCGGCCCACAGATGGGTGACCGCTTCGGCCGGGTCCGGCAGCACCATCACCCAGCGGCCGTCCGCCTCGACGACCCGTACACCGTCCGTCGTGTCCACGTCGCGGTCTCCCGCCGCCTCCACCACGCGACGCATCACCAGTCCCTTGACGGCCCACGGGGTCGCCAGATCACGCCGCAGCACATGCGCGCGCGGGATGCGTGCGTCGATCTGGCTGAGTGTGAGCTGCGTTCTTGCCACCAGGCCGATGAGCCGCACGAACGCGGCAGAGCCGTCGAAGACGCTGCTGAACTCGGGAACGATGAACCCGCCACGTCCGTCACCACCGAAAATGGTGCCTTCCTCGCGGCCCACCCGTGTCAGGTCGTCGGGCGACGTCATCGTCCACTCGACCTGGGTCCCGTGGTACGCCGCCACCTGCTCGGCGACGCGGGTAGTGGTCACGGGCAGCGCCACCCGGCCGCTACGACGCTCCGCGGCCACCAGGTCGAGCATGACCAGCAGGGCCCGGTCGTCCTCCACGATCCTGCCTCGCTCGTCGACCAGTGAAAGCCGTTCACCGACCGGGTCGAAACGTACGCCGAACGCAGCCCTCGCCGACGAGACGATCTCCCCGAGCCGAACCAGACCTGAGCGGCGCGTCTCGGCAGACTCCGTCGGCCGGGATTCGTCGAGGCCGGGATTGATGGTCAGCGCATCGACACCGAGCCGTCCCAACAGGCTGGGGAGCACCAGTCCCGCACTGCCGTTGGAGGCGTCGACCACCACTTTGAGTCCGGCGTCGGAGATCCCTGCGGTGTCCACGTTCCGCAGCAGGGAGCCCGTGTACGAGTCGAAGACGCTGGACGGGAAGTGAAGGTCCCCGATCTCACCGGGGAAGGCACGGCGGTACTCCTGCCGGGCATAGACCCGGTCCAGCTTGCGCTGCCGCGCCTGGGAGAGGTCCGCTCCCCGCTCGTCGAAGAACATGATGTCGACGGAGTCGGGAACACCCGGCGAGGTACGGATCATGATGCCGCCGGCGCTACCGCGTGCGGTCTGCTGGCGAGCCACCGGCAGTGGAACGTTCTCGAGGTCGCGAACGTCGATGGCGCTGGCCTGAAGGGCCGAAATGACCGCCCGTTTCAGTGCCCGGGCGCCTCGGGAGTGGTCACGCGCGGTGGTGACCGTGGAGCCCTTCTTCAGGGTCGTCGCATAGGCACCGGCCAGCCTGACAGCCAGTTCCGGCGTGATCTCGACGTTCAGGATCCCTGACACACCTCGTGCGCCGAAGAGATGTGCCTGACCTCGCGACTCCCAGATCACCGAGGTGTTGACGAACGCGCCGGCCTCGATGGTCTTGAACGGGTAGACGCGGACATTGCCCTGGATAATCGATTCCTCGCCGACAAGGCATTCATCCCCGATGACCGCCCCGTCCTCGATCCGGGCAGCGCGCATGATGTCGGTGTTCTTGCCGACCACACAGCCGCGCAGGTTGCTGTGATCACCGATGTACACGTTGTCGTGCACCACAGCCTTGTGAAGGAAAGCCCCGCTCTTCACGACGACGTTCGATCCGATGACGGTGTGCTCCCGGATCTCCACACCGGCCTCGACCTTGGCGTAGTCACCGATGTACAAAGGCCCGCGCAGCACCGCTTCGGGGTGCACGTCCGCACCCTCTGCCACCCATATACCGGGGGAGATCTCGAAGCCGTCGATCTCGACGTCGACCTTGCGCTCCAGCACGTCGGCCTGGGCCTTCACATAGCTCTCGTGCGTACCGACGTCCTCCCAGTAGCCCTCGGCGACATAGCCGTAGATCGGCTTGCCCTCCTTCATGAGCTGTGGAAAGACATCACCGGACCAGTCCACGGAGACATCGGCCTCGACGTAGTCGAACACCTCGGGCTCCATAACATAGATGCCTGTGTTCACGGTGTCCGAGAAGACCTGCCCCCAGGTTGGCTTCTCCAGGAAGCGTTCGACCTGGCCCGCCTCGTCCACGATGGTGATCCCGAATTCAAGGGGATTCGGAACGCGCGTGAGACAGACCGTGACCAGTCCGCCCTTTTCCTTGTGGAACGCGATGAGGTCGGTGAGGTCGAAGTCGGTGAGCGCGTCACCGGAAATCACGAGAAACGTGTCGTCCTTCAATGCCTCTTCGGCATTCTTCACACTGCCCGCGGTGCCGAGAGGTTTTTCCTCGTTCGCGTAGCTGAGCTCCATCCCGAGCTCTTCGCCGTCTCCGAAGTAGTTCTTCACGAGCGAAGCAAGGAACTGGACGGTCACCACCGTCTCATTGAGCCCGTGCCGCTTGAGCAGACGTAGCACATGCTCCATGATCGGCCGATTGGCTACGGGCAGGAGTGGCTTGGGCATGCTTGAGGTCATGGGGCGAAGGCGAGTGCCTTCACCACCTGCCATCACGACGGCCTTCATGTCGGAACGTCCTCCTTGAAGAGACGACGGTCTAGCCGACTTCGCCCGTCAGGGCAGCTTCTGTGTCATCAGCCGCGGGCCGGCCACGTTGCGCGGCACCGCATGAACGAGCTCAATCGGCTACTGCATCCGCCTTGACCAGCCGGCGGACCTGAACCACGTAGAGGATCCCTGCCCACCAGTAGAGCGTTGTACCCCATCCTGCGAACGCCCATCCGAAAACAGTGGCCACCGATGCCAGCCAACCACCTCCGTCGCTGAGCAGCAACAAGGGGAATGCGTACATCAGGTTGAAGGTAGCCGCCTTGCCCAGGAAGTTCACCTGCGGCGGCGGATATCCGTGACGACGGAGGATTCCCACCATCACAAGAAGCATCAGCTCGCGTGCAAGGAGCGCGGCGGTGAGCCAGAGTGGAAGGATCTCCCGCCAAGTCAGACCGACAAGCGTGGAAAGAATGTAGAGACGGTCGGCAGCAGGGTCAAGCAGCCGTCCGAGGCTACTGATCTGGTTCCATCGGCGCGCGAGCTTACCGTCGAGGTAGTCGCTCACGCCGCTGAACATCAGTACCAGCAGCGCCCAGCCATCACTCTGGGGCCCGCCGAACTCAGGACGGAGAATCAGCCACAGGAAGACAGGCACGCCAACGAGGCGAGCCATACTGAGGATGTTGGGGATGGTGAGGACCCGGTCCGTCTGAACTCGAGTCTCCTGGACCTCCACCCGGGGGCCTCCTGTGAATGAACGTGCCAATGATGCCCCCTGACCTTACCCTCAGCCATGGCCGGCAGATACACAGGGGTGCTGGGAACACCACGTGAACGCAGAAGAGCCCCGTTCCACAAGGGCACGGGGCTTTTCCACAATGATTGTTCGGCGGCGTCCTACTCTCCCACAGGGTCCCCCCTGCAGTACCATCGGCGCTGAAAGGCTT
>NZ_JBVHOQ010000037.1:0-88849 GCF_055568375.1 Streptomyces sp. NPDC026062
CCACCCCCACCCACCGGACAGAACGCACCCCGCGGAGCACCCGCACCGAGCCCGTCCGGCGATTGAGGACAAAGACCCCCGCCCCGGACCGGGGCAACAGACGGGGCCCCCGAGGCCAAGGAACACCGCTGCCGCCCGCCCAAGGGCCCCGCACCCCCCGTCCGGCGGATCAGCCGTTGCGCGGTCCCGGGAAGACGCCCGGGCGCAGCTCCTCGCCCAGCGGCGGGCGGTCCGCGGACGGTTGCGGCGGCATCGATCGTGCGGCCGGGACGGTGGGCAGAGCGCCCGAGGGGGACCCGGGAACCGCCGGCACCGGTGGCTGGGCCACGCCCTCGGCCGGCACGGGCTGGGGGACGGCGCGTCGTGCGCCGTAGCGGCGGTGGACCGCCTGTTTGGTGACTCCGAGCGCGGAGCCCACCGCGTCCCAGGAGAAGCCCAGTGAACGGTCGAAGTCCACTGCCGCCGTGACCAGGGTCTCGACGCTGTCCCGCAGTTCCTGGGCCAGCCTGACGGTGGGGGCCGGAGCCCTGCCGTAGACGACGAAGCCCGCGGAGGGGCCGGAGCGGCGCGGGCGGTAGACGTTGCCCAGCTGGGCGGTGAGTGTGCGCAGCGCGTCCACCTGCCGCCGGACCCGCTCGATGTCCCGCACCAGAAGATGCAGGCTGGCCCGCGCTTGGGCGTCGTGGGTTGCGTGGTCGGCCATGAAGAAGCCTCTCGAACCGGCGTTGAAAGGGATCGGGCCGCACAGGGCGGCTCGCTTCGGTCAATCTCTCTTGACCAACGCCTCACCGGGGGTCTGGTCACGCACCGGGGGCGCATACGCGCATGAAAGGGGCGTGCAGGTATGCGTACGCCCCCCAACGCTCTCCCGGCGTTCCGGCCCATAGACTTATGCGTTGCTCGTCACCGTAACGTTTCGGCCTGAGAGGCAGTCAGCCACCCATGAAGCTCGTCTTCGCAGGCACCCCCGAGGTAGCCGTACCCGCACTGGACGCCCTGATCGCCTCCGGTCGCCATGAGGTGGCCGCCGTCGTGACCAGGCCCGACGCACCCGCGGGGCGTGGCCGCCGACTGGTGGCCAGTCCCGTCGCCGAGCGGGCGGAGGAGGCCGGTATCGAGGTGCTCAAGCCTGCCAGGCCGAGGGACGAGGACTTCCTGGCGCGGCTCCGGGAGATCGCGCCGGACTGCTGCCCCGTCGTCGCCTACGGGGCGCTGCTGCCCAGGACCGCGCTCGACATCCCGGCCCGTGGGTGGGTCAACCTCCACTTCTCGCTGCTGCCCGCCTGGCGCGGCGCCGCGCCCGTCCAGCACGCCGTGATGGCCGGCGACGAGGTGACGGGGGCCTCCACCTTCCTCATCGAGGAAGGGCTCGACTCGGGACCGGTCTACGGCGTCCTCACCGAGGAGGTGCGGCCGACCGACACCAGCGGCGACCTGCTGACCCGGCTGGCCTTCGCCGGCGCCGGGCTGCTCGCCGCGACGATGGACGGCATCGAGGACGGCACGCTGCACGCCGTGCCGCAGCCTGCCGAGGGGATCACCCTGGCACCGAAGATCACCGTCGAGGACGCCCAGGTCGAGTGGTCGGCGCCCGCCCTGCGCGTCGACCGGGTGGTCCGCGGCTGCACCCCGGCCCCCGGAGCCTGGACCCTCTTCCGCGGGGAGCGGCTCAAGCTGATCCAGGCCGTGCCCGTCGTCGACCGGGCCGATCTGGCGCCGGGCGAGCTGTCGGCGGCCAAGAACAACGTCTACGTGGGCACCGGATCGCACGCCATCGAGCTGCTCTGGGTCCAGCCGCAGGGCAAGAAGCCGATGCGCGCCGCGGACTGGGCGCGCGGGGTGCGCATCGTCCCGGGCGAGCTCGTCGGCATCTGACGGCGGACCGGCGGGCCGGGGCGGGGACGTAGGCTGGGAGGGTTCGCCCTCTCACCATCAGCGGAGCACCTTTCACGTGAACGACCAGCCGCGTCGCCGTCCCGCCAAGCCGCACCGCCGTCCGCAGAAGGATCCGGTCCGGTTCCTCGCCTTCGAGGCCCTCAGGGCCGTCGACGAGCGGGACGCGTACGCCAACCTCGTGCTTCCCCCGCTGCTGAAGAAGGCCCGGGCCAAGGGCGACTTCGACAACCGGGACGCGGCCCTGGCCACCGAGCTGGTCTACGGGACACTGCGCCGTCAGGGGACGTACGACGCGATCGTCGCAGCCTGTATCGACCGGCCCCTGCGCGAGGTCGACCCGCCGGTCCTGGACGTACTGAACATGGGCGTGCACCAGCTCCTCGGCACCCGCATCCCGACCCACGCCGCCGTCTCCGCGAGCGTGGAGCTGGCCCGTGTGGTGCTCGGCGAGGGGCGCGCCAAATTCGTCAACGCCGTGCTCCGCAAGGTGTCCGCGGACGACCTCGACGGCTGGGTGGCGAAGGTCGCCCCCTCGTACGAGGACGACGCGGAGGACCACCTGGCGGTCGTGCACTCGCATCCCCGGTGGGTCGTCTCGGCTCTCTGGGACGCGCTCGGCGGCGGCCGTGCGGGGATCGAGGACCTCCTCGAAGCCGACAACGAGCGGCCCGAGGTCACCCTGGTCGCCCGCCCCGGCCGCTCCACCACCGATGAGCTGCTCGACGCCCTCGGTGAGGAGAACGGCCTGCCGGGCCGCTGGTCCCCGTATGCGGTACGGATGGCCGAAGGCGGCGAACCCGGCGCCCTGACCGTCGTGCAGGAAGGCCGGGCCGGTGTCCAGGACGAGGGCAGCCAGCTCGTCGCCGCCGCGCTCGCCAACGCCCCGCTGGAGGGCAGCGACATCCGCTGGCTCGACGGCTGCGCCGGCCCCGGCGGCAAGGCCGCCCTGCTCGCCGCCCTCGCCGCCGGACGGGGTGCCGCGCTGCTGGCCGCCGAGAAGCAGCCCCACCGGGCCCGGCTCGTCGAGCGCTCGCTGGCCGGGAACCCCGGCCCGTACCAGGTGATCACCGCCGACGGCACCCGCCCGCCGTGGCTGCCCGGCACCTTCGACCGGATCCTGATGGACGTCCCGTGCTCGGGCCTCGGCGCGCTGCGCCGTCGGCCCGAGGCGCGCTGGCGCCGTCGCAAGGAGGACCTGGAGGGCTTCGCGCCCCTCCAGCGCGGACTGCTGCGCGAGGCGCTGAAGGCCGTACGGGTCGGTGGCGTCGTCGGATACGCGACGTGCTCGCCGCACCTCGCGGAGACCCGGGTGGTCGTCGAGGACGTCCTGAAGGGCCGCGGCGGTGCACCGGTCGAGGCCGAGTGGGTCGACGCCCGTCCGCTGATGCCAGGAGTGCCCGCCCTGGGCGACGGGCCGGACGTCCAGCTCTGGCCGCATCTGCACGGCACGGACGCGATGTACCTCGCTCTGCTGCGGCGAACCGCCTGACCGCCCCCGGAGGGCCGGACCGAGGGCGAAAAGGGCCGGAATGCGCGAACTGTAATGATCCCGTGAGGCTTTGGGGCGCACCGAAGCGGGGAAGTGCCGCAGAACATGGCAGGCTTGGCCCATGGCCCAGATCAACCCCAGCATTCTCTCCGCCGACTTCGCACGTCTCGCCGAGGAGGCGCAGGCCGTCGAAGGTGCCGACTGGCTCCATGTCGATGTCATGGACAACCACTTCGTGCCCAATCTGACGCTCGGCGTCCCGATCGTGGAATCGCTCAGCAGGGCCACCAGCACCCCGCTGGACTGCCATCTGATGATCGAGGACGCCGACCGCTGGGCCCCGCAGTACGTCGAGGCGGGGGCGGGCTCCGTCACCTTCCACGTGGAGGCCGCCGCGGCTCCCGTCCGGCTCGCGCGGGAGATCCGGGCCAAGGGCGCCCGTGCCTCCATGGCGCTCAAGCCGGCGACGCCCATCGAGCCGTACGAGGACCTGCTGCCCGAGCTCGACATGCTGCTGATCATGACGGTGGAGCCGGGGTTCGGTGGCCAGTCGTTCCTGGACATCATGCTGCCGAAGATCCGCCGCACCCGTGAGCTGATCTCCAGGCACGGACTCGAACTGTGGCTCCAGGTCGACGGCGGGGTCTCGGAGTCCACGATCGAGCGTTGCGCCGAGGCGGGGGCCGACGTCTTCGTCGCCGGTTCCGCCGTGTACGGCGCCAAGGACCCGGCCGAAGCCGTCCGGGCCCTGCGCGCCAAGGCCGAGGGAGCGACCGCCTCGGCGGGGTGGGCGTGCGGCCACTGACGCCGCGGACAACCGGTCCGGCCCCCGATTACGGGTCGGCCGGACCAAGCGCAGATGAACGCGGTCCGACGGGACCGGTCAAGGATCGCCGTATCTGACAGGATGAACGGCGTATCAAGAGCGTGAACAGCAGTGAGGAGAACGCGGTGTCTGCAATGTCGGCGGGCCGGTCCGCCCTGCGGATGGGGCCCGCGGAGCTGGTGCAGGCGGCGGCCATGGCCCGCCGCTTCTACCTCGAGGGCAAATCCAAGATCCAGATCGCCGAGGAGTTCGGCGTCAGCCGCTTCAAGGTGGCCAGGGTCCTGGAGACGGCCCTGGAGCGTGACCTCGTACGGATCGAGATCCGGGTCCCCGCGGAGCTGGACGCCGAGCGCTCCGACGCGCTTCGCGCCCGCTACGGGCTGCGCCACGCCGTCGTGGTCGAATCCCCGGCGGAGGAGCAGGACGACGCCGCGGACCCGGAGAACCTGGGTGAGGTCGCGGCCGACCTGCTCGGCGAACTGGTGACCGAGGGCGATGTGCTCGGTCTCGCCTGGGGCCGCTCCACCATTCACATGGCGGCGGCCCTCGACCGGCTGCCACCGTGCACGGTCGTGCAGCTGACCGGGGTGTACGACGCGGGAACGGCTGAGCGCGGCTCGGTCGAGGCGGTGCGGCGGGCCGCCCAGGTGTCCGGCGGCGAGGCCCACCCGATCTACGCGCCGATGCTGCTCCCCGACCCGGCCACGGCCGCTGCCCTGCGCCACCAGACGGGCATCGCGCGTGCCTTCGAGTACTTCGACAAGGTGACCGTCGCGGCCGTCTCCATCGGCTCCTGGGAGCCCGGTATCTCCACGGTCCACGACATGCTCTCCGACGCGGAGCGCGAGCACTACGCCTCGCTCGGCGTCGCCGCCGAGATGTCGGCGCACCTCTTCGACGCGGACGGCCGCCGGGTCGGCCGCGATCTCGGCGAGCGCTGCATCACGGTCGAGGCGGACCGGCTGCGCCGGATCCCCGAGGTGGTGGCGATCGCCGGCGGTCAGCGCAAGGCGGCGGCGATCGGGGCGGTGCTGCGCTCCGGTCTCGTCACCAGCCTGGTGACGGACACCGCGGCGGCCGACTACCTGCTGACCGAATCGGCCGCTCCGCGCCGGCCCGCACTGGAGCGGGCCGACCCGGATGGGGAGTGAGAGCCGGAACGGCGGACGGAAGGGGGCGGCGGTGTCATCACCGCCGCCCCCTTCCGTCCGCCGTTCGGCCGGTGCACCGGTCAGTCCAGCCGGACGCCCAGGACCGTTGCCTCCAGATACTGCTCAGGCGCCTTGTACTGGCTGACGTCGGCCGGGTTGTAGCGCGGTGTCTGCCGGGACCAGTCGAGATTCCCGCGCATCCAGCTCCGCATCCCGTCCAGGTACGGTTCCAGCATCGGGGCGAGCTGGGGATGGGCGGTCAGCAGCTCTGCCTCCGCGGTCAGGAATCGCTCGGTTTCCCGGGCGATCTCCGCGCAGACGTGTTCCAGCGCCTGCCGCTTGCCGAGACCGCGGTGGTGGCGGACGAGGTGGACGAGGTTGTGGATCTCGCCGAGGACCTGTTCCTTCTCGTACGAGTAGACGTCGTTGGCCCAGCACACGACATTGCACGAGGTTTCGAGTGCGGTGATGAAGCGCGAGTCGTTGTGGATGGACTCGGGCGCCTCGATGCCGGCCACGATCTCTATCAGGTCCATGCAGACATGTATCGCGCCCGTGTGACGGCGGTTGCTGATGTACGCCGCCTCGGACGGGACCACGTCGTACGCGCGGTTCCCGGCCTCCCAGGTGGTGGCCGTCGTGAGGTAGGCGATCAGGTGCTGGGTGAAGCGCCGCCGCCAGTGCGCCGCGGCGGCCGGCGTCGTGCGTTCCCACAGGTCCGCGAGGGCGACGACCGCGGCGGGCAGTCGCTCGCCCGCCGGGGTGCGGCTTTCTGTGCCCTCGACCACGGAACGCATCAGTGTGACGACACCCTGTACGTGCTCCGGGCTGCGGCCCAGGTGCCCGTCGTCCAACTGGTCGTCGACGAGAAACAGCCAGACGAACCAGTCGGCGACGAGCTCCAGATTCTTGCCGTCGGCGGTCGGGTAGACCATGCCGACGAAGGCTCCGAAGTCTGCCTGCTCGAAGCGGTCCCTGGCTGAATCCCGGTGCACCAGGCCGGTGTCGCGGGTCCAGATGTCGAGATGCTCCCTTACGTGCCCGACGTACGGGTTCGTCCGCTGGGGGAAAGGGCAGTAGATGTCGGGCAGTTCGCTGTCCACGAGTCGGTCGTAATCCTCTCCGGTCGTACATATTGCGGGAGTTGTGACCGCTCCGCCTGATGCTCCGGGGTATTGGGTGGCCTGCGGGACCTGCGCGTTTGAAGCTACCTGAGCCCCAGTCACCAGGTCCAGGGGAGATGATCGCGAATGATTTGCGGGTCCCTCGGGTAGGGTCTGTGGGCAAGGCAGGTTCCACTTGCCCGGGACTCCCGATCTTGTTCCTTGGAGGAACATACGAAGGCGGGAGTCATTTGCTGTGTCTTCGTGGAAGCGACCTGCGTCATTTCGTATGAAAAAATGAGTGTTATGCGTTTTCTTGAGCCCGGCACCGGTCGATACACAGAGTCCCCCTCAGTTCCGTACGACCTCACGTACGACGATGTCTTCATGGTTCCGGGCAGGTCAGCGGTCGGATCCCGGCAGGGCGTCGACCTTTCCTCGCCCGATGGCACCGGCACCACCATTCCGCTGGTCGTCGCGAACATGACGGCTATCGCGGGCCGCCGGATGGCCGAAACCATCGCCCGGCGCGGTGGGCTCGTCGTCATCCCGCAGGACATCCCGATCGAGGTCGTCACCGAGGTCATCAGCTGGGTGAAAACGCGCCACCTCGTGCTCGACACCCCCATCGTGCTGGCCCCCGGCCAGACGGTCGCCGACGCGCTGTCGCTGCTGCCCAAGCGTGCCCATGGAGCCGGGGTCGTCGTCGACGGCGACCGGCGTCCCGTCGGCGTGGTCACCGATCACGACCTGACCGGCGTCGACCGCTTCACCCAGCTCTCCGAGGTCATGTCCAAGGACCTGGTGCTGCTGGACGCGGACATCGACCCCCGCGACGCCTTCAACAAGCTCGACGGCGCCAACCGCAAGCTCGCCCCCGCGGTGGACGCGGACGGCCGGCTCGTCGGCATCCTCACCCGTAAGGCCGCACTGCGCGCCACTCTCTACACGCCCGCCACCGACGCGGCGGGCAAGCTGCGCATCGCGGCCGCTGTCGGGATCAACGGCGACGTGGCCGGCAAGGCCAAGCAGCTCCTCGACGCCGGCGCCGACACCCTCGTCGTCGACACCGCGCACGGTCACCAGGAGTCCATGATCAGTGCGGTGCGCGCCGTCCGGGCGCTGGATCCGCAGGTGCCGATCGTGGCCGGCAACATCGTCGCGGCCGAGGGGGTGCGCGACCTCATCGAGGCCGGTGCCGACATCATCAAGGTCGGTGTCGGACCCGGCGCCATGTGCACCACCCGGATGATGACGGGTGTCGGCCGGCCGCAGTTCTCTGCCGTGCTGGAGTGCGCCGCCGAGGCCAGGAAGTACGGCAAGTACGTCTGGGCCGACGGCGGTGTCCGTCACCCGCGCGATGTGGCCATGGCGCTCGCCGCCGGTGCCTCCAATGTGATGATCGGCTCCTGGTTCGCCGGGACGCACGAGTCGCCCGGTGACCTCCAGCAGTCCGCCGACGGACGGTTCTACAAGGAGTCCTTCGGTATGGCGTCCGCCCGTGCCGTGCGGAACCGTACGTCCGACGAGTCGGCGTACGACCGGGCCCGCAAGGCGCTCTTCGAGGAGGGCATCTCCACCTCGCGGATGTTCCTGGACCCGACCCGTCCCGGTGTCGAGGATCTGGTCGACTCGATCATCGCGGGCGTCCGTTCCTCCTGCACCTACGCGGGTGCGGGTTCGCTCGCCGAGTTCGCCGAGAAGGCGGTCGTCGGTGTGCAGAGCGCCGCCGGTTACGCGGAGGGCAAGCCGCTGCACGCCAGCTGGGGCTGATCCCGCCCCCTCATTTCGACCGTGCCCCTTCCGGCTGTTCGCGCCGGGAGGGGCACCGGTGTTTTCCGGGCATCCGGGGGTGAGGCGGTGGCTGGAAATGATGTCTGGGGCGGGGCCTGATTCATATCAACTCTGTTGAAAAATAAGTAATATGAATCCCATTCAGCTGTCCGCCCCTCTGCGGTA
Organism: Streptomyces sp. NPDC026062; assembly: GCF_055568375.1. NCBI lineage: Bacteria > Bacillati > Actinomycetota > Actinomycetes > Kitasatosporales > Streptomycetaceae > Streptomyces > Streptomyces sp. NPDC026062. Next base: position 8,425 of record NZ_JBVHOQ010000037.1, read on the forward strand.
AGGGATCTCATGTCCTTCTTCACTGACCTGGCCCATCAGTACATCGACGGAGAGTGGAGGCCGGGCAAGGGGTCCTGGGACATCATCGACTTCAACCCGTTCGACGGGAAGCAGCTCGCCTCCATCACGGTCGCCACGGCCGACGAGGTGGACCAGGCCTACCATGCGGCCGAGAACGCGCAGCAGGCGTGGGCGGACACCAGTCCGTACGCCCGGCGAGCGGTGCTGGAGAAGGCGCTTCGGATCGTCGAGGAGCGCGAGGACGAGATCGGTGACGCCATAGTCGCCGAACTCGGCGGCACCCGGCTGAAGGCGGCCTTCGAACTGCACCTGGCCAAGGAGTTCCTGCGCGAGGCGGGCCGCCTCGCGCTCCGGTCCACCGGACAGATCCTGCCCTCGCCGACCCCGGGCAAGGAGAACCGTGTCTACCGGGTGCCTGCCGGTGTGGTCGGGGTGATCAGCCCCTTCAACTTCCCGTTCCTGCTGTCCCTGAAGTCCGTCGCCCCGGCCCTGGCGCTGGGCAACGCCGTGGTGCTCAAGCCGCACCAGAACACCCCGGTCTGCGGTGGCACCCTGGTGGCCAAGGTGTTCGAGGACGCCGGGCTGCCGGCCGGTCTGCTGAACGTCGTCGTCACCGACATCGCGGAGATCGGTGACGCGCTGCTGGAGCACCCCGTACCGCAGATCATCTCCTTCACCGGCTCCGACCGGGTCGGTCGGCACGTCGCGACGGTGTGCGCCGCGAACCTCAAGCGCTCGGTGCTCGAACTCGGCGGCAACAGCGCGCTGATCGTGCTCGACGACGCCGATGTGGACTACGCGGTCGACGCGGCGGTGTTCAGCCGGTACGTACACCAGGGGCAGGTCTGCATGGCCGCCAACCGGATCCTCGTGGACCGTGCGGTGGAGGAGGAGTTCACCGAGAAGTTCGTCGCGAAGGTCGCCTCGCTGCGCGTCGGTGACCCGGCCGACCCGGCGACCCAGATAGGCCCGCTGATCAACTCGACCCAGGCCGAGGCCATCACCGCGCTCGTCGACCAGACCGTCGAGGCGGGCGCGACAGCGCTGCTGCACGGACGGGCCGAGGGGAACGTCGTCAGCCCCTCCGTCCTCACCGGGCTGGCGCCCGATTCCCCCGTGCTCTCCCAGGAGATCTTCGGCCCGGTCGCGCTCCTCGTGCCGTTCGACGGCGAGGACGAGGCGGTCCGGATCGCCAACGACACCCCGTACGGCCTGAGCGGCGCCGTGCACACCGGCAGCATCGAGCGCGGCGTGCGCATCGGGCAGCGGATCCGCACCGGCATGATCCACATCAACGACGGCACGGTCCACGACGAGCCGATCGTCCCCTTCGGCGGCGAGAAGAACTCCGGGCTCGGGCGGCTCAACGGCGACTCGATGCTGGAGGCCTTCACCACCCAGAAGTGGATCTCCGTGCAGCACGGGCGCTCGCGGTTCCCGTTCTGACTCCCCTCGGATCCCTCGTCCGCCGTCCCTTCCGGCCCGGCGCCACCTGCGCTGAGCGCGCCCCGCGGGGCGGGCCCATGGTCTACTGCCGGGGGCGGCACGGCCGCCCCCGGCAGCAGCCGTGCCCCGCCCCGACCAGGGCTCTCGCCATCGCAGAGAAGTGACCCGTACGACGTGCGACTGAACGACCTCGACGAACGCATCGTCCACGCCCTCGCCGAAGATGCCCGCCGCTCCTACGCCGACATCGGCTCGATCATCGGGCTCTCCGCCCCCGCCGTGAAACGCCGGGTGGACCGGCTCCGCGCCGAAGGGGCGATCACCGGCTTCACCGTCCGCGTGGATCCGGCCGCGCTCGGCTGGGAGACCGAGGGGTACATCGAGATCTACTGCAGCCGCAACACCTCACCGGACTCGATCAAGCAAGGGCTCGCCAGATATCCGGAGGTCGCGTCGGCATCCACCGTGACCGGCGACGCCGACGCGCTCGTCCAGGTGTTCGCGGCGGACATGCGCCACTTCGAGCAGGTGCTGGAGCGGATCGCGGGCGAGCCGTATGTCGAGCGTACGAAGTCCGTGCTGGTGCTTTCGCCGCTGCTGCGGCGGTACTCCTCGGGATCGCCGGGATAGGCCCCACGCCGTCGCGCAACGAATCGCCGCACCCCGCCGATCCCGCGCAACGGATCGACGGTCGGTGCGCAACACTCGCGCCTTGTCCGGGGGGAAGGGCGGAACGTACCGTCAATACGTCTCCGCCCACCCCATCGTCCGAGGTCAGCCATGCCGCTGTTGCGCACTGCCCTGCTCCAGAGCTCCGGAACTCCGGGCTCGGTGGCCGCCAACCTCGACGTCCTCGACGACGCCGCGCGGCGGGCCGCCGACGGTGGCGCACGGCTGCTGGTCTGCCCCGAGATGTTCCTGACCGGGTACGCGATCGGCGACGACGTGCCCCGGCTGGCCGAAGCCGCCGACGGACCCGCCGGCCGGGCCGTCACCGAGATCGCCGTACGCCACGGTATCGCCGTCCACTACGGCTACCCGGAGCGCGACGGCGACACCCTGTACAACGCCGCGCGGCTCATCGGGCCCGACGGAACGGCGCTCGCCGACTACCGCAAGACCCACCTCTTCGGCGACTTCGAGGAGCGGTGGTTCACCCCCGGCGACCGGCCGGTCGTCCAGGCCGAACTCGACGGCGTCCGCATCGGCTTCCTGATCTGCTACGACGTCGAGTTCCCGGAGAACGTACGCGCGCACGCCCTCGCCGGAACCGATCTGCTGCTGGTGCCGACCGCGCTCATGCACCCCTTCCCGTTCGTCGCGGAGTCCGTCGTCCCCGTCCGCGCCTTCGAGAACCAGCTGTACGTGGCCTACGCCAACCGGACCGGCACCGAAGGCCCCTTCGAATTCGTCGGGCTGAGCGCTCTCGCAGGCCCCGACGGCACGGTCCGCGCCCGCGCCGGACGCGGCGACGAACTCCTCATCGGCGACGTCGACCCCGGCCTTCTGGCCGCGTCCCGGGCCGGCAACCCCTACCTCCGCGACCGCCGCCCCGGTCTGTACGGCTCCCTCGTCTGAGTACGCCGCCCCGGTCCGTACGGCCACCCCCTCCCAGTACGCCGCCCCGGTCACCCCACCCCGCCCCGCAAGGAGTCCGTACCCCATGACGTCCACGGTGCCCCCTGCCGTCCCGCACACCGACGCGGCCCCGCCGATCACCATGTTCGGGCCGGACTTCCCCTACGCGTACGACGACTTCCTCGCCCACCCCGCCGGCATCGGGCAGATACCGGCGACCGAGCACGGCACCGAGGTGGCCGTCATCGGCGGCGGGCTCTCCGGCATCGTCACCGCCTACGAGCTGATGAAGATGGGACTGAAGCCCGTTGTCTACGAGGCGGACCGCATCGGCGGACGGCTGCGCACCGTCGAGTTCGACGGCTGCGACACCGACGGCGAACCGCTCACCGCCGAGATGGGCGCGATGCGCTTCCCGCCGTCGTCCACCGCCCTCCAGCACTACATCGACCTGGTGGGTCTTGAGACGAAGCCCTTCCCCAACCCGCTCTCCCCGGCCACCCCCTCGACCGTCGTCGACCTGAAGGGCGAGTCGCACTACGCCAGGACCGTCGACGACCTTCCGCAGGTCTACCGCGAGGTGATGGACGCCTGGAACGCCTGCCTGGAGGAGGGCGCCGACTTCTCCGGCATGAACCGGGCGATGCGCGAGCGCGACATACCGAGGATCCGGGAGATCTGGGCCCGGCTCGTGGAGAAGCTCGACAACCAGACCTTCTACGGCTTCCTCTGCGACTCCGACGCCTTCAAGTCCTTCCGCCACCGCGAGATCTTCGGACAGGTCGGCTTCGGCACCGGCGGCTGGGACACCGACTTCCCCAACTCCATCCTGGAGATCCTGCGGGTCGTCTACACCGAGGCGGACGACCACCACCGCTCCATCGTCGGCGGCAGCCAGCAGCTCCCGCTGCGCCTGTGGGAACGCGAACCGCACAAGATCGTCCACTGGCCGCTCGGCACCTCGCTGGCCTCGCTGCACGACGGCGAACCGCGCGGCGCGGTGACCCGGCTGAACCGCACCGCGGGCAACCGGATCACCGTCACCGACGCCACGGGCGACATCCGCACCTTCCGCGCCGCCGTCTTCACCGGACAGTCCTGGCTGCTGCTCTCCAAGATCGACTGCGACGACGCGCTCTTCCCGATCGACCACTGGACGGCGATGGAGCGCACCCACTACATGGAGTCGTCCAAGCTGTTCGTCCCCGTCGACCGGCCGTTCTGGCTGGACAAGGACGAGACGACCGGGCGCGACACCATGTCGATGACGCTCACGGACCGGATGACCCGGGGCACGTACCTGCTCGACGAGGGGCCGGACCGGCCCGCCAGCATCTGCCTCTCGTACACCTGGTGCGACGACAGCCTGAAGTGGCTGCCGCTCTCCGCGACCGAGCGCATGGACGTCATGCTGAAGTCGCTCGGCGAGATCTATCCGAACGTGGACATCCGCAAGCACATCACCGGCAACCCCGTGACCGTCTCCTGGGAGAACGAGCCCTGGTTCATGGGCGCGTTCAAGGCCAATCTGCCCGGCCACTACCGCTACCAGCGGCGGCTGTTCACCCACTTCATGCAGGACGGGCTGCCCGCCGACAAGCGGGGCCTGTTCCTGGCCGGCGACGACATCTCCTGGACGGCCGGCTGGGCCGAGGGGGCCGTACAGACCGCGCTGAACGCCGTCTGGGGTGTGATGAACCAGTTCGGCGGCGCGACCGACCCCACGAACCCGGGCCCCGGCGATGTCTTCGACGAGATCGCCCCGGTCGAACTCCCCGAGGACTGAGGGCTGTCCCGCGGGGAGTGCTTCGGCATTTCGGCCCTCCGGAGGGAATCCCGGAGGGCCGAGCCCTCTACGGCTCCGGCTACGCGGGCCGGCAGACGCTGCGCTGCCGGCCCAGGCCCGAGATCTCGACCTCCATCACATCGTCCGGACCCAGATACGGGAAGCGGCCGGACAGGGCCACGCCCTGCGGCGTACCGGTGTTGATGATGTCGCCGGGCTCCAGCACCAGGTACTGCGACAGATGGTGCACCAGATGCGCCACGCTGAAGATCATGTCCGCGGTGGACGAGTCCTGCCGGGGCTCACCGTTGACGAAGCTGCGCAGCCGCAGCTGCTGCGGGTCGCCCACCTCGTCAGCGGTCACGAGCACGGGTCCCAGCGGGTTGAAGGTGGCGCAGCTCTTGCCCTTGGACCACTGGCCGCCCGACTCCTCCAGCTGGAAGGCGCGCTCGGAGACGTCGTTGCTGACCGTGTAGCCCGCGATGTGGGCCGCCGCGTCGGCGGGGGAGTCCAGATAGGAGGCGCGGCGGCCGATCACGACGGCCAGCTCCACCTCCCAGTCGGTCTTCTCGGAGCCGCGCGGAATGAGGACGTCGTCGTACGGACCGACCACCGTGTTCGGCGACTTGTAGAAGAGGATCGGCTGCTTCGGCGGTTCGGCGCCGGACTCGGCGGCGTGGGCCGCGTAGTTCTGCCCGATGCACAGGAGCGCGGAGGGCCGGGCCACCGGGGCGCCGACGCGCTGTCCGGTGATGTCGGTCTCCGGGAGCTTGGGCTCGGCGGGGATCAGGTGCGGCTTGTCGGCCAGCGCGGCGAGAAACGCGCCGTCGATGTCGTCGGTGATGCCGGACAGGTCGTAGTGGCGGCCCTCGGGGCAGACGGCGACCGGGCGTTCCTGGCCCGGCTCGCCGATGCGCATCAGTCGCATGGTGGTGGATCTCCTGACGGGTACGGGGTGGGGCTTCGGTGTCAGTGCAGACGGGTGAGGGCGTCGGCGGTCACGGCGTGCACCGGCGGACGCCCGGCGAGCAGCCGCAGCACCTCGTTGACGGCGCTGGTGCCCAGCCGCTGCCGGCACTCGACGCTGCCGGCCGCCTGATGCGGGGTGAGCAGCACGTTGGGCAGCGCGCGCAGGGGGTGGTCCACGGGCAGCGGCTCGGCGTCGAAGACGTCGATCGCCGCGTCCAGCCGGCCCGTGGCCAGCTCGGCGACGAGCGCGTCCTCGTCGACCAGCCACGACCTTGCGGTGTTCACCAGACTCGCGCCGTCCGGCATCAGCGCCAGCTGCGCGGCGCCGATCATGTGGTGGGTCTCCTCGGTGACCGGGGCGTGCACGGCCACGATCCGGCTGCCCGGGAGCAGCGTCTCCAGCGGTACGGATTTCACGCCGAGCGCCTCGGCCTCCGCCTCGGACAGGAACGGGTCGGTGACACTGACCCGCGCTCCCATCGCCTGCACTAGCCGGATGTAGGCACGCCCGGTGCGGGAGGCACCGATCACTCCGATCTCGCTGCCGTGGATCTCGTGGCGCGGCGGCGCCTCGCTCGCCTCCGCCCATTCCAGCCCGCCGCGCAGGGCGTGGTCGAAGCGCTGGACGCGGTGGAGCAGCGAGAGCGTGAAGGCGAGCGCCACCTCGGCGACCGGACGGGCCATCTCGTCGCCGGCCTGGGTGACCAGGATGGAGCGCCGGAACACGTCCTCGGTGACATAGGGGGCGACCGCCGAGCCCGTGTGCGCCACCAGCTCCAGCCGGTCCGCGTGCGCCAGCAGCGCGGCGTCCACCTTCGGTGCCCGCCACGAGGTGATCAGCGCACGGGCGCCGGGAAGCGCGGCCGCGACCGCCGCCCGGTCGCTGTGGTCGTCGACGACGGTGACCTCGGCCGCCCGCTCCAGCTCCTGCCACACCTCGGCGGTGAAGAACTGGGCACGCAGCTCCGGCGGTACGGCCACGACGACCCGCGAGGAGGCGGCGACGGGTTCAGGAGAGCCAGGCATCGAGGTGCTCCGCAACGAAGGCGTCATCGGTCAGCCAAGGATAGGACTCGGCCACCCGGGTGATCTCCTCGGCCTGACCCGGGGAGAGCGTCTCGGCCGGGTCCAGGCAGCGGATGTTCGCCAGCAGGCCCTGGCGGCGCAGCACTTCGTGCACTCCGGCGATGCAGCCCCGGAAGGCGCCGCGGACATCGAAGACGGCGCTGTTGGCGTCGGTGAGTTCGGAGCGCCGGGCCAGGCAGCGGACCATCGCCTCATGGTCCCCCGCGCGGGCACGCCGGATGTCGTCGAGGAGGGTCACCGCGGAGCTCGTCCACACCGCCCACTGGCCGAGCAGTCCGCCCGCGAACCAGCGCGGGGTGCCTGAAGCGGTCTCGTACGGGGTGAGCAGATCGCCGATGATGTCGTCGTCGTTGCCCGTGTACAGGGCCACCTCGCCGGCCCGGTCCGCGGCGGCCACGGCCCGTACGACATCCGCGGTGCGGTAGCGGTCGAACGGGGCGATCTTCACGGCGACGGTGTGGGGCAGGTCGGTGAAGGCCGACCAGAAGCCGGGCGACAAGTAGCGTCCGCCGACAGCCTCCTGGAGGTAGAAGCCGATCACCGGCAGCACCTCGCCGACCGCCCGCGCCCGCTCCAGCAGCCCCTTCTCGTCGGCCCCGGGGACGGCTGGGCTGAGCAGGACCGCGTCGTAGCCGAGCGCTGCGGCGGTCTCGGCCTCCTCGACGGCCTGGGCGGTGTAGCCGCAGGCGCCGGCGACCTTCACGAACGGCCGGCCGGCCTCGGCGTCGATCGTCTCGGCGGCGAGCTCCAGCACGGGCCGGAACAGGCCCACCTCACGCTCGCGGATCTCGAACTGGGTGGTGTGCACGGCGACGGCGGCGCCGCCCGCACCCGAGGCGAGGTAGTACCGGGTCAGGGCGCGCTGCCGGCGCTCGTCGAACGTGCCGTCCGCGTGCAGCGCGAGCGGATGGGCGGGGATGGCCGCGCCCTGGGCGAGCAGGTGCAGCGCGGGGGTGGACAGGGGGGAGGGAGTGGACATGGAGTGGATCAGAACCTTCCGTCACGTACCTGGAACTTGGTCGGCTTGCCGGACAGCGGCAGCCCGCGGCGCAGCCAGTCGGCCTGCCACTCCACGAGGGTGCGCAGCGCGACATCCGGGTAGCCGAACAGGGCGTGACAGCGGCTCGCGTCGGAGAGCAGCGCGGTGGGCGCCTCGGTGCCCGCGAGCACCGGCTCACGGTCGAACTCCTCGCCGAACCACTGCGCGATGCGGCGCACCGAGGCGGTCTCGGGGCCGGTGAGGTTGAGGGTGAAGGCGTCGCCGTCGGTGGCGTGCAGGAGGGCGCGCAGGGCGACCTCGTTGGCGTACCCCTGCCACACCACGTTGGCATGACCGGTCGTCACGTCCACCGGCTCGCCCGCCCGCACGCGGTACGCGATGTCGGCGAGGACGCCGTAGCGCAGGTCGACCGCGTAGTTGAGGCGGATGTTGGCGACCCTGGTACCCCGGGTCAGGGCCGCGTGGGCGAAGATCCGCTCGCGGCCGAGGCACGACATGGCGTACTCGCCGACCGGGCCGACCGGGTCGGTCTCGGCACAGCCGCCGGTGGAGACCGGCACCAGCGGGTAGACGTTGCCGGTGGAGAAGGCCGAGATCCGCGCGCCCGGCCAGCGCCCCGCCACCCGGTCGGGCATCGCGGCGTTCACCGCCCAGGCGTGCGAAGGCGCCCCGGCGGAGCCGAACTTGGCGCCGACCATGAAGACGACGTTGCCGGCGTCGGGCAGTGCGGCCAGATCGGCGGCCGGGTCCATCAGGTCGAAGGCGACGGTACGGACACCGGCGGCCTCCAGTTCCCCGGCCGCCGCCTTGTCCGACCAGCGGGAGACCGCGTACACGGTCACGTCCGTACGGCCCGCGGCGTCCAGCGCCCGGCGGGCCAGCCGGCACAGGCTGGGGCCCATCTTGCCGCCGGCGCCGAGCACCAGCAGATCGCCTTCGAGGCGGCCGAGATCGGCGACGAGCGCGGGGGAGGGGGTGGCGAGCCGCTCTTCGAGTGCGGCCTCATCGGTGAACATGTGTGGCTATCCCTTGATTCCGGACGCGGTGACGCCCTCGGTGAAGTAGCGCTGGCCCACCATGTACGCGGCGAAGATGGGCACGAACGCGATGACGGAGCCGGAGAGCACCACATTGAGCGGCACGTTCTGCTGCTGGAGCGAGGCGATACCGACGGTCAGGGTGCGCATGTCGGTGGACTGGCCGATGACCAGCGGCCACAGGAAGTCGTTCCAGTGCCACAGGAAGACGAAGACGCCGAGCGTGGCGAGGATCGGCTTCAGCAGCGGCAGCACGATCCGGTAGAAGATCTGCCACTCGTTGCAGCCGTCGAGCCGGGCCGCCTCGAAGAGCTCGTCCGGCAGCCCCTGGATGAACTGCCGCATCAGGAACACCGCCTGGGCGTTGGCCAGGGTCGGCACGATCAGGCCCCAGTAGGTGTCCACGCCGCCGAGCTTCGCGATCATCGCGAAGGTCGGGATCATGGTGACGTGGTAGGGGACCATCACCATCGACAGGAACGACCAGAACATCGTCTCCCGGCCGGGGAAGCGCTTCTTGGCGAAGGCGTATCCGGCGAGCGAGGCGAGCAGCAGCACGCCGACGACCGAGACCACCGAGTAGATCAGGGTGTTCAGCAGCCAGCGCGGCACGTCCTGCGCGCCCATGACGGTGTCGTACGCCTCGCCGGTCAGCGGCCACGGCAGCAGGCTGCCGGGGAAGTCGACCGCCGCGGAGGGCTTCAGGGAGAGGACGACCATCGCGTAGAACGGGAAGACCGTCACCAGCGCGGCCACCGTCAGCAGCACGGCGCGCGCGACACGGCCGGTACGGGTGGGGCGCATGCCGTACGGGACGGTGTCCTGCTCGGAGAGCTTGCGCAGCTTCCGTTCGGCCCGGCGCGCGGACCGGTCCGTGGGTGCGGGGGCCGGGCCGGCGGGCGGCGCCTTCGTCTCTGCGGGTGCTGCGGTCATGGTCACTGGTCCTTCCCGATCACGAGGCGCTGGATCACCGCGACCACCACGGTCAGCACGAAGAGCGCGACCCCGATGGCGGAGGCGTAACCCAGGTCGAAGTACTTGAAGCCCGCGTCGTAGAGCTGGAAGACGAGCGTGTAACTGGCGTTGGCGGGGCCGCCGCCCGTCATGGTGTAGACGGCGTCGAAGACTTGGAACGACGCCGTCGTCTCGATCACCGCGAGGAAGAAGAGGGCGGGCTTGAGCTGCGGCAGCACGATGTACCGGAACCGTTGCCAGGGGCCGGCCCCGTCGGTGAGGGCGGCCTCCTCCAGCTCCCTCGGAATGTCCTGCATCCGGGCGAGCAGGATCAGCATCCCGTACCCGAAGCGGGACCAGACGCCGACGATCGCGAGCGCGGGCAGCACCAGCACGTCGTCGGAGAGCCAGGAGCCCTCGGACATCCCGAACCAGCCCATCAGGGTGGACCACGGGCCGCCGGTCGAGAAGATCCACACGAAGACGGTCGCGGCCAGCACCAGCGAGGTGACGACCGGCAGGAAGAACACCGAACGGAAGAACTTGGCGCCGCGGAACGCGCGCCGGGTGATCAGCGCCAGGGACACCGAAGCGATGAGCGTGCCGGGCACGGCGAGCACGGTGTACAGGACCGTGACCTTGAGCGCCTGCCAGAACAGCGGGTCGTCCCAGAGGCGGGTGAAGTTGTCGAGCCCGATGAAGCTGCCGCCGCCGGTGAGGGAGTAGTCGGTGAAGCTCATCAGCACACCGGCGACGCCCGGACCGAACCGGAAGGCGAGGAACAGCAGGAAACACGGGAGGACGAAGAGCAGGCCGATCCGGGCCTCGCGGCGCGCCTGCGGCCCGCTGCGACGGCCCCGGCGGGTGGGTTCCGCGACGACTGCCACGGGGATCTCCTTGCGGTACGGGGAAATTGCGGGGGGGTTGGGGGCGGTGCCCCCGAGGGGTCGCGGGGCCGGGGCCCGGGTGCGGCCGGGAGACCCGGCCCCGCGACGGCCGGTCAGCGGCCGAGCATCGCCTGCGCGGCCTTCTGCGCGGCGTCCAGCGCGTCCTGCGGGCTCTTCCTGCCGAGCAGCGCGGCCTGGATCTCCGGCGCGAGCATGCCCTGGACCTCACGCGCCTTGTCCTGGAGCGGGCCCACGTCCATGCTCGGCAGCGTGGCGCCGACGGCGGTCTGGAGCGCGTCGTCCGGGTACAGGTCACCGCCGGACTTACGGGCCGGGAAGTAGCCCGCGGCCTTCTGCAGACCGGCCGTGTTCTTCGACTCGGCGACGAAGTTCAGCCAGTCGCCGGTGTTCTTCTTGTCGGCGCCCTTGAGCATCGAGAGCGCGCCCACGGTGCCGTAGCCGACCGACGCGGTTTCCTTCAGCGGCGGCTGGACGACGATGTTCTCCTTGCCCCAGAACGGCTCCACGTCGGCCGGGGTGTTCTGCCAGGTGCAGGCGACCTTGCCCTTGGCGGTCGGGGTCTGCTCCAGCTTGGGCGTGGTCGTGACCAGGTCCTTGTCGGTGTAGCCGCCGTCCACCAGCTTCTTCAGGTACGTCAGCGCCTTGACGCCGGCCGCGTCGTTGAAGGTGACGTTCTTGCCGTCCTCGGAGAAGACGTCCCCGCCGGCCTGCCACAGCAGCGGGTAGAACGTCATGTTCAGCGTCTGCTGGGTGTCGCCGCTGTAGCTGGTGGCGTAGTAGCCCTTCTTCTTGAGCTTCGGGGCCAGCGCCTCCAGGTCCGCCCAGCTCGACGGGTAGCTCTTCTCGCCGATGGCGTCGAACACGCGCTTGTCGCAGATCAGCGGGTTGGCGCTGGTCAGGACCGGGGTGGCGAGCGCCTTGCCGTCGACCGTGACCGACTTCAGCGCGAAGTCGGTGTAGTCGGACTTGGCGTCGGCCGGCATGTAGTCGTCGGCCGGGATGATGCTCTTGGCGTACTTGGGGAGCTGGTCCGGGATCAGATAGACCGCGTCCGGGCCCTTGCCGGAAGCGATGGCGGTGGCCAGGGCGGTGTCACGGTTGGCCCACGGGAAGGTCTCGACCTTCACCTTGACGCCCGCGTGCTCCTTCTCGAAGGCCTTGACCAGGCCGTCCCAGTACGCCTTGTTCTTGGCCTCGTCGAAGATGACCGGGTAGGTCCACATGGTGACGGTGCTGCCGTCGTCGCCGCCGCTGGAACAGCCGGCCAGCACCCCGGCGGCCAGCGCGGTCGCCACGACGGGGGCGGCGAGGGCGCGGACTCTGGAACGGCGGGTGAGAAGACGGGACATGAGGGGGTCCTCCGAGGACGTGAGGGTGGGAAGAAGGGGAGTCACTGCGCCGGGACCGTCTGGACGGTTCCGGTGTGGCGGGCACGCTCGGCGGCGAACGCCGCGAGGTGACTGCCGAGCGAGGTCGCGGGACCGGAGCGGACCGCCCCGGCGTCACCGGTGGCGACGGCGGTGACGAACGCCTCGACGAGCGCGGCGTCCCCGCCGCCGTGCCCGTCCGCCGCGTTCGACCCGGACGTGCCGAGTTCATGAACGGTGGACTCACCGGTCCGGAAGTCCTGTACGGTCACCCGCTCGCCGTCACCGATGAGCCAGCCGTGCGAACCGAAGATCCGGGTCTGCCGGTGCGTCTGCTCGGTGAACGCCACCATCTGGAAGGTCGCGGTCACCTGGCCCGTCAGCTGCATGGCCAGCACCTGGTGGTCGACCACGTCGTTGTCGCTCCGGTACACACAGACCCCGTACGGGCCCTCGCGGAGCGCCTTCAGCAGGCCGGCCTCGTCCGTCGCCTCGGTGACATGGGTGACCGGCCAGACGGCACCCTTCTCACGCAGCGTCGGCATGTACAGCTTCGGGGCGCTGTACGGGCAGCCGGGCTCGACCGCACAGTCGAGGCACCGCTCGGCGGAACCGGCCGGGGCGTTCTCCGGCCGGAAGTGCTTCAGCCCGCCGAAACCCGTGACCTGCTCGATCCGGCCGCCCATGACGTACGTGATCCAGTCCAGGTCGTGGCAGGACTTGGCGAGCAGCATCGGGGAGGAGTCCTTCTCGCTGCTCCACGGCCCGCGCACGTAACTGTGGGCGTAGTGCCACCAGCCGACCGGCTCCAGATGGTCGACCGACACCAGCTGCCCGAGCACACCGGAGTCCACGACCTCCTTCACCAGGTCGGTGTACGGGGTGTACCGCATGACGTGGCACACCGCGAACAGGACCCCGGCCCGCTCGACCCCCTCGACGATCCGGCGGGTCTCCTCCTCGGTCGGGGCGAGCGGCTTCTCGGCGAGGATCGCGTAGCCGGCCTCGGCCAGGGCCAGCACCGGTTCCACATGGAAGCGGTCCTGGGTGGCGACGATCACGGCGTCCGCGATGCGGTTCTCGACGAGCGGGCGCCAGTCGTCGAACTCGACGGGCGCGCCGGCGGCGGCCCGCGCCGCGGGGCGCGGATCGGCGACGGCGACGAGTTCGGCGCGCTCGGGGTGCGCCTTGATCCACTCGGCGTACGTCAGTCCGCGGTTGCCGGCGCCGACGAGTGCGACACGTACGGGCCGGCCGGTGATCGGGGTATGCGTGGACACGGGGAATCCCTGGTGATCGATGGGCGCGAGGGCCCAGATGGTCAGAAGCGCAGCGTGGCCGCGGTGTGGGCGACGCGGTCGCCCTCGTCCGGCAGCGCGGTGCGCTCGGTGCCGTTCTCGACGCAGCCGGTGTGCAGCAGATGGCTGGAGCCGCCGAACGCCGCCGGCCGCAGTTCGAGCCGGCCGCCGGTGAACGTGGAGCCGGTGGCCCGGTAGCGGTTGGGGCCCTCGGTGACCAGCACATGGGCGGTGCCCTCGGGGGCCGTCGAGTCGAGGCCGCTGAGCTGCCAGTCGACGGTCCGGCCGGACCCGGTACGTGCGAGCAGGGCACCGTCCTTGTTGGTGCCGGACAGCCGCGTGCCGTCGACGCGCAGCCGCTGGTCCTTGGCCGAGGTCAGCTTGAGCCCGGTGTCGCGCAGTTCGCCGCCGAGGACGGTGAGGTCGGTGTGGGCGAGCGAGACCGGGGCGGTGTCCTTGGAGCCGGTCAGGGTGCACTGGTCGAGGACGAGCGGCCCGGTGCCGTTGAACACCGCGCCGTCGACACCCTTCAGCGTGGTGCGCTGGAGGGTGAGCGGGACGGTGACGTTCGCCTGGGTGACCTCCGCGCCCGCCGCGAAGGCGAAGGAGGAGTCGGCGATCACGTTGGGGCGGGCGGAGAGGTCCGAGGCCCGCGAGACGATCAGCGGGCCGGTCGCCGTGCATCCCCGCATCTGCACACCGTCCGCGTTGACCCAGAGCATCCCGGAGCCGGCAAGGGACTTCTTGCCGATGACCAGGACGTCCTCCAGCGTCAGATCCGTGATCTTGACGCGGGCGACGAACCAGGAGCAGGCGTGCCGCCGTACGGTGATCCGCTTGGCCCTGCCGCCCCAGGCCGCGCCCGAGTTGGCGAACGTCATCAGTCCGGAGTTGCCGGTGTAGACGAGGTCGTGCTCGAACTGGCCGTGCGTGACGAACGGGCCCTCGTCGTCACCGTCGCCGTGGCAGTTGGTGACGTAGCAGTAGGCGGAGGCCGTGAAGTCGTTGAGGTGGCGGGCGTTGGAGGTGTGACAGTCCTCCACGTGCCCGTACAGGCAGTAGATCTGCTGGGTGAGGTAGCCCGCGCCGCCGTAGGTGACGGACTTCGGGTTGGTGAGCGAGCACTGCTCGGTGCGGTAGTACGTGCACCAGCGGCGCATCACGACCGGCCAGAAGGTGCCGACGGCCTCGATGCCGGAGACGTCGCAGCGCACCGCGTACTCGTAGGAGACCGGGTGCGAGCCGGTCATCTCGTCCTCGCCCCAGCCCTCGAAGACCATGTTGCGCACATGGGCGCGCTCGACGGGTTCGACCTTGGTCCAGGTCAGGGTGCGGCCGGCGGCCAGGTCCCAGCCGATCTGGTAGTTGACCCGGATGTGCTCCGGGTCGACGACGTCGGTGACCTGGACGAGACGCTGGATTTCCTTCTCGTACTTCCCCGCCAGCGCGTTGATCTCCACGGCCCACCACTGGCCGACGGCGAACCCCGAGGAGTCACCGACCTCGAAGAGGTCCGAAAGGTCCGGCATCGCCGCACTCAGGGTGTGTTCGACGGTGGTGTCGGTGGGGGTGCCCCGGAAGGAGAGGACGGCGCCGAAGGGGTTGTCGTGGGTGTTCTTCTCGATGCCTTCGGTGCTGATGCGGTGGCCGCCGAAGTCGAGTTCGATGTTCGAGCGGTTCCAGAGGTGGCGTCGGGTGAACAGGAGGTCGGTGTGTGCCTCGATGCGGTGGACCGTGGGGTCGTTGATCATCGCGTCGAGTGCGGCGTCGGCGGGGGTGGTGGCGTCGAGGTGGCCGAAGGTGCGGAAGTCGAGGGTGCCGGTGTGGAGCTGGTGCCAGCGTCCGGTGGCGGCCGTGGTGCCGGGGGCGATGACGGTGCCGCCGTTGTGCGCGGTGGTGGACTTCTTGTTCCAGCGCAGGGCCATGGTGCCGCCGTCGCCCGGGGTGCGGTAGCCGGCGACGACGGCCCGGGTGCCGTCGGGCAGGGGCTTGGTGTTCAGGGCGCGCAGGGCGGTGACGGTGTCCAGGTGCAGGACCTCACCGGTGTGGGCGGGTGCGGCCTGCGCGGGGCCGGCGGCCACGGCCGTACCGGCCATGACCAGGCCGGCCAGACCCGAAGCCCGCAGCAGATTCCGGCGGGACGACGAGGAGTTGGGGTGGTGCGGAACGCTCATGCGGACTTCGCCTTCCGAGAAGTGCGACGAGTGAGGGAGCGTTCCTGCGGTGGACTGCCGTAAGGCGGATGGCTTAAAAGTGTCCGATCGGTGGGTGTTCACGACGCGATGGGCAGGCGCCGAAAACGGACCGGAAGGGGGTAAACCGCTGATGACGGCTGAATGCCACCTTGGTTGGCAGGGAACCTACGGCGGGTGATGCCGATCGGTCAAGACCCGAATTCGTCGGAAAGCGAGGCGCCGGCCTCCGGGGTCTCGGGATCCGGGTCCTCGACCCAGCCCAGCGAGACACTGATCCGGCGGGCCGCGTCCCGCACCTGCCCGCCCAGTTCCTGGTAGCGCCAGGCCGGCAGCCCGAGCTTGAGACCGGTGATGGACACGGCTCCCGCGCACACCGACCGGTCGTCGAAGACCGGCGCGCCGATGCAGATGATGCCCTCGGCGTCCTCCTCGTCGTCCAGGGCGTAGCCGGCCCGGGCGATGTCGCGCAGATGGGACAGGAACGTCGCCGGGTCGGTGATGGTGCGGGAGGTTCGCCGGGGCAGCCCGAACCTTTCGACGACCGAGGCGGCCTCGCTCTGCGGCACGGCGGAGAGCAGCGCCTTGCCCAGACCCGTGCAGTGCGGCAGCTCGCGCTGCCCCATCCGGAGATCGAGCCTGACGCGCTGGTCGAGCTCGATCTGGTCCACCACGACCGCATGGCCGTCCTCGGGCACGGCGAGCCGGGACGCCATGCCGGTGGCCCCGGTGAGGTCGCGCAGCACGGGGTGGGCGACGCCGCGCAGGGAGACCTGCGACCGGGCGCGGTCGCCGAGCCGGGCCAGGCTCATGCCCAGCCGGTAGCGGCGGTTCATTCCCTCGCCGTCGTCCGAGACGAGGCCGTAGGCCCGCAGGGTCTGGAGCATGCCGAAGGCGGCGCTCTTGGAGATGGAGCACGCCTGGCCGACCTCGGTGACGCTCAGGCCGTTTCCCTGCGAGGGGGCGGCGAGCACTTCGAGGATGTCGGCTGCCCTGGCCACGCTCTTGACCCAGTACTTCGGTTCTTCTGGGGCAGCACTGTTCGTCATAGCAGAACAGCGTAGTGCCTCCGAAGGTGCGGAGAGCGCCTCCGAATCAACAAATCCCCCGGATCCGGGCCTTGTCGGGGCAGGTGGGGGGTTGACCGGCTTTGGGGGCGGACGTAATATCCAGGCACTGTTCTGCTCTACAGAACAGCGTTCTGAAAAAGCGAGACGTATCACCGAGCACCACGGATCACCTCCTTCCTGCGGCGACTGCCGGGCGGATGGCGCCAGGGACTCACGGGCCGGGCAGGGCCCGCGAAAACCGACGACTCTCGACGCAAGGAGCAAGCACCATGAGTTCAGGCCCGGTAGCCAACGAATCCGGAGCCCGACTCGCCGAGCGCGCCCGCCAGGTCGTACCCGGCGGCGTGAACAGCGGTCAGCGCAGCGTTCCCGGACTGACGGACCTGGTGGTCACCGGCACCCACGGCGCACGGTTCCGTACCGCCGACGGCCGCGAGTACACCGACTTCCACTCGGCGTTCGGCCCGCCGCTGCTCGGCCACAACGACCCCGACGTGGCCCGCGCCACCGCCGAGGCCGGCGCGACGCTGGGACACATGGGCGTCGGCGTCACCGAGGGCGAGGTCCTCCTCGCCGAACAGCTCACCGAGCTGATCCCCTCCATCGAGAAGGTTCTGCTCACCAGCACCGGCAGCGAGGCGACGTTCCACGCGCTGCGCGTCTCCCGCGCCGCCACCGGCCGCCGCCTGGTCGTCAAGTTCCAGGGCTGCTACCACGGCTGGCACGACGCGGTCAGCCTCAACGTCATCTCCGAGCCCTCCAAGGTCGGCGGCCACGACCCGATCTCGACCGGCATCCTGCCCGAGGTCCTCGACGCCACCCTCGTCCTGCCGTTCAACGACAGCGAGGCCGTCCGCCGCACCTTCGCCGAGCACGGCTCCGACATCGCCGCCGTCATCGTCGAACCCGTCCCGCACAACGTCGGCGCCCTCCTGCCGTACCAGGAGTTCCTCACCACCCTGCGCGAGGAGACCACGAAGGCCGGCAGCGTCCTGATCTTCGACGAGGTCATCACCGGTTTCCGCCACGACATCGGCGGCTGGCAGAAGATCTCCGGAGTCACCCCCGACCTCACCACCCTCGGCAAGGCCATCGCCAACGGCGCCCCCGTCGGCGCGATCGGCGGCCGTGCCGACCTGATGGACCTCTTCTCCACGCGGCCCGGCGCCCCCGCCTTCTTCGCCGGTACGTACAACGGCCACCCGTCCGTCGTCGCCGCCGCCCTCGCCACCCTGCGCAAGCTCCGCGAGGAGCCGGTCCACGACCACGTCTTCCGGCTCGGCGGCCGCGTACGCACCGAACTGACCGCACTGTACGAGCGCCTCGGCGTCCCCGCGGTCGTCACCGGCTACGGCTCCGTCTTCGTCAGCTACTTCATGCCGGGCGAGGCCCCCCGCACCTACGCGGACCTGCTGAACAACGACGCCTCACTCTTCGTCGGCTACCGCCGCAAACTCCTGGACCACGGTCTGTTCGAGCTCCCGCTCAACCTCAAGCGCAGCCACATCAGCTACGCGCACACCGACGCCGACGTGGACCGTCTGATCGAGGGCACCGAAGCCGCGGTCAGGGCCGTCCTCGCCGACGGCGGCGCCCGTGACCTGGAGAACACCTCGACCATGGGTGGAGCGACCCGCTGATGCTGACCGTCAACCGCACCCGCCCCGCCGGCCCCGCCGGACGGATCACCCGCGTCGAGACCCTGATGCTCGGCACCTCCTGGCGCGACTTCGGCTATGTCCGGGTCCACACTGACGAGGGCCTGACCGGAATCGGCGAGATCACCCACCCGTACCGGGTGAGCGAGGTCTGCGCCCTCACCGAGGCCATCGCCGGGCGCCATCTGATCGGCGCCGACCCCTTCGACATCGAGGAGCTCTGGCTCCGCGTCTACCAGGGCGACTTCCTGCGCGGCGGCGACATGGGCGGCGTCGCCCTGTCCGGCCTCGACCAGGCGATGTACGACCTGATGGGCAAGGCGCTCGGCGTCCCCGCCTACCGGCTGACCGGCGGCGCCTGCCGCGATGACGTACGCGTCTACGCCAACGGCTGGTACACCGGCGAACGCGAGCCCGAGACCTTCGCCGCCAAGGCGAAGGAGACCGTGGCCAAGGGCTACACCGCCCTCAAGTTCGACCCCTTCGGCCCCGGCCTGCACGAGCTGGAGCGCGCCGAACTCCGCCGCTCCGTCGACCTCGTGGCCGCCGTCCGCGAGGCCATCGGACCCGACATCGACCTCTTCATCGAGGGACACGCCCGGTTCGCCATGCCGACCGCGGCCCGTCTCGTGCGGGAGCTGGAGCCCTTCGACATCGGCTGGTTCGAGGAGCCGATGCCCTGGACCCACATCGAGCGGTACGCGGAGCTGCGGCAGCGCGCCGCCTTCCCCATCTCGGGCGGCGAGCACTTCCACAACCGCTACGAGTACAAGCAGCTCTTCGCGACCAACGCCGTCGACATCATCCAGCCCGACCTCTCCATGGCCGGCGGCTTCACCGAGGTACGGAAGCTGGCGGCGATCGCCGACACCCACGGCATGCTGGTCGCCCCGCACAACTCCAACTCGCCGCTCTGCACCACCGTCTCGGTGCACGCGGCACTCGGAATCCCCAACTTCAAGATCCTCGAAACCTTCGACGGGCTCCTGGAGCCGTTCGTCTTCGACGCCCTCCAGGGCACCCTCCCGATGAAGGACGGGCGCATCGGCCTGCCGACCGCCCCCGGACTCGGCGTCGAACTCGTCGACGAGGTCTTCGAGGAGCACCCGCCCAGCCACCGTTTCTGGAACATGTTCGCGGACGGCTGGGAGAAGCGGAACCGCACATGATCGTCGACGTCCACTCCCATCTCTTCCGGCACAGCCACGACTTCACCGACCCGTTCAGCTCCGACTCCGCCCGCGCCCACGCGGGCGAGGTCGACCTCACGGTGAAGTGGGAGGAGTACGCGGCCACCGCGCCCGAGTCCACCCGCACGATCGTCGTCGGCGGCAAGGCACGCCGCAGCGGGCTCTGGGTCGACGACGCCGCCGTGGCCGCGTACGCCGGGCAGCACCCCGACCGGCTCATCGGATACCTGGCCCTCGACCCCACCCAGCCCGGCTGGCAGGAGGAACTGCGGTACGGCCACCAGGAACTGGGCCTGCGCGGCATCAAGCTGATGCCGATGTACGCGGGCTTCGACCCGGCCGCCGAGGAGTACGACGAGCTGTACACGTACGCCGAACGGCACGGCCTGCCGCTGCTGGTGCACACCGGCACGACGTTCGTCTCCAGCGCACCGCTGGAGTGGGCGATGCCCCGGCACCTGGACGCCGTGGCCATCCGCCACCCGGAACTGCGGATGGTCCTCGCCCACCTCGGCCACCCCTTCGAGGGCGAGTGCATCGCGGTCATCCGCAAGCACCCGCACGTGTACGCCGATCTCAGCGCCCTGCACTACCGGCCCTTCCAGCTCTGGCACAGCCTCCGGCTCGTCCAGGACTACGGGGTCTTCCACAAGGTGCTGTTCGGCAGCGACTACCCGTTCACGACGGTCGACGACTCGGTCAAGGGGCTCCGGGAGATCGCCCGCATCCCCGGCATTCCCGGGCTGCCGCCGCTCGACGCGGACGCGGTCGAGGAGATCATCCACCGGCCCTCCCTCGATCTGCTGGGCCTGAACGGCTGAACCCGGCCGTTCCCCACAGCCTGCGGGCCGGCATCCGGGGCACCCCCCGTACCCGGTGCCGGTCCGCAGCCGGGCCGCCGCGCTCCCACCCGTTGTGTCCCGGCGCGGCGGCCCACCTCTCGTCCCTCCCCGTCCGAAGGAACCCCGTCATGACCGCAGCCGTCCCGCCCCGCGGCACCGATCGCTTCGACCTGACCGGCCGCACCGCCCTCGTCACCGGGGCAGCCCGGGGCCTCGGCCGCTCCTTCGCCGTCGGCCTCGCCGAGGCGGGCGCCGATCTGGTCCTCGTCGACCTGCCCGGAGCCGAGGGCATCGCCGAGACCGCGGCGGCCATCGAGGCACTCGGCCGGCGCTGCCGTGTCTACGGGCAGGACCTCGCGGACATCGAGGCGCTGGCCGGCCTCGTCGACACCGTGCGCGCCGAGTCAGGACCGCTGCACATCCTGGTCAACAACGCGGGCACGGCAGCCCTGGAACGCTTCAACGAGATCACCCCGGCCGGCTGGTCGCACATCATGCGGGTCAACGTCGACGCCGTGTTCTTCCTCAGCCAGCGCGTCGCCGAACACATGACGGCCGACTCCGTCGCCGGGCGCATCATCACCATCACCTCGAAGAACGCCCTGGTGGCCGAGGCCGGACTGGCCCACTACAACGCCTCCAAGGCCGCCGCCCAACTGCTCACCGAGACCCTGGCGGTCGAACTCGCCCCGCACGGCATCACCGCCAACACCCTGGCCCCCGGCATGGTCGAGACGCCGATCGACGGCGAGTTCCCCTTCGACCGGGAGGCGTTCGAGTCCGCCTACCGCGAACGCATCCCGCTCGGCAGGTACGCACAGCCCGACGAGTGCGTGGGCGCGCTGCTGCTCCTCGCCTCGGACGCCGGGGCGTACCTCACGGGGGCGCGTCTCGTCGTCGACGGCGGAGTGCTGGCCGACCAGATGCCCCGGATGCGCTTCATGCCGCCGTACCGCAACACGATCTGACCGGGTCCGGTCCCCGGCCCGGTCCTCCTGACCCCCATCGAGCACGCACCGACAACGCGAGGAGCACCTCCGCCATGTCCGCCCCTGCTTCGTCCCGCCGGAATCTGCTGCGGGCTTCGGGTCTGGCCGGCCTGGTCATGGCCGGTACGGCCGTGGCCGCCGGCCCCGCGCAGGCCGCACCCGCCCACACCGGTGAGGTCCTGCACCTGGACACCGTCACCGCCCTGCGCGCCCTGAACACCAAGCCCCTGCCCGACGGCACCCGGGCCGTCGTCGCCGGCTACCGCACCCCGGGCGACGGCGGCACCATGGCCCTGCGCTGGAACAAGAAGTCCACCACTGCGCACAACGGCGGCACCGTCATCGCCCCCGGCACCACGGCCGCCACCGGACGCTGGCACCAGCTCCACACCGGCACCCTCGACTTCCGCACCTTCGGCCACCTCGACGCCACCACCCCCGCCGACGCCGCACTCGACGCGATGATCAACGACCCCACGGTCCACCGCATCGAGGCACACACCGACCTCCTGTTCACCCGACGCCACCTCTGGAACCGCTCGAACATCGAACTCGACTTCGGCGGCCACCGCATCAGCACCGAAGGCATCGAGAAGAACACCCACGACAACCCCTTCGGCGCCGTCCTCTCCTTCCGGGGCACCCCCACCGACACCACCGTCAGGCACCCGCTGGCCGCCGAGGTCATCGAACTCACCGACACCTTCCCGGTCCCCGACGCGAAGACGTTCGCCGTCGGCCAGTGGTGGGCCGTGCAGGTCGATCCGGTGGCGGGCGGCGGCGGTGACGAGCGCGAGCTCCAGAAACTGGTCGAGATCACCGAGATCATCGACGCGGGCCACATCCGGATCGGCTACCTCAACGGCTGGGAACTTGCCGAGGGCCGCATCCTCACCTGGACCCGGATCGAGCCGGTGCGCAACACCCACATCCGCAACATGGTCTTCGAGGGTGCGGGACCCGACGAGTACACCGGGTCCCACCCCGTCAGCTTCGAGTACGCCGTCGGCTGCGACGTCTCCGGCATCCACGCCACCGGCACCTTCTGGCCGGTCATCATGCGGCGCTGGTGCACCCGATTCCGTACCGAGGACTGCTCCCTGAAGAACCCGCCCACGGTCGAGTACGGCGGGGCGGGCTACCTCACCCAGCAGATCTACTGCCTGTACGGGCGGGTCGCCGACTGTACGACGAGCAATGTGCGCCACCTCAACGACCTGACCGCCTCCGCCTACTGCACCGTCGTGAACTGCCACGGCGACGGCGACGACGCGGGCGGCAACCCCTTCACCACCCACGGCCAGTACGAGCACGACCTGCTCTTCGACGGCAACTCCGGGCTGATGGACATCGCCAACTCCGGTTCGCAGTGGGGCATCTCCGCCAAGCGGATCACCGTACGCAGACACGTCTGCTCCTGGTTCACCGCCAATACGAAGATCACCGATCTGACCCTGGAGGACATCACGGTGATCGCGCGCCCGACCTTCGACCAGGCCGGCACCCTCACCGTGAACGCCGACGGGGCGCAGGTGCGCGGCTGCACCGCGAAGACCTTCGCCGTCGCCCAGCGCTCCGCCCGCTCCACCCGGCCGACCACCATCAGCGACTGCTCCTTCGAACCGCCCGCCGGAGCCGTCCTCGTCCAGACACCGGTCACCGCGTCCGTCCACTTCGTACGCTGCACGTTCCAGGGCGTCGACGGCGCGATCCTGCGAGGCGCGGGCCCCGTGCGCTTCACCGACTGCACGGTCACCGGCGCCGGGAACGCGGCCCCGCTCTCGGTGGGTTCGGCCGACCTGCGGATCGACGGCGGTACGTACGACAACACCGGCATCGAACTCAGCGGCGTGCGCGACCAGCGCCTCACCGTGACCGGCGGGGCCCGGTTCACCGGCGGCAACAAGGCCGGCGCGCTGCTCGGCCGCGCGGCCGGCCCGGGGAGGACGACCTGGGACATCACCGGGATCAGCAGCGCGGCGGACGGGCCGGACACCGCCCACGTCCGGATCGCCGACGGCACCAACCACTACGCGGCCACCGGCAGCCGCTTCACCGGCGGCACGCTCCAGCTGGCCCCGGCGGCCCTCGCGTCGGTCCTGCACACCTCGTGCGTCGAGGACGGGACCCGGCGCACCGCGATGCCCCCGGCCGGCGACACGGTGCGCACGGACGGGAACCTCGTCCTGTGAGCGCCGTCGTCCGCACGGCGACCGCCGCCGACGACGCCGCCCTGGCCGCCTTGTGGCGCCGGTGCTTCGACGCCCCGCACATCGCCGCCCTGCATGCCCTCGACCCGGAACGGGGCCGCCACACCTTCCTCGCCGAGAACGCCGGAGGCGGGATCGACGCGGTCGTCGTCTACGTGCCCAGACTGATCCGCGACGCGGCGGGCACTCCCCGGCGCGTCGGCGGCATCGGGAGCGTCGCCACCCGCCCCGAGGCCCGGGGCCAGGGGCTGATCCGGCGCCTGCTGGCAGCGGCGGAACGCACCATGACGGCCGAACAGTGCGCCTGGTCACTGCTGTTCACCGGCACGCCCGGCGTCTACCGGAGCTCGGGGTGGCAGGAGTTCGGCAGTACGTACACGGAGGGGACGCTTCTTCCCACGGCCGTCCCCGACACCGTCCCGGTCCGCGAGGCCACCCCCCAGGACGCCGTGGAAGTGGCCGCCCTGCACCACGCGTACAACGCGACCCGGCCGCTCAGCTCGCTGCGGGCACCCGAGGACTGGGCGGTGCGCGTGCCGGCCTGGTACAGCGCGGCCGAGCGGCCGCTCGTGGCGGTGGATTCCGCCTCGGGGGCGCTCACCGGGTGGATCGTGGCGCAGCACGTGGGGGACCGGGTGGAGGTGCGCGAGTTCGCGGGCGCGGACGGGAGCCTGGGCCCGCTGCTCGCCGCCGTCGGCGCACGCGGCCGGGCGGCGGGGCTGACCGGGGCCCGGGTCGGGATCCCCGTCTCTCCCGCGGTGACGGCCGCACTTCCCCGCCTGCTGACGGATGCCCGGCAGGTGACGGAACAGGTGGGGATGGCACGGCCGCTGCATGCCACGGCCGCATCCGTGCGGGCCACGGTCACGGCGCCCGGTGCCGTCCACTGGTACGGCGACTGCTTCTGAGTCCGGCGTTCGGCCTCGGCCGTCACTCGCCCTGCTGATCTGCGGTTTTTGCCGGGAAGGCGGAGGCGCCGGCTCCCCGGCGCGGCGTCCATGGCGTTGCCTCCGCCCGGGGACCGTGCAGCGTGACGTGTGAGATAGTGCCCGGCCGGTCCGGATCGAGACGGTGGTGGTGTCCGATGCCGGCCGCCAGGTGAGCGACTCGATGCCTTCCCGCAGCCGAGAGAGTTCGGCGACGCCACCCTTCTCCGGGTCGGGGAAGAAGACCGCACCGTACGGGAGGGCCGGACAGCTGTCCGGCCCTCCCGTACGGTGCGGCTGAACAGACGCGGGCATGGCGGAGACGGCCTCGTCCCTGCCCCCGAGGGGCAGCTGCCAGGCATTTGCCAGGGGCGGGGAGGTTGCCAGCTTGTTGGAGCGGCTGGCCGAGGTGCCCGACCCGCGCGATCCGCGCGGGGTGCGTCACCGGCTGACCGTCGTTCTCGCCCTCGCCGCCTGCGCCGTTCTGTTCGGGGCGACATCGCTGTTGGCGGTGGGTGAGTGGATCGCCGACGCCCCGCCGTTCGTACTGGAACAGGTCGGTGCCCCGCGCGATCCGGTGCTGCCCGGCAGGGCCCTGCCGGCCGAAGCCACGGTGCGCCGGCTGCTGACCCGCGTCGACGGTGACGCGCTGGACCGCGCGGTCGGAGGATGGCTCGCCGACCGCCGCACCAGGCCGGAGGGGCTGCGCGGCCTCGCGGTGGACGGCAAGGCGCTTCGCGGAGCGGCCAGGGCCAAGGGCCGCAAGATCCACCTGCTGGTCGCGCTGGATCACGCCACCGGTCTGGTCATGGCCCAGCTGGACGTCGGCGGCACCCGTACCGTCCTGGAGCTCGCCGGCCACCACGTCATCAAACCCGTCCACTACGTCTCCACCATGGCGGTGATCGCCGGCGTCGGCCGCGTCGAGGAGGACACCCCGCTCGATCACGCAGAACGCATCTCCATGGGCTACCCCGAGACCAAATGGGTCGCCGAGAAGCTGGTTCTCGAGGCAGGGCGACGCGGCCTGCCGGTCGCCGTCCACCGGCCCTACGAGGTGACCGGGACCGCTGACCGCGGTGTGTGGAACACCGACACCATGATGTGCGCCCTGTTCCGCACCATCGCCGAAACCGGCCTCGCCCCCGACGTGAGCCTGCCCCTGGACTTCGTCCCCGTGGACTACACCGCCGACGCCATCGTGCACATCGTCACCCACCAGGAACCCGACGGGCGTGTCTACCACCTCACCAACCCGCGCGACGCCCGGCTGCCCGCCCTGGTCGAGCGTCTTGTCGCCATGGGCTACCCGGTGCGTACCGTCTCCTACGACGAGTGGACCGCCATGCTCGCCGAGCTGACGATGAAGCGTCCCGACCACCCCATGGCGCCTTATGTGCAGATGTTCGAGGAACCGGCTCACGGCAGCGACATCTCCGTCAAGCAGATGTACCTCGACGGCACCTTCCCCGCCTTCGGCCGGGAGAACACCGAGGCCGCGCTCGCCGGCAGCGGGCTCTCCTGCCCGCCGACGGACGCAGCGCTGCTCGACCTCTATCTGCGCGAGTTCCGACGCACCGGCTACCTCGCCCCTCCCGCCGCACCGGGCCACTGACGCAGTCCGCCGTCCTGCCCGGCGGTTCCACGCTCCCGCATGATCCGAGCGACACGCACAACGGTCACCACGTGCCCCGGTTCCGGAGATCCCGGCCGGCCCTGCGGGGCCGCGTGGGCGGAGTTCTTCGGCGGCCGCCCCCGGGACCATCGCCGCGACGCGTCATGAGGACGGCGCCCCGCTCGTTCTCCATTCGACGGTGGCCCGCAACGTCCGGTATCCCTGGACCAGGTTCGAGCGGAGCCAGGTGGGCTCTTCCCGGAGGCCGACAGCCGCGACGGTCTCGGTCAGGACCCGCAGCAGGATCGTCAGCTCGACGCGGGCCAGGGCCGCGCCGAGGCAGTGATGTGTCCCGACGCCGAAGCCGAGGTGCCGATTGGGGCGACGCGCGAAATCGAATGTCCCGGGGGAGTCGAACATACGGGGATCGCGGTTGGCCGCGGAAAGCCAGGCGGCGACAGCGGAACCCTTGGCGATGGCCTGACCGCTGACCGTGACGTCGTCCGTGGCGATCCTCAGCACGTGCATCGCCGGTGAGGTCCATCGGATGAGCTCGTCGACGGCCGCCCCGGTGCTCTCGGGATCGGCGGCCAGGGCCGGGAGGAAGCCAGGGTTCTCCGCGGCGGCGTGGAAGCATCCTGTGACGGCGTGCCGGGTGGTTTCGTTGCCCCCGATCAGTACGTTGTCACAGTTCATCAGGACATCGTCCGGATCAAGGCTCTCCTCCTCCAGGAGAGCGCTGATGAGGTCCTCGCGCGGGTGCTTCCGGCGTTCGGTGATGAGCTCGTCGAAGTAGAGAAGGATCTCGGCGTGGGCTTCCGGAGGAGTCATTTCGCCGAAAGTGGCGTCGGCGCCCGCGAACGCGTGGTTGGTCAGATTCACCAGGAGTTCGCGGTCGGACGCCGGGACGCCGAGGATCTCGCACACGGCCGCCGCCGGAATGCGGGGGCCGATCGTGGCCGCCACGTCCATGGACGGCCGGTCACGCATGAGCTCGACCAGCGCCCGTGTCTCGGACTCGATGAACCGGTTCAGCGAGGCGGCCTTCGAGCGGGACAGGAACGGCCCGATGGCACGGCGCAGTTGGCTGTGCCGGGCGCCGTCCGTGACCACGAGCATGCGGCCGCCGGCGCTGTCGGAGTTCTCCGCGTCGAAACCGATCATCATGCCGTGCTCGGAGGTGAACGGCGCCTGGGGCGCGAGCACCTGGCTGCACGCCTGGTGGGAGAAGACCGACCAGAAACCGCTCGGCGAGGAACCGGGCTCTGTCCAGGCGACCCGGTCGGCGGCCGACAGCGATGCCCACATGGCGTACCGGTCCGTGGTCGTGTACATGTGCGGATCGCCGAAGTCGGTTGCGGAGGCGGCCACTTCGCCGTTCCTCTCCGAGGGCGGGGAATCCTTCCGGTGTCCCGGTTCGAAAGTCGTGTGCGTCACGCGAATCATCCCCCTGTGCGGTCAGGTGAAGGCCTTGCCCAGTCGTTTCATGCCCTGCTGGATGTCTTCGGGACTGTGTCCGGCGAAGGACAGCCGCAGGGTCGACCGGTCCGGTGGGCCTGCGAAGAACGGTGCTCCCGGTACGTAGGCGACTCCCTGGGAGACCGCCTCCGGCAGGAGGTCGACGGCGTTCAGGTGCTCGGGCAGACGCACCCACACGAACATGCCGCCGTCGGGGCGGCTCCAGGTGCTGCCCTCCGGCAGTGCGCCGGGCAGGGCCGCGAGCATGGCGTCGCACCGTTCCCGGTACAGCGCGGCGGCACGCCCCAGGCGGACGTCGATGTCGTGCGTCGCCAGATAGTGGGCGGCGGCCGCCTGGTCCACGGTCGAACTGTGCAGGTCCATCGCCTGCTTGGCCACCACACACGCGCGGCGGAAGGCCGGCGGGGCGTGCAGCCAGCCGAGACGCAGCCCCGGGGCGAGGATCTTGGAGAGGCTGCCGATCAGGACACTCCTGTCCTGGGCCCCTTCCTGAGCAGTGACCCAGGGCAGCCGCTGTCCCCGGAACCTCAGCTCGCCGTACGGGTCGTCCTCCGCGATCCAGAACCCCTTCCCGGCGGCCAGCCGCGCCACCGCCCGCCGGCGTTCGAGCGAGAGGGTACGGCCTGTGGGGTTCTGGAAGTTCGGCACCAGGTAGACGAGACGGACCCGGTCGCGGGCCACGACATGCGCGAGTGCGTCGACGTCGATGCCCTCGTCGTCCGTGGGGACGGGGATCACACGGGCACCCGTCCGGGCGAAGCACTGGAGGGCCGCGAGATAGGTGGGTTCCTCCACGGCGACGGTGTCGCCCGGCCGCAGCAGTACGGCCGCCACCAGGGCCAGCGCCTGCTGGGCACCCGTGGTGACGAGGAGCCGGTCCGGGCCGGCCGGCAGGCCACGACGGGTCAGCCGCTCGGCGATGACGTCCCGGAGGAGGGGGTCCCCGTCCGTGACGGAGTACTGGAGAACGGTGTGCGGGGATTCGGCCAGTACATGGCCGTAGGCGGCGCGCAGGCCTTCGGCGTCGATGGATTCGGAAGCCGGAAGTCCGCCGGCGAACGAGAGGATGTCGGGGCGGCCGCTCAGGGCGAGGGCGTCGCGGATGACGGAGCCGCCTCCGGTGGCGGGATGGTGCACCAACCCGGGCGGAGGTACGCGATCAGGCATGGGGACCACCCCCGTGAACGGCGGCGGCACCGGCGGCCGGGTCCTTCTCCAGCAGGCGCGTGACCTCCGTCATGAACGATTCGGTGGTGCCGTGACCGCCCATGTCCGGGGTGGCGGCGTCGCTCCGTACCGCTTCCGCCAGAGCCCGGCGCAACGCCGCCGACGCCGCGGGGTGACCGAGGTGATCGAGCATCAGGGCCAGGCTGACGGCCGTCGCGTACGGGTTGGCCGTGCCGAGCCCCGCGATGTCGGGCGCGCTGCCGTGGACCGGCTCGAACAGGCCGAATCCGGTCTCGGGGCAGATGCTGGCACTGGCGGCCAGCCCCAGCCCGCCCATCAGCGCCGCGCCGATGTCGCTGGCGATGTCCCCGAAGAGGTTCGGGGCGACGACGCCCTCGTACGGGGACGGGTCGCGGACCAGGTGGTAGCAGAAGGCGTCGACGTACTCCTCGGAGCCCCGCAGGTCCGGGAAGCGGGCGAGTTCGGCCCGGAAGACGTCCTGCCAGAGGCGGCCCGTGTGCGGAACGGCGTTGCTCTTGTGGATCAGTGTGACCCGTTCGCGGCCCTGGGCGCTGAGGGTGCGCAGACTGTGGCGGAGGAACTTCTGGACCGTCTCGCGGGTGTAGACGCACTCGTCGATGGCCACAGCGGTGCGGCGTTCCTGGGTGATCGTTCCGCCGACGCCGCTGTACAGGCCCTGGGTGTTCTCCCGGAACAGGTCGATGTTCCGGCCGGTGGCCCGGGGCGTGAACGGCCGGTGGTTGACGTACAGGTCGAGGCCCCGGCGCAGCCCCAGCAGGATCTCCCGGCCGTGCGCCATGTCGGGGATGCGGGGGTCGCCCAGGGCGCCGAGGAGGACGGCGCCGTATTCGGCGGTGAGCAGGTCGAGGGCGCCGGGCGGCAGGCCGACGCCCTCCGCGAGCCAGCGCTCGGCGCCCCAGTCGAAGGTCTCGTGGCTGATGCCCAGGCCGAACAGGTCGTTGAGGAGGTCCAGGGCCGGGAGGACGGCCGGCACCACTTCGGCGCCTATTCCGTCTCCGGGTACGACGGCGATTCTCATGCCCGCACCCCGTCCGCCGGGAGGGCGTCCTCCACGGAGCTGAGGCGCCCCGCGATGGCGCTCGCGGCGACCACGTAGGGGGAGACCAGATACACCTGGCCGGGGCCCGAGCGGCCGGGGAAGTTCCGGTTCTGCGCGCTGACGGTGATCTCGTCGGGGCGCTCCGACACGCCCGGCCCCGCGTTGATGCAGGCGCCGCAGGACGGGGGCAGCACGGTGACACCGACCTGTGCGAACAGGTCGAGGTAGCCGCGCTCGGTGGCGTGCGCCAGCACCGCCTCGCTGCCGACCTGAATGTAGGCCCGGACACCGTCCGGCACCCTGCGTCCCTGGTCGCGGGCGAGCGCGAAGACGCTGGCGTACATGTCCATGTCCTCGGCCTTGCCGCCGGTGCAGGAACCGCCGTACGCCTTGTCGATGCGGACCTCCTCCCGCACGGACGCCAGCGGAACGGAGTTGCGGGGGTCTCCGGGCAGGGCGACCATCGGCTCCACCTCGCCCAGGCCGACGCGTACCGAGGAGGCGTACCGCGCGCCCGGGTCGGACACCACGACGTCCCCGACCGGGGCGGCTCCCGGGCGGCGTCGCACATGGTCACGGGTGGTGTCGTCGGCCTCGAACAGAGCAGTCATCGCGCCTGCCTCGACGGCCATGTTGCAGAGCGTGGCGCGCTCGTCGATACTCAGGGCCGCGCCGGTGAACAGCAGGACCTTGCCCAGGGTCCGGTGGCCGGCGATCTCCGGATGGGGCAGCAGGTGGAGCATCACGTCCTTGGCGCAGACGCCGGGCCGCAGAGCGCCTTCGAGCTCGACCCGGACGACCGGGGGGACCTTGACGAGGATCTCGCGGTTGTACCAGGAGTTGGCGATGTCGGTGGCGCCCACACCGAACGCCAGGGCGCCGGTCGCTCCGGCCGTGCAGGTGTGACTGTCGGTGCCGATGACCACGTCGCCCGGGCGGGCGACCGACTCCAGGATGTGGTTGTGGCAGATCGCGCGGCTGCCACCGTTCGCGCCGGGGCCGATGAAGTGGCCCTTGGCGGCTGTCGCGAACTCCCTCTGCCGGGTGCCGAGATCCTCCACCCTGGCGATCAGTTCGGCGCCGTTGGCCCGGCGTTCGAGCACGGGCCCCGCCAGAGACAGGTGGTCCTGGAAGAAGTAGCAGCTGTCAGGGTCGGCGAGCTCAGCCTCCGGCCCGAACTGCTGGGCGAACATGCCCGCGGCCATCGGTGTGACGTACTCGTGGGAGAACCGGACGTCCGCCTCGACGAAGTACGACTCGCCGACCCGGACGGAGGAGCCCTCCGGCAGCCGGTTGCGGGAGGACAGGGCGCGCTGGAGGATCTTCTCCACGACGTTGAGCGGACGGGCGGCGTCGAAGCCCGGCGTGATGCGGGAGCCGTGCTGATTGAAGCGGAACAGCCCGCCCAGATCGATGATGGCGCGCTCGACGTCGTTGGCCTGCCGGGTGAACGCCGCGAGCGGCAGCTCCGCCCCGGCGAGCAGCTCCTCCAGGAGGCCGAAGTCGGTGCAGGTGATGATGCCGACGTTGCGGCAGTTCTGCTCGTAGATCCGCTCGAAGGAACGGGCGAAGACGAGCTCGACGCCCGCGTACTTCTCGGCGTAGACGGCGTGTTCGCGCGACGAGCCGCATCCCTTGGCCTCGCCGCTGACGATGATCTGCGGGGCGGACTTCCTCAGCGCGCCCTCGGTGATCTTCTTGTCGCGCAGGCCGAGGTAGGCGTAGTCGCCGAGCTTCTCGTCGTACCAGTAGCAGCACCAGCCGGGGATGATCTCGTCGGTGGAGATGTTGTTCATCAGCGGGGTGCGGAGCAGCTCGCCGGGTGCCGGTCCCGGGGCCCCCGACAACTGGGCCGCCACGGCGTCGGTGTCCTCGGTGAGGACCAGTACGTTGCCGCGCAGCGCGATCCGCCGCCCCCGGCCCCCCTCGTCCGGGGTGTTACTCGGCTGTCGCAATGATCCGCCCAATCTGCTCGTCGGTGAGGGGGCCGCGGTTCGACTTGGCGCCGGCCAGGATCTTCTTGAGGAACGTCGCGTCGTTGCTGTCGTAGCCGTGCACGGTCAGCCAGTAGCGGACGTTGTTGGTGCCGGACGTCTCGTCGATGAGCACTTCCTGCTCGCGGCCCAGGTAGCTGGCGGGAACGCTGGAGTACACGCTGTCCTTGACCAGCGTGTTCCCTTTCTGGTGCGCCTTGAGGATCGCGGAGGCATGGACGCCCGCGCTGGTCTTGAAGACGTCCCGGCCCAGGGCCGGGTAGTTCTGGGGGACTTCGACGTTCAGCATGGCCGAGGCACAGTCGCTGTACTCGCGCAGCGCCAGCAGGTCGTAGCTGTGATGGGCGTCGAGATGGCTGTTGACCATCAGCTGGTCCAGGGAGGCGTTTCCGGCGCGCTCACCGATGCCCAGTATGGTGCCGTGCACCCGGGCGCAGCCCAGGGCCAGCGCGGTCAGGGAGTTGGCAAGGGCCAGGCCCCGGTCGTTGTGGCCGTGCCACTCCAGGGCGACGGTCCGCTGCCGTTGTGCGAAGTACTGCCGGGTCCAGTGGATCAGGGCGGCCGTCCCGTGGGGGAGGGCGGCGCCGACGGTGTCGCACAGCGTCAGCCGGGTCACGCCGGAGTCGACCGCCGCGTCGTAGACCTGGCCGAGGACGTCCGGGGTGCAGCGCACCGCGTCCTCCAGCACCAGGACGAAGTCGACGTTCGCGTGCCGGCAGGTGGCGGCCGACGACACGATGTTGCGCTGGATGGTGGCGATGTCCCAGTCCTCGACGTACTGGCGGATGGGACTGACACCGATGAAGGCGTACGCGTCCACGGTGGTCTCCGCGCGTTCCGCGATGGCGCAGATCGCGCTGATGTCCGCCGGGTGGGTGCGTCCGGCGTAGCCCGGGGCGAGGTCGAGGCCCCGGTCGGCGACATGGCGCGCGAGCTGCACGCACTCGTCCAGCGCGGCCGGGTCGGAGCCGGGGAAGCCGAGATCGGCGGCGGGTACGCCGGTGGCCGCCATGTGGTCGACGAGAACGAGTTTCTCCGGCAGCGACGGGTTCCTGATGTGCGGTGCCTGGAGGCCGTCACGCAGGGTCTCGTCGAAGAAGGTGCCGGAGTACGCCGGGGGCTGGGCGACCGCGTCGACCTCCGCGCTGTTCCAGTTGAACCAGATGTCCGGTGCCGTGGCCGCGCCGGGACGTCTGCCGGTTGTTCCGTTCACTGGGACCTCCGCGTTCGGTGGATGGTGCTCCTGTGTGGACACGGGGCGTGTCGGATGCGAGGCGATCCGGTGACGACGGCGCGTGTCGGTGCTGACGTGCCGGGTCGGTGGCCGGGCAGGTCGCGAGAGGTGGGGGCCGGTTCGGGCGGGCGGTGCGTGCGGGAGCGGCGGCCGCCCGTGCCCGCCGGGCGGCGGACACGGGCCGGGCTCACGCCGCGGACGTCACGGCGTCGGCGAGGCGCTTGGGGCGCATGTCGGTCCAGTGCTCCTCGACGTAGTCGAGGCAGGCCTGCCGGTCGGCGGCGCCGTAGACGGCCTGCCAGCCCTCGGGCACGGCGGCCGTCTCGGGCCACAGGGAGTGCTGGCCCTGGTCGTTGACCAGGACGCTGTACCGGGCGTCGTCCTTCTCGAACGGATTGCTCATGGGGATCCCTCTCGGTGGTCGCCGAAACGGCAGAAGTGCGGGAAGACGCGTACGCGTACGACGTCGGACGGGTCGCCGGGGGGTGCTTCGGGCCGGACAGGCACAGCACCCGAAAACGGGCGGGGTACGGATATCCGCGCAGTGGTGTGCGGGTACCCGTACCTCTCAATCGTTGATCGTTCGCCCTTCCCGCGGCAAGCTCTTTCCCCTGATGGAAAACTGCCAGTTCACATGGGCCGAGAGGGAGTTGGCCGGAAAACCGGCCCATGGTCAGAGCTTCGGAGCGGTTCCCGTCCCGGGGGTGAGGAGGCGGGTGAGGTGTTGGGCGGAGGCGTCCCAGGTCCAGTTGTCCTCGACCCATCGCCTGCCCTGTTCACCCATCGCGGGCCCGTCGCAGGTGTGCAGGAGCCGCACGATCGCGCTGGCCACCGCCCGGACGTCCCGGCCGTCGACGACCGTGCCGGTGCAGCCGTCCAGCACGGCGTCCGGGGCGCCGCCCGAGTCGCCCACGACGACCGGCAGACCGCTCGCGGAGGCCTCCAGATAGACGATCCCGAGCCCTTCGGCCTCCAGGCCGGCCCGGCGCGTGCGGCAGGGCATGGCGAAGACGTCGGCGGCCGCGTAGTAGCCCGGGGTGTCCGCGTGGCGGACCCCGCCGCCGAAGACGACGGACCCCTTCGGGCAGCCGCGCGCCAGCCGCCGCAGCCGCTGCTCGTCCGGCCCGTTGCCGACCAGGAGCAACGTCGCCTCCGGTATGGTCCGCCGGATCTGCGGGAGGGCACGGATCAGCATGTCCTGGCCCTTGCGCGGGACCAGCCGGGAGACGCTCAGGATGACCTTGCGCCCCTGGAGTCCGTGCCGCTCCCGGATGGCCCGCCCCTGGCCGGCGGCGGATTCGCGCCGGAACTCCGCCGGGTCGACGCCGGGCACCAGGCGGCTCAGCCGTGCCCGGGGACCGAGCGCGGGGGCGATGCGGGCGCGGGTGTAGTCGCCGAGGTACGTGACGACGTCCACGTGGTCCCCCACGCGGCGCAGCAGGCGGCGTGCGCCGGGGACCCGGGCCCACCAGATCTCGTGGCCGTGCGTGGTCGCGACGATCCGCCGCACGCCGCCGCGGCGGAGGGCGAGGGCCATGGCCGCGAGCGGAGCGGCCGCTCCGAACCACACCCGGTCGCAGCCGTAGGCACGCGCGAGCCGCAGGGCTTGCCCGGTGACCCGCGGCGTGGGCAGCAGCATGCGGGTCGGGTCGCGCACCACGGGGAACGGAAGGGTGGCGTCGAACGCGGCGGCGCCGGGCTCGGACGAGGTGTAGACGACGACGTTGTCGCCGGGCACCCGGGTGGCCATGGCGTGGACGAAGGTCTCTATGCCGCCCTGTCGTGGGGGGAAGTCGTTGGTGACGATGAGTGTGGTGTTCAAGGGGCTGCTTCCTCAAGGTTGCCCGGGCCCGGGGGCGCCTGTGAGCGCCTTGGCTGTCCGGGGCTGCCGGTGGTGTCACGCCGTGAACAGGTAGTTGCGGCAGTCGTCGCTGACCCCGCCGACCTCCGTCCACCGGCCGTCCGTCCAGCGGCTGGGCCGGTAGCCGTAGTCGCCGAGAAGGGCCACGACCTCGTCGGCCCGGGCGCCGTACTTGGCGAGATGCCGGTTCTCGATCTCCAGGAGGAACACCGGGCGGTGCTGCCGCAGGGTCCGACGGGCGCCGAGGAGGACGGCGTGTTCGGCGCCCTCCACATCGGCCTTCACGAAGGCGACCTTCTTCAGCCCGGCGCGCTCGACGAGTTGGTCGAGGGTGCGCATCCGGGCCGGCACCAGCTGGGCGGAGGCGAACTCCGCATTGGGACCCGGCCCTTGGGCGCCCTCGGTGAGGAAGGCCCGCCCATGGACGGGTAACCCCTTGCGCCGGGGCAGGCTGAGGGTGCCGTGGCCCGCCCGCGATCCCAGGGCGGTGCGGTGCACGACGACGTTGGAGCTCCCCAGCGTCCGGGCGGCCAGCCGCAGCCAGCGGGCGGGTCCGGGCAGCGGCTCCACACTGTGCACCTGGCCCCTGGGGCCGACCCGGGCCGACAGCGCCCAGGTGTACAGGCCGTACTCGGCACCTATGTCCAGGCAGTTGTCGCCGTCCCGGACCAAAGCGCCGAGGCCCGCCACCTCGTCCTCGACGAAGCTCAGACGTCCCGCCGCCCGGCGCAGGGCATCGGCCACGATGGCCGTACGACGGTTCACAGGCGCTCCTTGAGGGCCACCGGCAGCCGGACGGGCCGGAGGGCCGATACGGGCTCGGCACCGGGGTCGGCACCGGGTCCGGTACCGGGGCGAGGGCCCGTGGCAGCGGCGCGGCCCGGGGGAGCGGCCGCCCCCGACGGTTCCGCGGCGATACGGGCCCACACCACCAGCACCAGGGGCAGGGCGAAGTAGCCGAAGCGTGCGGCGGGCGCGAACGAGAAGGCGACGCACAGTCCGAGCGCGAGCCGTCCGGCCGATTCCCTGACGCCGGCCGGCGGACGCAGGACGAGGGAGAGCGCGACCGCGACGCCGCCGCACACCAGCAGGGCGACGGCCGCGTACCAGCCCGGCGGGCCCAGGTCCGCGAGGAGCCGCCCGGGCAGCGGGCTGTCGGCCGGGGTCGCGACCTCGGCGCGCCCGGTGGGGAAGGCGAACACCTGGTCCACGAGCGGCCCGGGTGTCAGGACGGCGGAAGGCAGCACCAGGGCGGTGGTCCCGGCCGCCCAGACCGCGATGTACCGGGCGATCGCCCAGCCGCCGGCCCGGTACGCGAGCAGGCCGCCGACCACGGCGACGGCGGGCAGCGCGGTCCACTTGAGGGCACAGGCGCCGGCCAGCGCAAGGGCCGCGCCGCCGGCCCGTCCCCGGGCCGCTAGAGCGATCCCCAGACAGCACAGCCCGGCAAGTGGCAGGTCCACCCCGCTCACGGCCAGCGGAAGCGCCACCGGCGGCGACGAGATCAGGACGGTCAGGGAGAGCCAGGGCGCGGAACCACCGTGGGTGACACGCGCCTTGGCACGGTCCCGGCCGCCGCGGCGGACCGCCGTGTATCCGGCGGCCAGGCAGGCCACCAGCGCCAGGGCGCACCACAGCCGGGCATCACCGAGGAGACGGGCCAGGGCGTTTCCGTCCCCGAACAGCTCCCGGGGGAGACCGAACAGGGCCATCCCCGGGAGGTAGGGGTTGTAGTCCGTGACGGTCTCGGGCGTGGCCAGGTAGGGCGATCCGGTGCCCACCAGGAGCGCGGCGGAGTGTTCGACCACCCGGACCTCGCTCTGTGCCCGCCCGGTGAGCGTCAGGCTCAGGAAGGGGATCACGACGGCACCGGTCAGCGCGGAGGCGACCGAGAGCGCACGGGCCTGGGGCCTCGGCAGCGCGCGGGCGAAGAGCGCCGCGCCCAGATAGCCGATGGCGGCGCTCTGTCCCCAGACACGGTGGGGCGGGGGCGCGGCGAGCAGGGCCAGGGCGGCCGCGCAGACGGCGGCGGCCAGCCAGCCGACGGTCCACAGCCCGCGCCTCCCGGCCGGTGCCCGGAGCGCGAGGGTGCGGACGGACCGGAGACGGGGCATGGTCATGAAGGTTCCGACCTGTGGATGAGGCACGTCTCCATTGCAGCCGGGGACGGGCACGAGGTCATGACAGGTAGGTCGAGAGCCGGTGGTCGGGTTTCCCCGACCACCGGCGCGTCCGGCGGCCCTCGGCAGGTCAGCGGAGGTCCGGGTTCACGCACAGGTCGGACATGGCGACGAGGATGCGACGGTCGCCTCGGAAGGGCTCCCGGGCGTGTGTGGCAAGGAAGTTGTCCACCACGAGCACGTCGCCCCGCTGCCAGGGCACGGTGACCGCCTCGTCCCGGTAGAGCTGCCCGACGAGCTCCACCGCGTCCTCCTCGATGGGGCTGCCGTCCCCGTAGAAGGCGTTGCGGGGCACGCCCTCGGGGCCGTACTCGCCGAGCAGGTAGTCGGACACCTCGCCGGGCAGGGCGCTGATGTGCCACAGATGCGCGTGGTTGAACCAGACCGTCTCCCCGGTCCGGGGGTGGCGGGTGACCGCCTGGCGGACCGCGCGGGTGCGCAGCCCGTCCTCGCCCACCCAGGTGAACTCGGTGTGCGAGGCCCGGCAGTACGCCTCCACCTCCGCCCGGTCGGTGGTCTGGAAGACCACCTGCCAGGGGATGTCCAGGACCGGGCTGTAGTTGCGCACGTAGCTGACGCCGTGGCGCTCGAAGCGCTTGCGCAGCTCGGCGGGGATTCTCGGCAGTACGGCGCGCTCACTGGCGAGCGGGGTCGCCCCGCCGGTGCGGGAGGGCCGGTCCCCGTAGAAGTACAGCACTCCGGGCCAGTTGTGGGAGTACGACATCTCGTGGTGGAAGGCGATCCACTGGTCCTCGCTGAGCTCGGTCGAGGTGAAGACCCGGTCGGCGATCTCGGTGCGGGGCGCGGCCCGCTCCAGATAGTCCAGCAGCTCGGGCGAGAAGGCGCGGGTGGCGGTGCCGAACGCCTCGGGGCTGTCGACGGCGAAGCCGCGGAACAACAGGGCGCCATGGCGGTCGAGTTCGGCGGCCAGCCGGTCCCGGTTGGCGGCGATCCAGTGGTCCAGCCGCAGTCCGGGCCCGGCAGCCTCGATACGCAGCAGAAAGGGTTCGGGACGCTCGGGCGCACAGCGCACCGGGCCGCCGGCGAAGGGCGCCGCGGCAGTGGCGGGCGCGGTCATGCGGCGCTCCCCTCACGGGCGTCCGGCAGCGAGCCGACGGGGTCGCACATCGCGGCCAGGATGCGGCGGGGGCCCTCGAACGGCTCCCGGGCATGGGCGGTGATCATGTTCTCGACGAGCAGGACATCGCCTTGTTCCCAGTCGAAGCCGATGGTCGCGGCGGCGTAGGCGGCGCGGAGTTCGGCGGTCGTGGCGTCGTCGACGGGGCTTCCGTCGCCGTAGTACGTGTTGTAGGGCAGGTCCTCGTCCTCGAACGCGGCACGCAGCCCGACGCTGACCTCCTCGGGCAGCGAGGTGACGTGGAAGAAGAGCGCGTGGTTGAACCAGGTGCGCTCACCGGTCACCGGATGCCGGTGGACGGCGGGCCGGGTCTGCCGGGTCCGCAGCTGGTCCCCGTCGAGCCACTCGGCCGTGATGCCCGCGGCCGCGCAGTAGGCGGCCACCTCGGTGCGGTTGTCCGTCTGGAAGGTCTCCTGCCAGGACAGGCTGATGCCGGGGATGTAGTTGCGCACGTACTGCACACCGAGCCGCTCGAACTTCTCGACGGTCTCCGGGCGCAGCCGCGCCAGGATCTGCCGGGAGTCGGCCAGCGGGGTGCGGCCGCCCCGGTCGGCGGGCCGCTCGCAGCAGAACACGATCCGCAGGGGCCAGTTGTCCGTGTACGACTGCTCGTTGTGCAGCAGGATGTGCTGGTCGGAGGGGTGCTCGGTGGACGTGTAGATGTTGTCCTCGACGTGGGTGCGCGGCGATGACCGCTCCCCGTACGAGAGCACGTCGTCCGAGAGTGCTCCCATCACCTCGCGGAACGACGCCGCGTCGGTGACGTCGAAGCCTCGGAAGAGGACCGCACCCGCCCGGTGGGCCAGGTCGTCGACGACCTGGCGGTGGGCGGCGACCCACGCGGTCAGACCGGCGCCGGGGGCGTCCGCCCGGACCAGGGCCGGCAGTGTGCGCCCGGCCCACTGCGGTGACACGGTCGCGGTGGGTGGAACCATGCGTACGTCGTTCAGGTGTGTCATGAAGGGACTCCGCATCGATGGCGACGAGAGGTGTCGAAGGCAGCGAGAGGTCGGGGCGGCGTCCTCGATCGCTGCGGCTGCCCACGCACCTCGCGCGGGCAGCCGTTTCCTTCATCCTTGATCCCTCACCACGGTGCGGGCAACACATTTCCCTGCAACGAAACCGCGCTGGTCACCACCGGTTTCATGGCGATTCCGACGCCGGATCAGATCCGTCCGGTGCCGCGCAGGTAGTCGAGCACCGCGAGCACCCGCCGATTGCTGGTGGGCGACCCGGGGATGCGCAGCTTGCTGAGGATGGACGTGACGTGCTTCTCCACGCCTCGTTCCGAGATGCCCAGCCGCTGGCTGATGCCCCCGTTGGACAGTCCCACGGCGACCAGTTCGAGGACCACCTGCTCCCGCTCCGTCAGCGGCTCGGAACCGGGGTGCCGCGCCGGGCTGTCGAGGATCTCCCGGTACAGCTCGGTGTCCAGGACGACCTCGCCGGCCGCGACCCGCTCCAGGGCGTCGACGAACTCGCTCACGTCGCCGACGCGTTCCTTGAGAAGGTAGGCGACACCGCTCCGTGCGCCGTGCAGCAGCCTGCGGGCGTAGGACGCGTCCAGGTACTGCGTGAGGACGAGGACCCCCGTGCCCGGATGGAGCGTGAGGACCTGCTGCGCCGCCCGAATCCCCTCGTCGGTGAACGTGGGCGGCATCCGTACGTCGGTGATGACGACGTCCGGCGAGAACTCCCCCACCACGTCCGGGAGCCGGGCCGCGTCGCACAGTTCCGCCACGACCTCGACGCCGTGGTGTTCCAGCAGTTGTGCCATGCCCTGGCGCAGGAGTGCCGAGTCCTCCGCGATGACGACCTTCACAGCGTTGTGCCCTCCCCTATTCACGCGTGGCGAGCGCGGCGATCTCGCCCCGCCGCAGCAGCCGGCCGGTGGCCGCGAGACCCACGGCCGTGCCCACGGCCAGGCAGCCGAGAACGAGCAGGGTCAGCGTTCCCCACGACACACTGAGGTCGGCCATCGCATAGCGCGCGGTCAGCGAGGCGCGGTACACCCCGAGGCCCAGACCGACCACGACGGCGGCCACCAGTGTGGCCAGACCGGTGGTGATCAGCGCCTCCCACACGGCGACCCGGCGTACCTGTTCGTCGGCCACGCCGACCAGGCGCAGGCCGGCGATCTCCCGGCCACGCCTGCTGTACGACATCACGAGCGTGCTCGCGACGGAGACCAGGGCGTACAGGGACGCGGGGCCCGCCAGGATCAGCAGGACCAGGGTGTTCAGCTGCTCCTGTTCGTTCGACACGGTCGCGAACCACTGGCCGGTCGGGGTCACCGTCACCCGGTCCGGGCCCAATCGCTCCGTCAGGTCCCGCGCGAGGTCATCGGCCCTGCCCGCGGAGCCGGGGTCCAGGAGCAGCGTCGCTCGCTCGGGCCGAGGCGCGCCGGGCGTACCGGCCGGCAGCAGCACCTGGGCCATGTCCGAGCCGGCTTCGAGGACCGCCGCCACCTTGCCGCCGGCAGGCTTCCGGTCGTACAGCCCGTACGTGACGCGGGAGCCGACGTGGTAGCCGTACCAGCCCGCGTACTCCCGGGAGACGGCGATCTCCCCGGGGCGCAGTGCTCTGACGCCGCCTTCGATCACGTCGATCCGGTGGGTGCGGGCGTACGACGGGAGGTCGACCACGGCGCCCCGGTCCAGGCGCACGGACGTGCGGTCGGCGACGGCCACGTCCAGGCGGGCCGGTGACGACACGGCCGCGACGCGCCGGTCCCTGCCGAGCGCGGACAGGGTTTCCCCGGTGAGGCCGCCCTCGCCCTTCGACTCGACGATCAGCTGGCCCGCCGTGCGGTGCCGGTCGTCGGCCTTGACCGTGGCGCCGGTGGTGGCGAGGACCGAGGTGAAGATCCCGACGACGGCGATGATGGCGAGGACCGGGCCGGTGAGGGAGGCGGTGCGCAGCTTCGCCGTGGTGACGGAGGCCAGGGCCAGCTGGGCGGGCACCGAACCGGTCCGGCGGACCGGCGAGGCCAGCAGCCGGGCGAGCGGCGTCAGGTAGAGCGGGCCCAGCAGCGAGGCGGCGAAGGTCAGGGCCAGGGTGCCGAACAGGGCCAGCGGGATCGCGGCCTCGGTGTCGGAACCCGGCGTGAGGCAGATCATCAGGCCACCGGCGACGAGCATCAGCAGGCCCCCGGTCCAGCGCCCGGCCGACATGGCGCGGCTGTCCAGCTCGGCCTCCCGGAGCGCCTCCGTCACATGGACCCGCGAGGCGCGGCGGGACGCACCGCGCGCCCCCAGCAGCGCCATGAGCAGACCGGCTCCGGAGGCGATGGCCAGCGGGCCGGCCAGGGGCGGGTCATGAAGGTCGACGGGCGAGAGCCCGGTGCCGTTCAGAGCGGCCAGGGTGAGGGGCGAGGCGACCACGACCAGCAGACAGCCCACCGCAGCCGCGGGGACGGCGACGGCCAGGCACTCGCTGATCACCATGCGCCGGACCTGCCGGACACCGGCACCCACCAGCCGAAGCAGGCCCAGCTCCCGGCGGCGCAGCGCGATGCTGAGGGCGCAGGTCCCGGAGATGACGAAGATGGTCACGAACAGGCACACGACCCCGGTCATCACCAGGACGGTCTGGATGCCGCCGAGGTCGATGGCGCCCCCGGAGACCGTGTGGTCGTTCCCCTCACCGTCGGGCAGGGTGACCGAGGGGCGCCCGGACGGCTGGCCGATGCCGAACGTGGCGCCGAGAGCGGAACAGACGAGGCCGATGAGCGTCACGCCGAGCACAAGGGAGACGAACGTCCCGAGGAACAGCGGGGAGTGGTGCCGTACGGAGCGTACGGAAAGGCGCCACATTCAGCTCTCCCAGCGGGTGAGCCAGGAAGTGATCCGCTCGACCGTGGGGCCGGCCAGTGCGTCGGCGACCCGGCCGTCCACCAGGTAGTAGACCTGGTCCGCCGCCGCGGCGGCCACGGGGTCGTGGGTGACCATGACCACGGTCGCCCCGTCCTTGTCGACGAGGGCGCGCAGCAGGGCGATGATCTGGCGGCCGGTGGCGCGGTCCAGTGAACCGGTCGGCTCGTCGGCGAAGACGACCTCGGGCCTCGTCGCGATGGTCCGCGCGATGGCCACCCGCTGCTGCTGTCCACCGGAGAGCTGGGCGGGGCGGCGCCCGGCGACGTCGGCCAGGCCGACGCGGCTCAGGGCCTCCAGCACGGTGGCCCGCCGCGGGGGGTGGCCGCTCAGCCGCAGCGGGAGGGCGACGTTCTCGTAGGCGGTCAGCATCGGCAGCAGGTTGAACTGCTGGAAGACGAAGCCGACGCGGTGCCTGCGCAGGTCGGTGAGGGCCCGTTCGTCGCAGGAGGTCAGGTCCATGTCGCCGAGCAGGACCCGGCCGGAGTCCGGCCGGTCGAGTCCGGCCGCGCAGTGCATGAGCGTGGATTTGCCGGATCCGGACGGACCCATGACCGCCGTCATCGACCGTGCGGGGAAGGCCATGGACACATGGTGGAGGACGGGGGACGCGGCCCCCGGGTACGTCTTGGAGACATCGACCAACTGTGCGGCCGACACCGCTGTGCCGGTGAGGATTGACATGCCGTCCAGCAGACCAGCCGGACCGGGTGGTGCGCAGTGGATCTGACGGTAGTCCGCAAGGGTGGGTTTTCCCTACCGACAAACGTGAAAAACGGTGACTACTGTGGAAGCGATCACGTGTGCGGGCGGGTGAACGCCCTGGACGGGCCGCGCCCTGGAAGCATGGCGCGGCGGGAAAGGCGCGACATGTCCTCCGCGAAGGAACCGAGTGTGCCGGGAGGGCTCGACGGGTCCCCCGGCCCCGACGCGGCTCTGCGGGAAGCGCTCGGGCGGCGGCCGAGGGACTTCCTGCTCTCCCGGTGGCCCCTGCGCTGCTGGGCCCATCTGCTGACCGGCGCCCTGTTCGGTATCGGGGTCCTGCTGGGGCTCGCCCTGCTGATCTCCCTCGGGGTGGTGCTCTCGGTGGTCGGCGTCGGGCTGCTGCTGCTCGCGTGCACCGTGCTGGTGGGAGTGCCGGTGGCAGCGGTCGAGCGCCGCCGACTGAGGCTCGTCGCGCCGGTGCCGCTGTCCGACCCCCATGAGCCGACACCCGGTGCCACGGGCCTGCGGCGGCTCCGGCATCTGTTCACCGAGCGCGCCACCTGGCGTGAGCTCGGGTACGCGGCCCTGCTGGCGGTCGTCTTCGCCGGAGCCGGTCTCGGCCTGGTCGTGCTGCTGGCGTTCTCCGCCGTCCTCACCGCGATACCCGTGGTGGTCTGGGCGCTGGCTCCCGAGACGGTGATGGTCATCCCGGGACAGGCCATCCCCCACCCCCTGGCGGCCGTCCCGTTCGCCCTCGTGGGACTGGCCGGTGTGGTGCTGTCCGCCTACGGGGCCGGCTGGCTCACCGCGGCGCAGGTGCGGATCGCCTGGTTCCTGTTGTCGCCGCGCGAGGACGAGATGTCGAAGCGGGTCGTCGAGCTGACCCGCTCGCGCGTCCGGCTCGCGGACGCGTTCGAGGCGGAACGCCGTCGTATCGAGCGCGATCTGCATGACGGCGCCCAGCAGCAACTGGTCGCCCTGACCATGACGTTGGGCCTCGCGGAGCTGGAACTCGCCGAGGCCAGCCCGGAGGGTGCCGCACTGATCGCCCGGGGCCGGGGCGAGGCGCGGCGCGCCCTGGACCAGCTGCGCGACCTGGTCCGGGGAATCCATCCGCAAGTGCTCACCGACCACGGCCTGGCCGCCGCCGTGGCGGAAGTCGCCCTGCGGACGCCCCTTCGGGTCACCGTCGACATCGAACTGCCGCGCAGGCTGCCCGCGCTGGTGGAGACGACGGCGTACTTCACGGTGACGGAGGCGTTGACCAACGCGGCCAAGCACAGCGGCGCGACCGAGATCGGCATCATGGGCCGACTGGAGCAGGATCGGCTTATCCTTCTGGTCACCGACAACGGGAAGGGCGGGGCCGATCCCGCCCGGGGGACCGGCCTGTCCGGACTCGCGGACCGCCTGGCGATCCTGCGGGGCCGCCTGCTGGTGTCCAGCCCGGCCGGCGGTCCGACCCAGATCCGGGTGGAGGTCCCGTGCTCCGTGTAGTCCTGGCCGAGGACGCGGTCCTGCTCCGCGCAGGACTTGCCGAACTGCTCAGCCGCAGCGGCCATGAGGTGGTCGAGGCGGTGGGAGACGCCCCGGCCCTGGCCCGGGCGGTGGACGAACACGCCCCCGACGTCGTGATCACCGATGTCCGGATGCCTCCCGACTTCCGGGACGAGGGACTCAAGGCGGCCCTCGAACTCCGTGTCCGCCATGAGCACCTGCCCGTGCTGGTGCTCTCCCAGTACGTCGCCACGGCCTATGCCACCCAGCTGCTGAGCGGCAGCGGCCCGGGGGCCGGAGGTCTCGGCTATCTGCTGAAGGACCGGGTGGGCGAGGTCGCGGACTTCATGGACGCGCTGCGCAGGGTCGCCGACGGACAGACCGTGATCGACCCCGAGGTCGTCCGGCTGCTGCTGGCACAGCAGACCGCGGACCGGCCGCTGGGCAGGCTGACCCCGCGGGAGCGCGAGGTGCT
This sequence comes from Streptomyces sp. NPDC026062, assembly GCF_055568375.1. Taxonomy (NCBI): domain Bacteria; kingdom Bacillati; phylum Actinomycetota; class Actinomycetes; order Kitasatosporales; family Streptomycetaceae; genus Streptomyces; species Streptomyces sp. NPDC026062. The sequence goes on from NZ_JBVHOQ010000037.1 coordinate 53,250, forward strand.
CGCGCTGATGGCCGAGGGGCTCAACAACCAGTCCATCGCACACCGCTTGTGCGTCACGGAGGCGTCGGTGGTCAAACACTCCAGCAACATCTTCATGAAGCTCGACCTCGACCCGACGGAGGGCAACCGCCGGGTCCTGGCCGTCCTCGCGCATCTGCGGGGGGAGAGCGGCTGAGGACCGGCTCCGAGGCCCGGCGACACCGCCTACTCCCGCCCGCCCTGGATCCGGTTCAGCCAGTCGGCCGCGGCCGTGAACACGGGGTCGCCGCCCCCGTCGCGCTGCGCCGGGCCCCCGCCGGGATACGGGGCGTCCGCCCGCGGATAGGACCCCAGGAACCGCACCTGCGGCGCGATCCGCTTGAGCCCCATCAGGGCCTCGCCCACGTGCCGTTCCGCCACATGACCCGCGGCGTCGATCACGAAGCAGTAGTTGCCCATTCCGCCGCCCACCGGGCGTGACTGGATCAGCAGCAGGTCCACCCCGCGCACGGCGAGCTGCTGGAGCAGCCCCAGCAGGGCGCTGGGCCCGTCCGCGCTCAGCCAGACCACCACCGAGGTCCGGTCGTGCCCGGTGGGCGCCGCCGGCCGGGCCGGGCGGCCGACGAGCACGAACCGGGTCTCGGCGTTCTCGGCGTCATGGATCCCGGTGACCAGCGGCTCCAGCGCGTAGCGCGCGGCGGCGGCCTCGCCCGCGAACGCGGCGTCGTAGCGGCCTTCCTGGACCAGCCGTGCGCCGTCCGCGTTGGACGCGGCCGACTCCCACTGCGCGTACGGCAGATGGCGGCGCAGCCAGTGCCGGACCTGCGGCTGGGAGACCGGGTGCCCGGTGACCACCTTGATGTCGTCGAGTGCGGTACCCGGGCGGACGAGCAGGGCGAAGGCGATGGGCAGGCGCACCTCGCGGAAGATCATCAGAGGGGTGCCGTGGGTGAGTTCGTCGATGGTGCCGGTGACACCGCCCTCCACGGAGTTCTCGATCGGGACGAGTGCGGCCTCCACCTCCCGGGCCCGTACCGCGTCGAGTGCGGCGGACACGGACACCATGGGAACCAGTTCCCGGGTGGCCGCCTCCGGAAGGGTGTGCAGAGCTGATTCGGTGAACGTTCCTTCAGGGCCGAGATAAGCGAAACGGGATGCCGACATGACCGGAACCATAAGGTGCGTGTTACGGCCAACTGCCGCTATCCGCACCGGAATTGTTCCCTCACTTCGGCTTTGACCTGCTGCCTTTCTTTCCAGGGAAAGACCTTGCCGCTGGAAGTCGTCCCGATCAAGGATGAATGAGGTACGGAGATCCGCACCCCCTGACGGGGGGATGGCCGTACTCGCAGCAGCCGCCGGGAGCACCTCCGCCGGCGTATCCGAAGACGTTTCGCGTGCCGTGAGGCCGCGCTGGTCTACGCGATGGGGGACAACATGGACGCCGGACGCGCCGCCGAGTTACTTCGTGCGCTCACCGAGAAGCATGCCGTGCCGGGTGCACAGCTCGCCCTGCACACCGGATCGAAGGCCGTCTCCGTGGCCACCGGCGCCGTCCGGGCCGGCGAGGCCCGGCGCGTCGACACCGACACGATGTTCGCCTTCGGCTCGGTGACCAAGGCGTTCACCGCGACTCTGGCTCTTCAGCTCGTCGCGGACGGGGACATCGGCCTCGACGAGCCGATCGCCGGCCTCCTGCCCTCCTGGCGCCGGACACGCTCGACGGCCCTGGGCCGCATCACCCTGCGGCACCTGCTGTCGCACACCGCGGGCCTGGTGTCGGACCATCAGCCGGCCGACACCGCCGACCGGTCCCTCGCCCGGTACGCGGCGGGCGTCGCCGGTCTGCCGCTGCTGTGCGCACCCGGCAGCCGCTTCTCGTACGCCAACACCGGATACAACATCGTCGGGCATCTGGTCGAGGAACTCAGCGGAATGCCGTGGCACACGGCGCTGCGGGAATTCCTGCTGGAACCGCTCGGCGCCGCGCCGCGGCTGCTGAACGCCCGGGACGACTCCGGCCGCGCCACCGCGAGCGGCCATGTGGTGCGGCCGGGCGGGCATGCGGCCGTCCCCGTCAACCTGTACCTGCCCGCGACCTGGGCACCCGCCGGCGGGCTCGTCGGCAGCGCCGAGGATCTGCTGGCCCTCGCCCGGCTGCACATCGGCGCGCACCCGGGAGCCGACCGGCTGCTCGACACCGGGCACCGGTCGCAGATGCACCGCACCCAGGAAGGCGCCGACGCCTTCGGCATGGCCAACGGCTGGGCCCTGGGACTGGGCAGCTACGGTGACGGCGACGCCTGGCTGGGGCACGACGGAACCGTCGACGGCGCCACCTGCCATCTGCGCTTCCACCCTGCGACGGGAACCGCCGTGGCACTCACCACGAACGCCACCACGGGCACCCTGCTCTGGCCGGACCTGGTGGACCGGCTGCGGCGGGACGGGGTGCCCGTCGGGGACTACGAACCCGCCCTCGACGCCCCGCCGGCCGACGGCCCGGAGGTCCTGGACCCCGGCCACGTGGTGGGCGACTACGCCAACGGCGACACCGTCTTCTCGGTGCGCCCGCACGGCGACGGAGTCCGCCTGAGCGACCGCACCGGCCTCGTCGCGGATCTGACCCTGCACCACCGGCTGGCCTTCGAGGCGCGCCGCCTCGACTCCGGCCAGGCCCCCTGGATCGGCCGCTTCCTGATGGACGACGACGCACCCGGCGCGACCCTCATGCAACTGACCGGGCGGTCCGCCGCCAGGGTGCCCGTAGCAGCCTGATCCGCGCGCCGTCCGCCGCCGGCCCCCGACCTCTCCCGGCCCCGGCGACCACCCGATTCCCTTTGACGTACGACGTCTCGTGCGCCGGCTCCCCGGCGTGCCGATGCGTACCTGCGTCGTACCCCTTCATGGAGGCACCGTCTTGACTCGCGCCGGAGCTTCGGCAGCCGACCGGGCCCACCAGGACATCGTGTTCTGGCGGCAGCGGCTGGCCGGTATCGCCCCCCTCGACCTTCCCACCGACCGCCGACGGCCCGTCGTGCGTTCGACGGACACGTCCACGTACACCTCCGAAATCCCGGCCGCCACCGCCATGGCCCTGCGTGGCCTCGCGGACCGCCCGGGCGGCAGCCTCCTCGCGGTCATCGCGGCGGGGGCCCAGGCGCTGTTCACCCGCTACTCGGGCCAGTCCGACGTGGCCTTCGGCACTGTCTCGCCCCGCACCGGGCACACGGTGGTGCTGCGCACGGAGTCCGGGCCGGACGAGGCGTTCGAGGAACTGGCGGCCCGGACGGCCCGCACCGTGCGGGACGCCTTCGCCCACGACGGAGCGGATCTGGCGCGGCTGGTGGAGGAGCTCGCACCCGAGCAGGACACCAGTGTCCCGCCCTTCGTCCAGGCCATGGTCGTCGTGCACGAGGGACAGGGCACCCGGACCGCCTTCGACCCGCTGGACCTGGCGCTGGAGGTCACCGCCACCGACGAGGCGATGCCCCTCACCGTCCACTTCAGCACCGCCCTCTTCGACAAGGAGACCGTCGCCCGGTTCTGCGAGCACCTGACCGTGCTGCTGGCGGGAGCCGCACAGCCGGGACAGTCCGTCACGGCCCTGCCCACCCTGCCCCGCGGCGAGTACGAGCAGGTGGTGCACGGCTGGAACGCCACCGGCCGGCCCGTCCCCACCGCTGCCTTCCCCGAACTCTTCGCCGTCCAGGCGCGGATGCGGCCCGAGGCCGTCGCGGCCGTGGACGAGCGAGGCGCGCTCACCTACCGGGAGCTCGACGAGGACTCCAGCCGGCTCGCCCACCGGCTGCTGGAACTCGGCGTCACCCGCGGCGAGATGGTGGGGCTGTGCGTGGAGCGCGGCACCGCGCTCGTCACCGGTCTGCTCGGGGTGATGAAGGCCGGCGCCGCCTACGTGCCGCTGGACCCCGACTATCCCGAGGAGCGGCTGGCCTACATGCTGCGCGACTCCGGAGTCGGATTCGTCGTCACGCAGGAGGCCGTGGCGGCGGCGCTGCCGACCGGCGACGCGGTGCCCGTACTGCTGGACGGCGACCGCGAGGCCATCGCGCGCTGCCCGGCCGAGGCGCCCGGCATCGAACTCACCGCCGACGACCTCGCCTACGTCATCTACACCTCGGGATCCACCGGCCGGCCCAAGGGCGTCCTGGTCACGCACCAGGGCATCGGGAACCTGGTGGCCGCGCAGACCGAGACGCTCGGCGTCACACCGGACAGCAAGGTGCTTCAGTTCGCCTCGTCCAGCTTCGACGCCGCGTTCTGGGAGATCTGCATGGGCATCCTCACCGGTGCCTCGCTGATCATGGGATCCAAGGAGTCGCTGCGGGCGGGCGAGCCGCTGGCCGCCTACGCCGCACGTCACGGTGTCACGCACGCCACGCTGACACCCACCACGGTCGCGGTGCTGCCCGAGCGCCACGGCCTGCCCGACGGGGCGACCCTGGTGGTCGCCGGTGAGGCTGCCACCGGGGACCTGGTCGACCGGTGGTCCGCGGGACGGCGCATGATCAACGCCTACGGCCCGACCGAGACCACGGTGTGCGCGACGATGAGCGCACCGCTCAGCGGCGCCGGGACACCGCCCATCGGCGGCCCCATCCTCAACACCCGCGTCCATGTGCTGGACGACCTGCTGCGCCCGGTGCCGGTGGGCGTGCGGGGCGAGCTGTACATCGCGGGACCGGGGCTGGCCCGCGGTTACCACGGCCGGAGCGGCACCACCGCCGAGCGGTTCGTGGCCGACCCCTTCGGCCCGCCCGGCAGCCGGATGTACCGCACGGGCGACGTGGTGCGCCGTCGCGCCGACGGCACCCTGGACTATCTGACCCGGGCCGACGACCAGGTCAAGGTGCGCGGCTTCCGGGTGGAACTCGGCGAGATCGAGGGACTGCTGGCGCGCCGGGGCGACCTCTCGCAGGCCGTGGTGCTCACCCACAACACCAACCTGCTGGCCTTCGTCGTGCCCTCGGGCCGGGCGCGGCCGACGCCGGAGGTCCTGCGCGGCCACCTCGCCGCACAACTGCCCGACTACATGGTTCCGGTGACCGTCACGGTGCTCGACACACTGCCGCTGACCCCGAACGGCAAGGTGGACCGCCGGGCCCTGACGGCACTGGACTCCTCCCCGGACGCGGCCGGGGATTACGAGGCGCCCCGCGACGCGGCCGAGGAGACCATCGTGACGGTCTGGTCCGAGGTCCTGGGCCGGGAACGCTTCGGCATCCACGACGACTTCTTCGTCTCCGGCGGCAACTCGCTGCTCGCCGCCCGCGCCACCTCCCGGCTGCGGCGTGCCCTGGGCGTCAAGGTGCCACCGCGCGCCCTGTTCGACACGCCCACCGCCGCCGGGCTCGCGGCAGCGCTCGCCGTCGGCGAGCAGGAGACGGAGACGGCCGTGCCGACGGTCTCCCGCGAAGGCCTGCTGCCCATGTCGTACGGACAGCGGCGGCTGTGGTTCCTGGAGAACTTCGCGCCGGGCAGCGCCGAGTACCACACGGCCGTCGGGCTGCGGCTGGCCGGAGCACTGGACCCCGCCATCCTGCGGGAGGCACTGCGCGACCTGGTACGCCGCCACGAGACCCTGCGCACCACGTTCGGCGCGGTCGGCGGCCAGGGCGTCCAGGCGATCCACGACGGCCTCGACCCGCAGTGGAACACCGCCGACCTGACCGTCACTTCCGAGGAGGTGCGCGAGGAGCGGCTGCGGGAACTGGTGCGTGCCGAGACGATCCGCCCCTACGACCTCCGGACCGGGCCGCTGACCCGGATGCTGCTCGTCCGGCTGTCGGAGCACGAGCACGTGTGCGTCCTGGGCATCCACCACATCGTGACCGACGGCTGGTCGGCAGGGGTGATCACCCGGGAACTGGGCGAGCTGTACACGGCCCGTGCGGCCGGCACGAGCCCCGGACTGCCCCCCATGACCGTGCAGTACGCCGACTTCTCGGCCTGGCAGCGCGAACGCACCGAGGACAGCGCCCTGGTGGCCCGCCATCTGGACTGGTGGCGCGGGAAGCTGGCCGGTGCCGTACCCCTGGACCTGCCCACCGACCGGCCGCGTCCGCCCGTGCGTTCCACGGCGGGAGCCGAGTACACCTTCGAGATACCGGCGGCGGTCACCGCCGGGGTCCACGCACTGGCCGCGGACCGCAACGCCACGCTGTTCATGGTGCTCACGGCCGCCGTGAAGGCACTCTTCGCCCACTGGTCGGGCCAGCGGGACATCGCGGTCGGCACGGCGACATCGGGCCGGGGCCACCGTGATCTGGAGCAGATGGTGGGATTCCTGGTCAACACGGTCGTGCTGCGCACTCAGGTCGACGGACAGGAGTCGTTCGGCGCCCTGGTGGACCGGGTCAAGGAGACGGTTCTCGAAGCCTTCACACACGAGGACGTGCCGTTCGAGCATGTGGTCGAGGCCGTTCAGCCGGAGCGTGACACCAGCCGCACCCCGCTGATCCAGACCATGGTCGTCCTGCAGAACGCACCGGCCGGCGAGCTCGGCCTGCCCGGGGTGGAGAGCGTGCCGTACCCGGTGGAGCACGAGGCCGCGCCGTTCGACCTCACCGTGGAGTTCACCGAGGACGGGGACCGCCTGACCGGCCGCGTCATCTACAGCACCGCCCTGTTCGACCGGTCCACCGTCGCCCGGCTGACGAACAGCCTGGGCGTGCTGCTCGACGCGGCGGCCGGCACCCCCGGCCTCACGGTGGGCGCGCTGCCCCTGCTCACCGAAGACGAGTCCGACCGCCTGGTGAACAGGTGGAACGACACCGCCCACCCGCTGCCCGGGGCCACGCTGCCCCAGCTGTTCGCCGAGCGGGTCGCGCTCCACCCCGACGCGGTGGCCGTCACCTACGGCACCACCGAGCTGACCTACCAGGACCTGGACGAGCGGGCCGAAGCGCTGGCGGCCAGGCTGGCCGGTGCCGGAGCGGCGCCCGGGAGGCCGGTCGGCCTGTGCCTGGAACGCGGGGCGGACGCGATCGTGGCCATGCTCGCGGTCCTGAAGACCGGGGCGGCCTATCTGCCGCTCGACCCCGGCTACCCGGCCGAGCGCCTCACGTACATGCTGGAGGACGCCGGAGTGCGGCTGCTGCTCACCGGGAGCGGACTCCGCGGGCGGCTGCCCCGCACCGACGCCGTGGTGCTCGACCTGCACGAGCCCGACGAGACTCCCGCGCAGGACTTCGCGCGCCCCGCCGCCACCCCCGACGACCTCGCCTACGTCATCTACACCTCCGGGTCGACCGGCGGCCCCAAGGGAGTGCTCACCTCGCACCGCGCGGTGGTGCGGCTGGTGCACGAGTCGGGGATCTTCGACCTGGAACCGGGCGACGCCGTAGCCCAGTTGGCCTCGCTCTCCTTCGACGCCGCGACGCTGGAGGTATGGGCGGCCCTGCTGAACGGTGTCCGGCTGGTGGTGCATCCGCCCGCCACCCCCACGGGCCAGGAGCTGGGCGCGTTCCTCGCCGAGCACCGGGTGACCCATCTGGCCATCGCGGCAGGGCTGTTCCACCATCTGGTCGACGACGACGTGTCGGCCCTGACCGGTCTGCGACAGGTCGTGGCCGGCGGCGACAAGCTCTCGCCCGAACACGCGGCCCGCGCCCTGGCGGCCCACCCCGGCCTGCGGCTCGCCAACGGCTACGGCCCCACGGAGGCCACATCGCTGGCCACCACGCACCGGCTCAACCACGGCGAGGACCGGTCGGAACCGGTCCCGCTGGGCCTGCCGATCGCCAACACCCGGGCCTATGTGCTCACGGCGGAGCTGCGGCCCGCACCCCTCGGGGTGCCCGGCGAGCTCCACCTCGCCGGGCCCGGACTGGCCCACGGCTACCTCGGGCGGCCGGGTCTGACGGCGGAGCGCTTCGTCGCGGATCCCTACGGTCCGGCAGGCGGCCGGATGTACCGCACGGGGGACCTCGCGCGCCGCCGCGGCGACGGCGTCCTGGAGTTCCTGGGCCGTGCCGACCGCCAGGTGAAGATCCGCGGCTTCCGGATCGAGCTCGGCGAGGTCGAGAGCGCCCTGAAGCGGCACCCCGCGGTGGCGGACGCGGTCGTCGTCCCGCACGAGGACGCCGCGGGCCGCCGGCGGCTGGTGGCGTACCTCACCGGAGCCCCCGTGCCCACCGGGGACGAACTGCGCGCCCACCTGGCCAGCAGGCTGCCCGAGCACATGACGCCCGCGCTCTTCGTACCGCTGGATCAGCTGCCGCTGACCGCCAACGGCAAGGTCGACCTGCGCGCCCTGCCCGAACCGGGCCCCTCGGCGGCCCCGCCCGGCACCCGTTACGTCGCGGCGAGCGAGGGCGCGGAGGCGGTCCTCGCCGGCATCTGGTCGGACGTCCTGGGCGCCGAACGCGTCGGGGCCCACGACAACTTCTTCGAGCTGGGCGGCGACTCGATCCTCTCGCTCCAGGTGGTGTCCCGGGCCCGGCAGGCCGGACTGCACCTCACCTCACGCCTGATGTTCGTCCACCAGACCGTCGGCGCGCTGGCCGCCGCGGCGGGCAGCACGGCCGAGGAGAGCCGGACCGCCGATCCGGCGGACCGCACCGCCACGGCCCCGCTCACCCCGATCCAGCGGCGGTTCTTCGAGGACCATCCCGAAGGACCGGGCCACTACAGCATGTCCGTACGTCTGGCCCTGGCCCCCGACACCGACACCGCGTTGCTGGAGCGGGCGCTGGCCGCGACCGTCGCACAGCACGAGGTGCTGGGCGCCCGGTTCCGCCGCGAAGGCGGGACCTGGGCCCAGGACCACAGCGAACGGACCGGCTCCGTGGGGCTGTTGACGGTCCGCGATCTGAGCGGCCTGGAGGGCCCGGAGCAGGAAGACGCGCTGTCGGACGGTGCCGACGCCGCCCGCCGCGCCCTCGACCTGGGCACCGGTGTCCTCGTCCGAGGGGTGTTCTTCCGGCGGGGAGCGGGGCGCCCGCCCGAGCTGTTCCTGACCGCTCACCACCTGGTGATGGACGGGGTGTCCTGGCGGGTGGTCCTGGATGACCTGCTGCGCACCTACACCCGGCTCGCCCAGGGCCTGGACGCCGACACGTCCGACCGGACCAGCAGCTTCGGAGCGTGGTCGCGGCGGCTGGCGGAGCACACGGCGGCCGGGGGATTCGACGACGAACTGCCCTACTGGCGGGAGGCGGACGCCCGGACCACCGAGGTGCCGCGCGACGGCGACGCGCCCAACACCTTCGGAGCGGCCGGCACGGCCTCCGTCGTCCTCGGCCGGGACGAGACCCGCGACCTGCTGCAACGGGTCCCCGCGGTCTACCGCACACAGATCAACGATGTGCTGCTCACCGCGCTGGGCCGGGTGCTCGGCCGCTGGGCGGGGGCGCCGGTGACGATCGCCCTGGAGGGACACGGCCGTGAGGACCTGTTCGACGACATCGACCTGTCCCGCACCGCCGGCTGGTTCACGACCGCGTTCCCGGTCCTCCTCGACGTACCGGAGGGGGACCGGGGGACCGCGCTGAAGAAGGTCAAGGAGGACCTGCGCGCCGTCCCGGGGCGCGGGATCGGGTACGGGGCTCTGCGGTACCTGCCCGGCCCGGACGGGAAGCCCGCACTCGACGCGGCGCCGCAGGCGCCGCAGGTGAGCTTCAACTACCTGGGACAGTGGGACGCCCCGGCCGGCTCCGACGGCCTGGTACGCGCCCGCCTGACGCCGCCGGGCCGGGACCAGGCGGACGGCCTGCCCCGCCCGCACCTCATCGACATCGTCGCCGCGACGAGCGACGGCCAGGTGCGCTTCGACTGGATCCACCACCCGGACATCCACACCACGGCCACCGTCGAGCGGCTGGCCGAGGAATTCCTCGCCGAGCTGCGCGCACTGATCGGCCACTGCCTGACGGACGGCAGCGGCGGCGCGACCCCGTCGGACTTCCCGCTCGCCCGGCTCAGCCAGGACACGGTGGACCGGGTGGTCGGGGACGGCCGGGACGTGGCCGACGTGTACGCCCTGACGCCGATGCAGTCCGGCATGCTCTTCCACACGCTCGCCGACCCGGAGGGTTCCTCCTACGTCGAGCGGATGACCTACGTCCTCGACGGCGTCAAGGATCCGGAGCTGTTCGCCCGCGCCTGGCAGCAGGTGGCCGACGAGCTGGAGGCGCTGCGCACGCAGGTCCTCTGGACGGACCTGGAAGCCCCGCTCGCCGTCGTCCGCCGCCGTGCCGAGCTGCCGGTGGACCGCGCCGACTGGAGCGGTCTGTCCGAGGCGGAGCAGGAGGAGGAGCTGCGGCGGGTGTGGGAGGAGGCTCCCCGGCTCGACCTGGCGGCCGCCCCCCTCGCCCGGATCCAGCTGTTCCGGCTCGACGACGCGTCGGTGCGGCTCGTGTGCACCTTCCACCACCTGCTGTTCGACGGCTGGAGCCTGTTCAGCGTCCTCACCCAGGTGCACGACACCTACGCCGCGCTGGCCGAGGACCGCACCCCGGTGGCGGCGCCCCGGCAGCCGTTCACCGCGTACGTGGAGTGGCTGGAACGCCAGGACGTGGCCCGGGCCGAGGCGTTCTGGCGCGGCCGGCTGGCCGGCTTGTCCGCGCCCAGCGCCCTGCCGTACACGCGGCCGCCGCGCGCCGGTCACGCCGCGCGCTCCACGGCCCGGGTGACCGCCCGGCTGACCCCCGACGAGTCGGCCGCCCTGTCCGCCTTCGCCCGCACCGGGCGGCTGACCCTCAACACCGTCGTCCAGGGGGCCTGGGCCCTGCTGCTGGCCCGCCTCGGCGGCGAGCGGGACGTCGTCTTCGGCGCCACGGTCTCGGGCCGGCCCACCGACCTGCCCGGCGCCGGATCGATCGCCGGGATGCTCATCAACACACTGCCCGTCCGGACCGAAGCCGACCCGGACACGAAGGTCGCCGACTGGCTGGCCGGGCTTCAGCGGACGGAGGCGGAGGCCCGGAGCTACGACTACGTACCGCTCTCCCGGGTCCGGGACCTGAGCGAACTGCGTCCCGGCACCACACTCTTCGAGAGCCTGGTCGTCTTCGAGAACTACCCGCGCGAGGACCGCGACGACGCCGGGGCCGGCCTGCGCCTGCACGGCCTGACGGGGATGGACGTCACCAGCTATCCGCTGAACCTGCTGGTGTACGACGCCGAACAGCTGGCGTTCTCCCTCACCTACGACCCGGCGCTGTTCGACGCCGCTTCGGCCGAGGACCTGGCCCACCGGTTCACCACCCTGCTCACCGGCCTGGCCGCCGACCCGGACCGCCCTCTCGGACAGGTGCCCTCGCTCGCGGCGGCGGAGACCGAGCGCGTCCTGGGTGAGTGGGGGAGCGGCCCGGACACGGAGCCCGTCCCCGGTACCGTCCCCGAACTGATCGCCCGCCGGGCCGCCGCACGGCCCGACGCACCCGCGGTCACCCAGGACGGGGTGACCCTCACCTACCGGGAGCTGGACGAGGCCGCCAACCGGCTTGCCCACCACCTGATCTCGCTCGGGGCCGAACCGGGCGCCACCGTGGCTGTGTCGGCCGGGCGCACCACGCGCCTGGTCACGGCGCTGCTCGCGGTCATGAAGACGGGCGCCGCCTACGTCCCGGTCGACCCCGCCTACCCGGCGGACCGGCAGGCCTACATGCTCCACGACTCGGGCGCCCGCATCCTGCTCACCGACGGACCGGGCGAACCTCCCCAGGCGGAAGGAGTCGCCGTCGTCCCGCTGGACCCGGAGGCCGCGGCCGGTCTGCCCGTGACACCTCCCGGGGTGACGGCCCCCGATGACGCCCTCGCGTACATCATCTACACCTCCGGTTCGACCGGGCGCCCCAAGGGGGTGGCGGTCGAACACCGCTCGGTGCTGAACCTCCTGGCCAACTCCCCGGCGCGCTACGGCCTCGGCGAGGACGCGGTGTGGTCGGCGTTCCACTCGTACGGCTTCGACGTGTCGGTGTGGGAGATGTGGGGCTGCCTCGCGAACGGCGGACGCCTCGTCCTCGTACCGCAGGACTGGGCCCTCGACCCGCGCGCGGCCTGGGAGCTGCTGCGCGCGGAGAACGTGAGCGTGCTCAGCCAGACCCCGTCGATGTTCCGCACCCTGGTGGAGAGCGCCGCGAGCGCCCCCGGCGACGGCGCGCCGGACGCCGGACTCCCGGCGCTGCGCTGGGTGTTCCTGGCGGGCGAGGCACTGGAGCCCAAGCACCTGTCGGCCTGGTTCGACCGTTACGGCTCCGCCCCCGCACGGCTGGTCAACATGTACGGCCCGACCGAGGGGACGGTGTACGTCACGCACCAGGAGATCACCGCGGACGACGCGGCGACCGGCGGACCACTGCCCATCGGGCGGCCGCTGCCCGGCTGCCGGGTGCTCGTCCTGGACGACGCGGGGACCCCCGTGCCCCCCGGTACGGCCGGCGAACTGCACATCGCGGGCGCCGGACTGGCCCGCGGCTACCTGGACCGCCCCGGCCTGACCGAGGAGCGCTTCCCCGCCCATCCCTTCGGCGCGCCGGGCGAGCGGATGTACCGGTCGGGCGACCTGGTGCGGTGGCGCGGCGACGGCGCCCTCGTCTACCTGGGGCGCCGGGACGGACAGGTCAAGATCCGCGGCTTCCGCATCGAGACCGGCGAGATCGAGTCCGCCCTCGTCGCCCACCCGGCCGTACGGGACGCCACCGTCGTCGCGCACGACGACGGCGACCGGACGTTCCTGGTGGCCCACGTCGTCCCGGCCGGCGCACATCGCATGGACCCGGCGCAGCTGCGCGGCCATCTCGCGGCGCGGCTGCCGGAGTTCATGGTCCCGGCCGTCTTCACGGCGCTGGACGCGATCCCGCTCACCCCCAGCGGCAAGGCCGACCGGCAGGCGCTGCCCGCTCCCGCGCCCACACCCTCCGGGGCCGTCGGCCGCACCGCGCCGCGCACCGCGACGGAGGACACCGTGGCAGCGATCTGGTCGGAGCTGACCGGCGGCACCGCCGTGGGGGTGCACGACGACTTCTTCGAGGCGGGCGGCGACTCGCTCCTCGCGATCCGGGTGGTCTCCCGGCTCAACGCCGCCTTCACCGTCGACCTCTCGCCCCGGGCCCTGTTCGACAGCCCGACCGTCGCCCGCATCGCCCACGAGATCGAGGAGCGGATCCTCGCGGAACTGGAGGCGGCCGGCTCCGGCCCGCAGCCGTGACCGAGCGACACCGCACCCCCTGACAGGGCTGCCCCGCCGTCCCCCGCGGCGGGGCGGTCCGCCCCGCACTCACGCCGGTGGGACCGCGCCCGTCGGATGCGCCCTGGACCGTCCCACGCCTTCAAGGAGTCCCACATGAGCACGCCGTCCTCCCGAGAGAACCGCATAGCGGCACTCCCCGAGCACCTGCGCGAGGCGCTGGCCCGGCGCCTGGCGGGCAGTACCGGAACCGGCCCCGCATCCGAACCCGGGATCCCCCGCGCTCCTCGGACGGGCCCCCTCCCGATGTCGCACGGGCAGCAACGCCTCTGGTTCATGGAGGACTTCACGCCCGGCGGCGCCGACTACCACCTCGCTCAGGCGCTCCGGCTGACCGGCGCGCTGGACACCGGTGCGCTGCGCGGGGCGGTGAGTGACCTGGTGGCCCGCCACGAGGTGCTGCGCACCACGTTCCGGATGGCGGACGGCGGTGGCGTCCAGGAGGTGCACGGCACACTGGACCCGGAGTGGGTGGACGCCGATGTCACGCACCTGGCCGACGAGGCCGCGCGCGAGGCCGAGGTGCGGGAGCTGGTACGGGCCGAGTTGGGCCGGCCCTACGACCTGCGGCGCGGCCCCCTGGCCCGAGTACTGCTGGTACGGCTCTCCGGCACCGAGCATGTGTGCGTCCTGGGCACCCACCACATCGTCACGGACGGCTGGTCGATGGGCATCGTCGCCCGCGACCTGGGCGGTCTGTACGCCGCGCGAGTGACGGGCAGGGCCGCCGAACTGCCCGAACCGGCTTTGCAGTACGCCGACTTCGCCGTCTGGCAGCGGGAGCGGACAGCCTCGGGCGATGCGCGGGCGGGCGGGCTGGGCTGGTGGCGGGAGCGGCTGGCGGCCCTCGAACCGCTGGAGCTCCCCACCGACCGGCCGCGGCCCGCGGTGCGCTCGTCGGCGGGCGCGGTGTGCGCCTTCGAGGTGCCCGCCGAGGTCCTCGCCCCGGTCAAGGAGCTGGCCCGCACACACGGGGCGACGCTCTTCATGGTGCTGACGGCGGCCGTCCAGACGCTGCTGTCCCGCTACACCGGGCAGCGGGACATCGCGGTCGGCACCAGCTCCTCCGGGCGGGGCCGCCCCGAGCTCGAAGAGGTCGTCGGCTTTCTGGTGAACACCGTGGTGCTGCGCTCCGACGTGAGCGCCGAGCTGTCCTTCGCGGAGCTGCTCGGCCAGGTGAGGGACAGTGTTCTCGACGCCTTCGCCCACGACGACGTGCCCTTCGACCGGCTGGTGGAGGCGCTCGCGCCGGAACGTGACCCCAGCCGCACCCCGCTGGTGCAGGCCATGGTGGTGCTGCAGAACGTGCCGGACACCCCGGTGCGGTTCCCGGGCGTCGAGGCGGCCGAGTACCCCCTGGAGCGGGAGGCGTCGCTGTGCGACCTCACCCTGGAGTTCGAGGAGCGCGGCGACGCCCTGGCCGGACTGGTGGAGTACAGCACCGAGCTGTTCGACCGCGCCACGATCGAGCGGCTGACCGGGCACCTGCTCACCCTGCTCGGCGCGGCGGCCGCCACCCCGGAGCGGCGGGTCCACGAGCTGGAGATCCTCACGGACGCCGAGCGGCACCTGCTGACCGAGGGCTGGAACGCCACCGGCACACCCGGGACGGCACCGGACCTGATCCACGAGCGGGTGGCCCGCCAGGCCGGACGCACCCCCGGGGCCACGGCGGTGATCGCCGACGACCACGTCCTCACCTACCGCGAACTGGACGAGCGGGCCAACCGGCTGGCCCATGTGCTGCGCGACCTCGGCGCGGGCCCGGGCACCCTGGTCGGTCTCGGCGTCGGGCGGGGCGCGCACATGGCCGTCGGACTCCTCGGCATCCTCAAGGCCGGCGCCGCCTACGTACCGCTGGACCCCGACTTCCCCGCCGACCGGCTGGAGCACATGCTGGCGGAATCCGGTGCACGGCTGATCGTCACCGACCTGGCGGCCGGCGCCCGGCTGCCGGCCACGGACGCGGCGCGCGTCGACCTGGACACCGACGCGGACCGGCTCGCCGCCGCCCCCGCCCAGGCGCCGCCGAACGAGGTGACCGCCGACGACCTGGCGTACGTCATCTACACCTCGGGATCGACCGGGCGGCCCAAGGGCGTCGCCATCGAGCACCGCAATATCCGGCACATCTGCGCCGCCTGGGACGAGGCGTACGGGCTGACCGAGGCGAAGCTGCGCTTCATGTCGGTCTCCAGCCTCTCCGTCGACCTCTTCTTCGCCGACCTCATCCGGTCGCTGCCCTTCGGCGGCACCCTGGTGATCGCGGCGAAGGACGTGACGACCGACCCGCCGGCGCTGCTCGACCTGATGGAGCGCACCGGCGCCACCGGCCTGGAGATCGTGCCGACGCTGATGAACGCGGTGCTGGCCGAGGCGCGGCGCCGTCCCGGCGGTCTTCCGGAGCTGAAACTGATCTCGGTCGGCTCGGAAGGGTGGCGGGTGGCGGACTGCCGGGCGCTGCTCGACCAGGTGGGACCGGACACCGTGGTGGTCAACGCGTACGGCGGCACCGAGGCCACCGTCGACTCGACCGTCTTCCGGGCCACGCCCGGCAACGTGAGCGACGGAGTGTTCGTCCCGATCGGACGACCGCTGCCCCGCACCCGGGTGTACGTCCTGGACCAGGCGGCGGGACTGAGCCCCGTCGGTGTTCCCGGCGAGATCTGGATCGGCGGCGACGGCATCGGACGCGGCTACCACGGGCGCGAGGACCTGACCGCCGAGCGGTTCGTGCCCAGCCCCTTCGTCCCCGGTGACCGGCTGTACCGCACGGGCGACCGGGCCCGCCGCCTGCCGGGCGGTGACCTGGAGTTCCTCGGCCGAGCCGACGAACAGGTCAAGATCCGCGGTTTCCGGGTCGAGCCCGGCGAGGTGGAGACCGCGCTGCTCGCCCACCCCGCCGTCCGGCAGGCCGCGGTCGTCGCCCGGCAGGACCTCGCGGGCGGACCCCGTCTCGTCGCCTACGTCGTGGGCGCGGGCCCCCTCGGAACCACCGGCCTCCGCGCCCACCTCGGCGGACGCCTGCCCGACTACATGGTCCCGGCCGCGTTCACCGTGCTGGACGAGCTGCCGCTGACCCCCAGCGGCAAGGTCGACCGCCGGGCACTGCCGGAGCCGGACGTCCCGGCGGGCACCGAAGGCGAGCAGCACGTGGCGCCGAGGGAAGCCGTGGAGGAACTGCTCGCGACCACCTGGGCCGGTGTCCTCGGCGTGCCCCGGGTCGGCGTCCACGACAACTTCTTCGCCCTCGGCGGCGACTCGATCCTCTCCATCCAGGTCGTGACCCAGCTGCGCGACCGAGGGGTGCGGCTCACCTCCAAACAGCTCTTCCTGCACCAGACCGTGGCGGCCCTCGCGTCCGTCGTCGAACTGGACGACAGCGCCGAGGACCGGACAGCCGTCCGCGGCCCGGCCACCGGCAGCGCCGAACTCGCCCCGATCCAGCGGTGGTTCCTGGACACCCACACCGTCGCACCGGCCCACTACGCGATGTCCGCGCATGTCGAGCTGGCCCCCGGGACCGACACCGGGCTGCTCGCCCGCGCCCTGCGCGAGGTGGTGGCACACCACGACGCGCTGCGCATGCGCTTCACCGGCCGGGACGGAACGTGGCGGCAGGAGTACGGGCAGGACATACCCGCACCCGGCGTTCTGCTCACCGAGCACCGGCTGCCGGACACCGCCCCCGAGGACCGCGAGCGGGCCCTGCACGCGGCGGCCGAGGCCGCGCAGCGCTCGCACGAGCCGGCCACCGGGGCCCTCGTGCGGGGCGTGCTGTTCCGCGGGGGCGGGCAGGAACGGCCCAGCCTGTTCCTCTCCGTGCACCACCTCGTGGTGGACGGTGTGTCCTGGCGGCTGCTCCTGGCGGACCTGGCGACCGCCTACCGGCAGCTCGCCGCCGGCGCCGAGCCCGCGCTGCCGCCCCGTACGACGTCGTACGGGCAGTGGACCGAGCGGCTGGCCTCGCATGTGCGCTCGGGAGGACTGGACCACGAGGTCGCCCACTGGGCGGCGCTCGACCCGGACACCGCCCCCGCGCTCCCCGCCGACCGGGACGGCGAGAACCTCGTCGCCCACGAGCGGACCGTCGAGGTGAGCCTCGGCCGCGAGGAGACGGACGCGCTGCTGCACCAGGTGCCGGCCGCCTATCGCACCCGCATCAACGACGTACTGCTGACCGCTCTGGGACGGGCCGTGTCCGACTGGGCCGGCGCCGACCGCGTGATCGTCGGTCTGGAGGGGCACGGGCGCGAGGAACTGTTCGACGACATCGACCTCACCCGCACCGCCGGGTGGTTCACCTCCCACTTCCCCGTCGCACTGACCCTGCCCCGCAGGGCCGGCTGGGGGCCGGTCCTCAAATCGGTCAAGGAACAGCTGCGGACCGTACCCGGCAACGGCCTCGGCTACGACGCGCTGCGCTTCCTGTCCGAGCCGGGCACCCCCGGCCACGCGCTGCGCGCCCACCGGCTGCCCGCCATGAGCTTCAACTACCTGGGGCAGTGGCAGGGAGCGACCGACGGGCAGGGACCGATCCGCGGCCTGCTGCCGTCGCTGGGCAGCGAACACGCGCCCGATGAGCGCCGTCCCTATCTGCTGGACGTGATCGGGCTCATCGACGACGGGCGCCTCAGCGTCGGCTGGACCTTCTCCGACGAGGTGTTCGCCCCGGCCACCATCGAGCGGGTTGCCTCGGACTTCCTCACCGCCCTGCGGGAGATCGTGGCCCACTGCACCGCCGAGGGCAGCGGCGGGGCCACCCCCTCGGACTTCCCGCTGGCCGGCCTCGGCCAGGCGGCCGTCGACCGGGTCGTCGGCGACGGCCGGTCCGTGGCGGACCTCTACCCGCTGACCCCGGCCCAGGCCGGCATGCTCTTCCACTCCCTGGCCGACCCCGATCTGCCCGGTTACTTCGACCAGATGGTGTTCACCTTCGACGAGGTGACGGACGTCGAACTGCTCGCCCGGTCCTGGCAGCTGGTCACCGACCACTTCGAGCTGCTGCGCGGCAGACTGGTGTGGGAAGGCGTGCCGCGGCCGCTCGTCGCGATCGAGCGCACGGCCGAACTCCCGGTCGTCCACCTAGACTGGCGGTCTCACCCGGAGGACCGGCGGGCAGCCATGCTCGAAGACTTCCTGGACACCGACCGGGAACGCGGACTGGATCTCTCGGCCGCGCCGCTCGCCCGCCTCGCCCTGATCCGCACGGCGGACACGAGCGTGTGCGTGGTACGCAGCTCGCACCATGTGCTGCTGGACGGCTGGAGCACATTCCGGATGCTGGGCGGTGTGTCGGCCGCGTACGAGGCCCTGGCCGCCGGGCGCACCCCGGAACTGCCGGGCGCACGCCCGTTCCGCGCCTACGTGGAGTGGCTGGAGGCCCAGGACGCGCCCCGGTCCGAGGAGTACTGGCGCACCGTGCTCGACGGCGTCGACGAGCCGACGCCGCTGCCCTTCGACCGGCGGCCCGCCTCCGGGTACGAGCCCCGGTCGACCGCGCGGCTGGTGCGCGAGCTCTCGCCCGAGGCCAGCGACGAGGTGTACGCCTTCGCCCGGAGTCACCGGCTGACCGACAACGCGGTCGTCCAGGGCGCCTGGGCGCTCCTGCTGTCCCGCTACGGCGGCCGGGACGACGTGGTGTTCGGCGCGACGGTATCCGGCCGTCCCGCCGACCTGCCCGGCGTCGACACCATCGTCGGCATGACCCTGAACACGCTGCCGGTGCGCATCCAGGTGCCGGGCGCGACACCGGTCGCGCGCTGGCTCGCGGAGGTCCAGCGGGCCCAGGCCGAGGCGGTCGAGCACGCGCATGTCCCGCTGAGCCGGATCCGGACGCTCTGCGCGCCGCCCGGCGGCGCGCCCCTGTTCGAGAGCCTGGTGAACTTCGAGAACTACCCGATGACCGACCGCGCGGCGGCCGGTGAGGGGCTGCGCCTGCGGGACCTGCGCAGCGTGGAGACCACTAACTTCCCGCTGATCCTGCGCGCCCACGCGGGCGAGGTCTTCGGGTACTCCCTGGCCTACGACCCGGAGCTGTTCGACGAGACGACCGTGGAGCGGGCGGCCATCCATCTGGAGCGCCTGCTGAGCGCCCTGGCCGCCGACGCCGACCGTGCGGTGGCGGACGTCCCGCTGCTCTCGGACGCCGAGTACGAGCAGGCCGTGCGGGGCTGGAACGCGGCCGGGGCCGTCGAGGGGGAGGGCGAGTTCCTGCACGAGCGGTTCGCCCGCTGGGCCGCCCGCACCCCCGACGCCGTTGCCGTCGCCGGTGACGGCCCGGACCTGACCTACCGCGACCTGGACGAGCGCGCCAACCGGCTCGCCCACCACCTGCTCTCCCTCGGGGCCGGCCCGGACAGGCCGGTGGGCCTGTCCGTGCGGCGCGGCCCGCTGATGCTCGTCGGGGTGCTGGCCATCCTCAAGGCGGGCGCCACCTACGTCCCGCTGGACGCGGACTACCCCGCCGAACGGCTCGCGCACATGATGGGCGACTGCGGCATGGAGGTCCTGCTGACCGAGCGTGCGCTGAGAGACGTGCTGCCGGTCTCGGGAGCCACCGAGGTGGAGATCGACGGCGATCTCGGCCCGGCCGGCCTGCCGGTCACCGCCCCCGAAGTGACGGTGACCGAGGGCGACCTGGCTTACATCATCTACACCTCGGGGTCCACGGGACGTCCCAAGGGCGTGATGGTGACCCATGGCAGCGCCGCGAACCTCCTGCCCTGGCTGGACACGGCCTACCCCGTCACGCCCGAGGACCGGGTGCTGCTGCGCACCTCGATGAGCTTCGACGTGTCGGTGTGGGAGCTGATGCTCTCCGTCCTGTCGGGTGCGACCGCGCACGTGGTCTCCTCGGAGACCTCCCGTGACCCCGAGCAGCTGCTCGATCTGATGGACCGCGCCGGTATCACCGTCGCCCAGTTCGTCCCGTCGCTGCTGGGAGCCGTCCCCCTCGACCGGCGACCGCGCGCGCTGCGACGCCTGTTCGTCGGCGGAGAGCCGCTTCCGAGGTCCCTGGCCGACGCCGTGCACGCCGCCTGGCAGGTGCCGCTGACCAACAAGTACGGCCCCACCGAAGCCACCATCCAGGTCACCGTCTCGGACTACGACGCGGGCGACGACGGTGAGACCGTCCCCATCGGCAACGCCCTCGCCAACGCCTCGCTGTACGTCCTCGACCCCGGACTGCGGCCGGTCCCCGTCGGCGTGACCGGCGAGCTCCACGTGGCCGGACCCGTGCTCGCCCGAGGCTATCTGCGCCGGCCGGGCCTGACCGCGGAACGCTTCGTGGCCTGCCCCTTCGGGGAGCCGGGCGGGCGCATGTACCGCACCGGCGACCTCGTCCGGCGGCTGGCCGACGGACGGCTGGAGTTCGTCGGACGCACCGACCACCAGGTCAAGCTGCGCGGCTACCGCATCGAACTCGGTGAGGTCGCCGCGGCCCTGGACCGGGTCGCGGACGTGCGGCAGGCCGCGGTGATCCTGCGCGAGGACGTTCCGGGCGAGCGCCGCATCGTGGCGTACACCGTCTCCGAACGTCCCCTGCCGGCCCGCGAGCTGCGCACCGAACTGGCCAAGTCGCTTCCGGATTACATGATTCCGGAGGCCTTCGTGCCACTGGACGGGCTCCCTCTGTCACCGAACGGCAAGACCGACACGAAGGCCCTGCCCGCCCCGGAGGCCCGCCGCGAGGAGACCGAGGGGACGTTCGCGGCACCGCGCGACCCCGTCGAGGAGACCCTCGCCGGGATCCTGGCCGAGGTCCTGCGGGTGGAGCGCATCGGGATCCACGACAACTTCTTCGAGCACGGCGGGAACTCCATCTCGTCGATCCTCGTGGTCTCCCGGGCCCACAAGGCCCTGGGGCGGCGGATCTCGCCCCGGCTGCTGTTCGACGCGCCGACCGTCGCCGAGCTGGCAGCCGCCCTCGGACCGCGGGAGGAGCAGGCGCCGGCCGAACCCGGCACCGCGACGATCCCCGTCGTCTCCCGGGACGGCGCGCTGCCCATGTCCTTCGGCCAGCAACGCCTCTGGTTCCTCCAGGACTTCGACCAGGAGAGCACGGAGTACCACTCGACCGCGGCCGTGCGGCTGACGGGAGCGCTCGACGAGCAGGTGCTGCGGGAGGCCCTGGACGAGCTGACCGCGCGTCACGAGTCGCTGCGCACGACCTTCGAGATGCCCGGCGGCGAGGGCGTCCAGATCGTGCACCAGCACCTTGCACCCGGCTGGGAACACGTGGACCTGACGTCGCTGACGGACGAGGACGCGCGCGAGGAGCGGATGCGGACGCTCGTACGGGCCGGGGTCAACCGCCCGTTCGACCTCCGGCACGGCCCGCTGGTGCGGGTGCTGCTCCTCCGGCTGGCCGCCGACGTCCACGTCCTGGTCCTGGGCATGCACCACATCGTCACCGACGGCTGGTCGATGGGTCTGATCGCCGAGGAACTCGGGGAGCTGTACGCCGCCCGGACCGCGGAACGGGAGGCACGCCTTCCCGAAGCAACCGCCCAGTACGCGGACTTCGCTGCCTGGCAGCGCCAACGGCTCGGTGAGGGCGGCGTCCTGGAGTCCCACCTGGCCTGGTGGGGCGAGCGGCTGCGCGGCGTGGCGCCGCTCGAACTGCCCACGGACCGGCCCCGCCCGGCGGTGCGCTCCGGCCGGGGCGCCTCGTACGCCTTCACGGTGCCGGGGGACGTCGTGGACCGGCTGCGGGACACGGCGCGGGCCCACGACGCCACGCTCTTCATGGCGCTGACCGCCGCCGTCAAGGTGGTCCTCGCCCGGTACTCGGGCCAGGACGACATCGCGGTCGGCACCGCCACCGCGGGACGTGGCGCCGCCGGCCTGGAACGCCTGGTGGGCTTCCTGGTCAACACGGTCGTGCTGCGGTCCCGGGTCGACACCGCGCGGTCGTACGCCGACCTGCTCTCCTCGGTGCGGGAGACCGCTCTCGATGCCTTCGCCCACGAGGAGGTGCCGTTCGAGCGGGTCGTCGAGGCCGTCGGCCAGGAGCGCGACACGAGCCGCACCCCGCTGTTCCAGGTGATGGTGGTGCTGCAGAACACCCCGGGCGCCCACCTGGATCTCCCCGGGCTGCGCGCGGAGGGACTGGACATGGGCCGGGACACCGCCCTGTACGACCTGACGCTGGAGTTCGAGGAGGCGGACGACGGCGTCCACGCGGTCGTCGAGTACAGCAGCGACCTGTTCGACGAGGCGACCGTCGCGCGCTTCGCCGAACACCTCCGTGTGGTCCTCGACGGCTGCGGCACGGCCCCCGGCCGTTCCCTGGCGGAACTCCCGCTGCTCGCCCCGGACGAGCTGGAGAAGGTCGTACGGGAGTGGAACGCGGACGAGGGCGAGCGGGCCCGAGCGGCCTCCCTTCCCGAGCTGGTCGCGTCGCGCGCTGCCGAGGCCCCGGACGCCGTCGCCGTCACCTGCGGCGCGGGCCGGCTGACCTACCGGGAGCTGGACGATCGGGCCAACCGGCTCGCCCACCACTTGCTGGCGCTGGGCGCCGGGCCGGACGTCCTGGTCGGACTCTGCGCCGAGCGCGGCCCGGACATGGTGGTCGGCATGCTCGGCATCCTGAAGTCCGGCGCGGCGTACGTCCCGCTGGACCCCGAGTACCCGCAGGACCGGCTCGCGTACATGGTCCGTGACTCGGGTACCAAGATCCTCGTCACGCACCACGGGCTCCAGGAACGGCTGCCGGCCGCCGAAGGGCTGCTCGTCGACCTCGACGACGAGTCGATCGGGGAGCTCTCCGCTCGGGCACCCGAGGTGACGCCCTCGCGCGGCGACCTCGCCTACGTCATCTACACCTCCGGCTCGACCGGCCGCCCCAAGGGGGTCGCCGTCGAACACGGCTCGGTGCTCGACCTGTTCGCGAACGCCGGGCCGCTGTTCTCCTTCGACGCGTCGGACGTGTGGACGGTCTTCCACTCGTACGCCTTCGACTTCTCCGTCTGGGAGCTGTGGGCGTGCCTGGCCACCGGCGGACGCGCCGTGGTCGTGCCCCGCGAGGTGGCCCGCGACACCGAGGCCTTCTGGACACTGCTGGCCGACGAACGGGTGACCGTGCTCAACCAGACGCCGTCGCGGTTCGGCGAGCTGGCCGCCGCGGCGGCGGCCGAGGACGCCGCCGTACCGCCCGCACTGCGGTGGATCGTCTTCGGCGGCGAGGCTCTGGAACCCAAGCACCTCATCACCTGGTTCGAGCGGTACGCGGACGCCGGGGCCCGTCTGGTGAACATGTACGGCATCACCGAGACGACCGTCCACGTCACCTTCCAGGAAGTGCGGCCCGAGCACGCCGCGCCGGGATCCCGCATCCCGGCGGGCCGCCCGCTGCCTGGCTACCGGGTGCTGCTGCTGGACCCGGCCGGTGCCCCGGTGCCGATCGGTGTCCCCGGCGAGATCCATGTGGCCGGCCGAGGTCTGGCCCGCGGCTACCTGCACAGGCCCGAGCTGACGGCCGAACGGTTCCCGGTCAACCCGTACGGGAAGCCGGGGGAGCGGATGTACCGCTCCGGGGACCTGGCGCGCTGGCGTGCCGACGGCACCCTGGAACACCTGGGGCGCGGCGACCAGCAGGTCAAGGTGCGGGGCTTCCGCATCGAGCCCGGCGAGATCGAGACGGCGCTCGTTCGCCACCCCGGGGTCCGCGAAGCCGTGGTGGTCGCCCACCAGGACGGGAGCGGACACGGCAGGCTGGTCGCCTACGTGGTGGCGCGGGGTGAGGCGACGACGGCGGAACTGCGTGCGCACCTGGCCGGTTCGCTGCCCGACTACATGGTGCCGAGCCTGTTCGTGCCGCTGGAGGCAGTGCCGCTCTCGCCGACGGGGAAGGTCGACCGGCGCGCGCTTCCCGCCCCCGAGGCGCCGGCTGGGGGTCAGCGCGCAACCGAGGCCGCGGCACCGCGCAACGCGGTCGAGGAGACCCTTGCCGCGATCTGGACGGAGGTGCTCGGCGCCGGCCGGGTCGGCGTCCACGACAACTTCTTCGAGCTCGGCGGCGACTCGATCCTCTCCATCCAGGTGGTCTCCAAGGCCCGTCAGGCCGGTCTGCGCGTGACCTCGCGCATGCTGTTCCTCCACCAGACCGTCGCGGCGCTGGCCGCGGAGACCACCGCCCAGGACCCGGACGCCGCGGGCGCGTCCGCGCCGGACGTGCCGAGCGGGCCCGTCGAGCTCACGCCGATCCAGCGCTGGTTCTTCGAGCGGCACCCCACCGCGCACGACCACTACGCGATGTCGGTCCACGTCGAGTTGGCCCCGGACGCCGACACCGCCGTGCTGGAGCGGGCGCTGCGAGCGGTCGTCGCTCACCACGACGCCCTGCGCGCACGCTTCGTCCGTGACGAGGACGGCACCTGGACCCAGGAGTACCCGGCCGCCCCCGACGGGCCGGATTCCGACGGGCGGCGGGACCAGGACCTGCTGACGGAGTGCGTCCTGTCCCCGACGGACGCAGCCGGGCGCGACCGGACGGCCCACGCGGCCGCGCTCGCGGCACAGCGGAGTCTGGATCTGGCGTCGGGCTCGCTGGTCAGGGGCGTGCTGATCCGCCCGGGCGGGGAGGCCGCGCCGCAACTGCTCCTCGCCGTGCACCACCTGGTGACGGACGGTGTCTCGTGGCGGGTGCTCATGGAGGACCTGAGCACCGCGTACGCCGCCCTCGCCCGGGGAGAGGACGTGCGGTTCCCGCCGAGGACCACCGGCTACCGGGGCTGGGCGGCCCGGTTGGCGGAGCACGTCCGGACCGGCGGACTCGACCACGAGGTGCCCCACTGGGAGCAGGTGCTCGCCACGTCCCGGCCCCTGCCGAGGGACGGCGATGCGCCGAACACGTACGGCACGAGCGCGGTCGTCTCCGAGACCCTGGACGCCGAGGAGACCGATGTGCTTCTCCGGCGGATACCGGGCCTGCACCGCACCCGGATCAACGACGCCCTGCTCGCGGTGGTGGGCCGGACGCTCGGTGCGTGGGCGGGCGGGCCCGTCACGGTCGCCCTGGAGGGGCACGGCCGCGAGGAGCTCTTCGAGGGCATCGACCTCTCCCGTACCGTCGGCTGGTTCACCACCATCTACCCGGTCACCCTCGACGTGCCCGACGGCGACTGGCCGGCGGCGCTGAAGGGGACCAAGCGCCTCCTGCGCAGGACACCCGGCAGGGGGCTCGGATACGGAGCGCTGCGCCACCTCTCGCCGCCCGGCACACCGGGGCACGCGCTGGCGTCCCGGCCCGAGCCCCGGATCAGCTTCAACTATCTGGGGCAGTGGGACGTCGCGGACGGCGAGGCGGGGCTGGTCCGACGAGGCCTCGAAGGCCTCGGCCGGGACCGTGCGCCCGAGCAGCTGCGCCCGCACCTCATCGACATCGTGGCCGCGGTCACCGACGGCGCGCTCCGCTTCGACTGGATCCACTCACCCGCGAACCACGACACGGCAACCGTCGAGCACCTGGCCCGGCAGGTTCTTCTCGGCCTGCGGCAGCTGGTCCGCCAGGCCCGTACCGACTGAAAGGGGTTCTACTCATGGCTCGTTATGTCCTGAACGACACGGAGAGGGCGGCGGTCGCCGCCCTGGCGGACCGCCTCCTGGCCGAACTGGAAGGCTGGGACTCCGCGCTCCACATCGACCGGGTCGCCGCCGAATCGCAGCGACTGCCCCTGGGGATGCGTCAGTTCCTCACCACGGCGCGGGCCGCGGAGGAGGCGGTCATCTCGGTGGCGAACCTTCCGGTGGACGCGCACCTCAGCCCTACCCCGGAGAGCTGGCAGGCCGCGGAGAAGGACGCGGTCGCGGTCCGGGAGGAACTGGTGCTGCTCCTGGTCGCCAGTGCGCTGGGCGACCCCTTCGCCTGGGCCGGCCAGCAGAACGGGCGCCTGGTGCACGACGTGTGCCCCTCCCGGGGCCAGGAGGAGTCGCTGACGAGCGCGAGCAGCGAGAGCGCGCTCACCCTGCACACGGAGGACGTCTTTCACACCTGCCGCGGTGACTACGTGGTGCTGATGTGCCTGCGCAACCCCGACCGGGTCGGCACCACGGTGGCCGGCCTGGGCGGCATCGAGCTGTCGGACGAGGTCAAGGAGGTGCTGCTGGACGACCGGTTCCGCTTCTACCCGGACGACTCGCACACCCAGGAGCCGCTCGGCCGGGAGGGCCGGCGGCACGAGGTGTCGTCTGTCCTGTTCGGGCCCGAGGACCGGCCGTACCTGCGTATAGACGGGGACTTCACGGAGGAGCTGCCGGGGGACGAGGAAGCCAGGTCCGCGCTCCAGGAGTGTGCGTCGCTGCTGAACGGGGCGGCCACCCGCGTCGTGCTGGAGGCGGGCGAGGCGGTGTTCCTCGACAACTACCAGGTGGTGCACGGCCGGGACACCTTCACCCCCCGCTACGACGGGACGGACCGCTGGCTGAAGCGTACGAGCGTGGTGCGCGACCTGCGCCGGACCTATGTGCAGACACGCAGCCGCAGCCGCGTGCTGAGCTGACCGGCCCGCCACACCTGCCGAGACCGGTTTCCGGCGGTCCCGGCGTCACCGCCGTCCACCGTCCGGAAGCCCGCCGACGCATCCAAGGCCGACCTTCGAAGGAGCACATGTGACCCGCCCACGGTCCGGACGGAGAGATTTCACCCTGTTGTGGGCGAGTCAGACCTCCGCCGAACTCGCCTACAGCACCTCGTTGATCGCGCTGCCGCTGCTGGTGCTGTCCGAGACCGGTTCACCGGCCAAGGCCGGCATCATCTCCTTCGTCGACGCGGCGACGGCCCTGCTCGCCGGACTGCCTGCCGGGGCCGTCGCGGACCGGTACAACAGGCGGACCGTCCTGCTGTGGTGCGCCGGCATCCTGACCGCAGTCTTCGGACTGGCCGCGTTGTCCCTGCGTACGGGCACGGCGTCCCTGCCGCTGCTGGTGGGTATCGCCATGGCCAGCGGGGCGGCGACCGCGGTGATGTTCGCCGCAGGCTCCGCGATGATCCCCTCCTTGGTGGCTCCGGAGAAGCTGACCCACGCGGTCGCTCTGAACTCCGCTCGTACCTACGCGGGTCAGCTCATCGGTACCTCGCTGGGCGGCGTTCTGCAGGCAGCCAGGAACTATCTGCCCTTCCTGGCGGGAGGCGCCGCCCATGCGGTCGGTCTGGCCCTTCTCCTCTTCATGGGGAAGGGATCGCCACCGGCCCGTGCCGAGCGGCCCCGCGGTCGTGCGGGACAGGAGTTGCTCGAAGGCGTCCGGTGGATCCGTTCGCAGCGCTTCCTGGCTCACGGACTGGCCTACGCGAGCGTCACCAACTTCTTCTACGGCGCCGTCTACTTCGTGGTGATCGCGTCCGCGAAGACCAGTGGGATGAACTCCGGGCTCGTCGGCGCGATGGCGGCGCTCCTGGGCGTGGGCGGACTGCTGGGGGCGCTTTCGGTGCCGCTGCTGCAGAAGGTGCTGACCGGCTCCCGCCCGGTGTATGCCGTGCTGTGGCTGTTCACCTTGGTCACCGTGGGGATCGCCCTGCTTCCCGGGAGCTACACCCCTGGGGTGCTGATGGGGATCTGCGCGTTCACGGCGCCGACCGCGAGTGCGTACTTCACGACGACCCAGCTGAGGCTCGCCCCGGACAGCCATCGTGGGCGGGTGATGGGAGTGGCCAATGTCTGCGGTGGAGGAGCCGGGGCTGTGGCGCCGCTCGTGGGAGGAACCCTGTACGAGGCGTACGGCCGTACTCCCACGCTGCTCGGATGCGCGGTCGTCCTGGCCGGGGTGGCCACCTCCTCGGTGCTCAGCCGTACGCTGCGCCGGCCTCCGGAGCTGCCCGTGGACGCGCCTTCGACGACAGGGGCGCCCGTGTGACCACACACCTGGGGCGAGTGAGCACGCGTACTCGTCGAGGAGGGTTCTGCCGGGTCGTGAGAACCCTTCCCGATTCAGGACGGTGTGCTGGTGGCCTCGTCGAGTCCCTCCAGCCGGCGCAGCTCGCTGACAAGTTCCATGACACGGCGGCGGCTGGGTTCCGAAAGGTCCTGGGCGCGGAGAACCAGGCCGTACACGTCAGCGTTCTTCGGAGCTCCGGGAAACGACGGCCGCTCGTCGGTTCCCGCGGTCCCGGCGTCGAAGAAGTAGGACGGGCTGACTCCGAAGTAGCGGCTGAGCGCCTCCAGATGGCGCTTGGTGGGGTTGGCCTTCCGCCCCGTTCTCAACTGCCAGACGTAGGTGCCGCTGATGATCTTGGTTCCGGCCGCGATGTTGATGGCGGCCGCCACCTCCTCGTGCGAGGGAGGCCGTTTCCGCTCACCGGCGCAGCTCCGGAACAGGTGGTCGAGCCTCTCCGCGAGCGGGCGACACGGCCCTGCCGAGCCGTCGGACGTGGTCACGCCACTCGTCATCAGCACCTCCTTGATCGCCGTGCGCCCTCTGCGTGCGCGCACGTTACTGATACAGCTGGATGTGTCTTCTGTTGTGTCCTGATCCTCACTTCCCGATATCGCCTCAACCGGTTAACGTCAACAGTAGTCGTCAACTCGTGTTAATGGACGGGTAATCAACAGCCCTGGACATACGGGTTGCGGACGAAGGGGGGAAAGTCTTGATCAGCCTGCAACTCACGGTTGCGGACTTGTCGCGTGTGCGTTTTCTGGGAACCCTCGGTGCGGACTTCGAGGCGCGACTCGCAGAGCTCAGACTGACGGAGAATCAAGGTGATGAATTAAGCGAATGGCGCCGAAAGGTCAAGCGCAGACTGCACCGGTTCGGGCCCCGGTCCACAACCCGCCCGGGAGCTCGGCCATTTCGCACACTGGCGGTGGACCCCTTCTGGCCCCGCATACGCAGTCACCTGAACCAGGAGTGCGAGCTGATCGGCCGGGTGATCGTGTCCGGCGGCGTGGAAGAGGCGCTCAACCACATACATCCGGCGATCGGCTGGAGACCTCCTTTCCTGGAGATAGACGATGGCCGGCCCAGGCGGGAGGTTAAACTCACAGGCGATGGACTGGTGTTGGTTCCGTCCGTCTTCGCCCCGGGACCGCTGTTTCTCTCCGCGGCTTCAGAGCGTGACGGACTTCCGGCCGTTGCCTATAACGTCATGCCTGAGGTCGAGGTCATCAATGGTCTCTGGCAGACAGAGGAAGAGGACACCGTCGCGGCGCTGCGTGATCTCCTCGGCCATACGCGGGCCAGCGTACTGGAGTGTGTACGCACCCCGAGTTCGACCGGCGAAATATCACAACGACTACACATCTCCAGCCCTTCGGCGAGTAAACACGTGAGCGTGCTGCGCAGATCAGGTCTTGTGGACACTGAACGCACGAGCAATGTCACGACACATCGTCTCACCGACCTCGGCGAAGCCGTCCTCCGATCGTGAAGTTGGCTGAATAAGGCATGCCTGACAAGAGTCGCTGGATCGTGAAGTACCGGGAGAACCCCACTGCTGACGGCCGCCTCGTGGTGTTTCCCCATGCCGGGGGCAGTGCGAGCTTCTATCGAGGATGGGCCGAACTTCTCCCAAAGGGATTCGAACTCCAGATCGTTCAGTACCCGGGCAGGGAAAGCCGCATGGGTGAGGTGCCGATCGACACCATGGAGGAATTGGCATCCCGCGCGGCCGAAGCGCTGGCCGCGGACCGGCGGAGAACCATCGTGTTCGGCCACAGCATGGGGGCGGCCGTGGCTTACGAGACGCTGCGCCTGCTGAAGCCGTCCGGTCTCCCCGTGACGCGCCTCTGTGTTTCGGCCCGCGAGCTCGCCTCGGCCGGTTCGGGCAATGGCGGGCTGCCCGCTGCGACGCGCGGTGATGGGGAGCTGATGCGCTCGGTGAATACTCTGGGCGGAACCCCTTCGGTGGTTCTGGAGGATCCGGATCTCAGGATGATGTTGCTGGACATCGTCCGCAACGACTATCTCCTGCTGGATCGCTACGCAGCCACCTCACCGGTGTCCCCGCCACTCGATGTCGAGCTCGTCACCATGGCCGGCGATCGAGACCCGAAGGTCGCACCGGACAGGATGAAGGAATGGTCTTCCGTCACATCGGGGTCGCACAGTCATCACATCTTCCCCGGGGGGCACTTCTACGTCACGGACAATGCCGCTCGTGTGGTGGAACTGGCGATCGAGTGAATGTTGCGGGGGAGTGGTTGGGCGGTGTGTGCCCATTCCCCGCGCACGGCCTGGATGGCAAGCCGTGCGCGGTGGTGGATCAGCCTGTCCGGGCCGATGCCGGTCACCTCGGAGAATGAGATCGGGGATCTCCGCGCGTCATCCGGGGCTGAGTCCGAGGTCTTGCACGAGGAGGCTCCGGAGCCGCCCGCCTTTGTCCGGTGATGCCGATGGCCCGCCACCGGATCTGAAATCCGGAGTCAGTGACGCGGCCATCGACCGGATCCCGCGTGATTCACCGCTTGCCTCGCGTGAATTCGCTTCTTGCTCTCGCAGTCCGGCTCCGGGCCGCGAGAGCAAGAACGTGTGCGTGCGGTCACGCCACCCATGCATGAAGGCGCCTCCGTCCGCTGTCGTGAATACCCGCAGAGGCGGAGCCTGAGAAAAACGGTTCGAAGTCCGGCGCGTGACCGCCCAAGGACTGTTCCGCAGGCGACCGGAAGTCGGCCGAAGGCGGAGGATTCAGCCCGTGAAGCCCGCAGAGGGGTGCATCACGTGGTCGTGCGCCGGAATGGGCGAGGCAGTGGGAGAGCGGAAGGCACAGCACAATGGCACCCGCCCGGCTCGGCGAGGCCGCGGAGCCGGGCGGGTGCGTGGCCTCGCCGCCTCGGGCCGGCCCCGCGCCCGCTCCTGATGGCGCCTGCGGTCACGATTCGCCCGGCAGACCTCGGTCGTATCCCGGGTTGTCCGATTCGGTGAGCGGCGGCTCGCTCTTCAGATGCGCAGGTGCCAGGGCCCGAAGGGCGTGGTAGCCGATGACGACGATCAGCGTGCCCAGGGCGATGCCGCTGAGTTCGAAGTTGTCGGTGAGCGTCAGGCTGACGTTGCCGATGCCCACGATGAGTCCCGCGGCCACGGGCACGAGGTGGAGCGGGTTGGAGAGATCGACGCGGGAGCGGACCCAGATCTGGGCGCCGAGCAGGCCGATCATGCCGTAGAGGATGACCGTGATCCCGCCGAGAACGCCGCCGGGAATGGCTGCCACGACAGCACCGAACTTGGGGCAGAGCCCGAACAGGATGGCAAAGCCGGCGGCGCACCAGTAGGCGGCGGTCGAGTAGACGCGGGTGGCGGCCATGACGCCGATGTTCTCGGCGTACGTGGTCGTGGCGGGGCCGCCGACCGATGTCGACAGTACTGTGGCCGCGCCGTCGGCCATGATCGCCGTGCCGAGCTTGTCGTCCAGCGGGTCGCCGGTCATCTCGCCCACGGCCTTGACGTGTCCGGCGTTCTCGGCGATGAGCGCGATGACGACGGGCAGCGCGACGAGGATCGCGGAGAGGGAGAAGCTCGGGGCGTGGAAGGTGGGAAGGCCGATCCAGTCGGCCTTGGCCACCCCCGAGAGGTCGAGCCGCCAGTGGTCGACGGATTCGGCTCCTCCGGCGGGGGAGTGGATCTTGCCGAAGACGCGGTCGAACACCCACGAGATCAGATAGCCGAAGGCCAGACCGAGGAAGATCGCGATCCGGGACCAGAAGCCGCGCAGCACCACGAGTGCGAAGCCCGTGAAGAGCATGGTGAGCAGCGCGGTCCACTGGTCCTGGGGCCAGTAGGTGCCGGCGGTGACGGGGGCCAGGTTGAACCCGATCAGCATGACCACCGCGCCGGTGACCACCGGCGGCAGGACCGCGTGGATGATGCGCGCGCCCAGGGCGCGAACGACTGCCCCGCACAGGAAGAGGACGGCGCCGACGGCCAGCAGGGCGCCGGTGAGCGTCGCCGCGTCGCCGCCCTGCGTCTTGACGACCGCGGCCACGCCGATGAACGACAGGCTGCTGCCGAGGTAGCTGGGGATACGGCCACGGGTGATGAGCAGGAAGAGGATGGTGGCCACACCGGACGCCATGACGGCGAGGTTGGCATCCAGACCCATCAGGATCGGCGCGACGAAGCAGGCCCCGATCATCGAGACCACGTGCTGCGCACCGAGGCCGGCGGTGCGCCCCCAGCTGAGCCGCTCATCCGGTCTCACGACCTCGCCGGGTGCGAGGCTCTTGCCGTCGCCGTGCAGCTTCCAGCCGAAGCCCGCCATGGTCTTGCTCCTTGATGTGTCGCTGGGGGTGGTGCTGAGATCCGCCGGCCGGACCGGGGGCTCGACGACTAGCCGAACACGCCGTTCAGGCGCATGCCGACAGGACGGGCCGTGAGGATGAGGATTCGGCCTGCGCCGTCGTGATCTGCGAGGGAGCGCCGAGCTCTGCGCGCGCCACGGACGCTACGGCGCCCCGAACACCGCGGCCACACGCCGGGTGCCGAGCCCGAAGATCCGGGACACCCGCTCGTCCGGACGGACAGCCGCGCGCGGCGCGGGCGTCTTCCCGCCGCCGTGCAAGGTCCAGCGCACGCCGACGCCGCCCATGGCTGCTCCCTGTGTGTAGGTACGGAGTCCAGAGCCTCGCCCGGCACGGCATCACCGCAGAAATGATCAGCGCCATGCTAATGCCGGAACCGGCGGTCCTCTCGGCCGGGCTCCGCACCTGCCCCTGCGCCCACCGTGTGTCAGGGGTGCGGCCCGGTCACCGCCCGGCTCGCGGCGTCGGCGTCCGGAGCCGCCACGACCTTGCGGTCGCCCGCCCGCAGCACCCCGGCTCCGAGCACCAGCCCGAACGCCAGCACCGACACCACACCGAAGGAGACGACCAGCGAGGTCGCCTCGGCCAGTGAGCCGATGGCAGACGGGGCGATGAGGCCCGAGGTGTACGTGATGGTGGCCACGCCCGCGATCGCCTGGCTCGGGTTGGGGCCGCTGCGCCCGGCTGCCGCGAAGGCGAGCGGGACGACGACGGCGATGCCGAGCCCCAGCAGCCCGAAGCCGGACATCGCCACTGCCGCGTTCGGCGCGGTGACCACCATGACCCCGCCGACCGTGGCGAGGACGCCACCGGTCCGCACGGTCCGCACCGCCCCGAAGCGGTCGACGATCCGGTCGCCCGCGATCCGGGCGATGGCCATGGTCAGGGCGAACGCGGTCGTCGACGCGGCTGCCAGCCCGGCCGAACTGTCCAGCACATCACGGAGGTAGACCGCCGACCAGTCCAGGCTGGCTCCCTCCGCGAAGACCGCGCAGAAGCCCACCGCGCCGATGATCAGGGCCGACTTCGGCGGCAGGGCGAAGCGCGGCGGCGGTTCCTGGTCCGGTTCGCTGCGCAGGTCCAGGACCCGCTGGCAGGCGATCAGGCCCAGAGTGGTCAGCACCAGCGCGACGATCGTGTGGTGCAGCCGCGCGTCCGCCCCCAGGTGGGCGGCCACGGTCCCGGCCGCCGAACCGATCAGGGCGCCCACGCTCCACATCCCGTGCAGCCCGGACATGATCGACTTGTCCAGGCGGTTCTCCACCTCGACACCGAGCGCGTTCATCGCCACGTCCGACATGCCGGCCGACGCCCCGTACACGAACAGTGCCGCGCACAGCGTGAGCAGGTTGGGGGCCAGGGCCGGCAGGATCAGGGCCAGCGTCCACAGGGTCAGCAGACCGCGCAAGGCGGTCCTGGCGCCGAAGCGGTGGCTGACCGTACCGGCCAGCGGCATCGCGAGCGAGGCGCCGATCGCCGGAAAGGCCAGAGCGATCCCGAGCTGTCCGGCGCTGACTCCGGCGTGGTCCTGGATCCAGGGCACCCGAGTGGCGAAACTGCCGGTCACCGCGCCGTGCACGGTGAAGACCGCGGCGACGGCATACCGCGCCCGCCGCACTTCCTGTGTGCCGAAGCCCGTAGCCGTGGAATCCGTCGTCATGCCGCGTGTCCTCCCCTGAAGTATCTGTATGCGCGGTTCGCGACGCTCCCGGGCGCCCTTCTCCACGATGCGGGCAGTAAACTATCAGGAACCCTGCCTGATAAATAGACCGCCCGGTCCTGCACCGTGGCGGAGATCTGGAAGGATCCCGGCATGCCCGCATCACCGAGCACCGCCCGGGCCATCAACGACCGGCTCGCCCTGCGCCTCCTCCAGCAGGACGGCCCGCTGACGGCCACGCAGTTGAAGACCCTGACCGGGCTCTCCCGGCCCACCGTCGCCGACCTGGTCGAACGGCTGCAGGGAGCAGGGCTGATCCGGGTCGTCGGTGAGACCGGGGCCGACCGCCGCGGGCCCAACGCCCGGCTCTACGGCATCGTCGCCGACCGTGCCCATCTGGCCGCCCTCGACGTACGCACCGACAGCGTCGCCGTGATCGTCGCCGACCTGCTGGGCGTGACGCTCGCCGAGGCCACCCTGCCGATCGGCAGCGACACCCCGGCCGACGACGCCGTCGAACAGGCCGTCGCCCTCCTGGAACGCACAGCGCGCAAGGCAGGCACGGCGCCACTGCACAGCGTCGGCGTCGGTGCCCCCGGTCTGATCGACCCGGTCACCGGGGAGCTGCGGGACACCACCGGTCTGCCCGCCTGGCACCGCACACTGGTCCGGGCGCTCCAGCAGCGCCTGCCCGCGACGGTGCTGGTGGAGAACGAGACCAACCTCGCCGCCGTCGCCGAACACCGGGCCGGAGCCGCACAGGACCACGACACCTTCGTTCTGCTCTGGCTCGGCCACGGCGTCGGGGCGGCGGTCATGCTGGACGGGAAGCTGCGGCGAGGCGCCTCGGGTGGTGCGGGGGAGCTCGGCTTCCTGCCGGTACCCGGCACGGCCGGGACCCCGTCCGCCGTCAACTGCGAGGGCGGCTTCCACTCCCTGGTGGGCTCGGCGGCGCTCTGTGAACTGGCCGCCGCCCATGGCATCACCGCACCCCCGGTGGGCCAGGAGCCCGGCGCGGCGGCCGCGGTGCGGGCGGCGCTGGAGGGGGAGGGGGACGGCGACGGCTTCCTCGGCATCCTCGCCGACCGCCTCGCCCTCGGCGCCGCCGCCGTCGCCTCGGTCCTCGACCCGGGCTGCGTCCTGCTGGCGGGTGAGGTGGGCCATGCGGGCGGCGAGGCGCTGGTCTCGCGGGTCGAGGAGCGGCTGGCCATGATGTCCCCGCTCCGAACCGAGGTCAGAGCGGGGCTGCTGGGCGGCACCGCGGTCCTGCGCGGCGCGGTGCTCGCGGCGCGTGAGGCGGCGCAGGACGAGTTGTTCACCCCGGTGGTGTGAGGGGGCTCTGTCCTCAATCGCCGGACGGGCTTGGTGTGCGGGTCGCTCCGTGGGGGGTGCGGGTCCCCCACCGGGGTTCGCCCTGTCCCGGTGGGTGGGGGTCCGGTGCCCCTCCGGGGCGTCTCCTCGAACGACGAACGTTCCGCCGGTACGCGGTAGTACCCGGGTCGATGTTCGTCGT